>DATIJC010000018.1:0-17221 GCA_035479015.1 Patescibacteria group bacterium | reverse complement strand
ATCGGCAGGAGACTAGTCAAAAAACTCAAAGAGGTAATTCCGAAACAAAACTTTGAAATTTCCATCCAAGCTGCAATCGGTGGTAAAGTAGTCGCACGTGCTGATATTTCCGGGTATAGGAAAGACGTCACTGCAGGTATGTATGGCGGTGATCAAACCCGCAAAGACAAATTGCTCAAGAAACAAGCAAAAGGCAAGAAGCGCATGAAAGAATTTGGTAAAGTCAGTTTGCCGCAAGAAGCCTTCTTAGCTGTATTAGAAAGGTAGGCACGTATGGCAGCATTTGCACGAGAACTATGTATCAAAGCGGCGAAGGAAGCTGCAACACATTCATATTCACCGTACTCAAATTTTAAGGTTGGCGCATTTGGAGTTTTCGAGAATGAAAAAGGAGAACAAAAGGGTTTTTCTGGATGCAATGTCGAGAATGCTGCTTATGGCCCCACGAATTGTGGAGAGCGCTCTGCCATCTTCGCAGCAGTCTCGGCAGGATTTATTTACTTAGTTGAAATGTGGGTATATACGCCCACGCAAGAAGTTGCCGCACCATGCGGAGTATGTAGACAAGTGATGTATGAGTTTAATCCAGAAGCAAAAGTTATCTGTGTTTGTGACGATCCTAAAGTAGTATTAGAAAAGACAGTAGCAGAACTTTTGCCATTCGCTTTTGGTCCAAAAGACTTAGGAAAATAGATAATGCCCGAGCTTCCCGAAGTAGAGACCGTACGCAAACAACTTGAACAAAACGTTGTGGGCCTAACTATCCATAACGTCGAGCAAAAGCGACACTTAATTTTGCGTGGGGACGCCAAGTCGCTCGAATCTGAAAAAAATTTGGGTGCCAGAAGATTTGGCAAATTACTCATTCTCGATTTATCAGGCGGTTTGTCTTTGGCCATTCATTTGAAAATGACGGGAAGGTTGACGCTATTAAAACCCGAGGAACCGTTACCGGAACATACACATGTTATTTTCCATTTAACAAACAAAGAGCGTTTGGCATATTCCGACTACCGCCGGTTTGGATATATTCATATCTTGCCAACAGACAAGGTAAACGAACATGCGTTTGTTGCCAAATTAGGTAAAGAACTGCTCAAAGATTTCACATTAGAAGATCTCGAAAAACTATGCGCTGTTTCTAAACGCCCAATTAAAACTTTGCTCTTGGATCAGGAAAAAATTGCCGGAATTGGGAATATTTATGCCTGCGAAAGCTTGTGGATAGCAAAAATTAATCCAAAGCGAACAGCCAATGGCTTACAGCAAGCAGAAATTCAAAGACTGTTCGCATCGATCGAAGAAGTACTCAAAGAGGGAATAGCCCGTGGCGGAGCCAGCGATAATTCGTATAGAAATTTATTCGGCGGGAGGGGTGAGTATCAAAACTTTTTCAAAGTCTATATGCGCGAAGGTAAGCCATGTCCCCGCTGTCAAACTCCAATTCAAAAGATTTTTCTTGGTGGCCGCGGAACATTCTTCTGCCCTCACTGTCAGATATGAGAGAATGCGACCATGGATGTCTCAAGGGTACTTAGTCTATCGCTAACCGATTTCAGAAATTTTTCTAAGAAAGCATTTTCTTTTGACGAAAAACAAACACTTGTGCTGGGTCCAAATGGGATTGGCAAGACCAATATTTTGGAGGCACTACATCTATTGTCTACTGGCAAAAGTTTCCGCGCCAAGCTACTAGCCGACTGTATCCGCGAGGGGATGGAAGCTGCGCATATCGATGCAGTCATAGCCGAAGAGAACGATGAGACAAAATTGCATTTGACGATTGCCAAGAGCCCTACTGGTCACACTGTCACGCATTACAAACGGAATGGTGCACCCAAGCGCCGTGGCGATATCGCTGGAGCGCTCAAGTCTGTCATTTTCCGTCCGGAAGACTTGGAACTCATCAGTGATGGTCCAAGTTTCAAACGTGAGTATTTAAATGACGTGTTGGTGCAAGTGAGTCCGCAGTATTCTCGGTCGCTTCGCGACTATGAAAAAGCACTGCGCCACCGTAACAAACTTATTTTGCAATTGCGCGAAGGTCAAACGACCCGCCGTGAATTTGTCTTTTGGGACACGCTGCTGATCAAACATGGCGATGTGTTGACCCGTGAGCGGGGAAGACTTGTCCACTTTATCAATGACACAGTGTTGTTCCCGATTAAGGGAGCGCTTATTTATGATCACTCGTTAATGACCGAGGAGCGTCTGCATCAGTATGCGCAGGCCGAAGTAGCGGCAGGAAAAACCTTAGTCGGTCCCCATCGTGATAGTTTAATTGTTTCGTTTGCTCTATCCAAAAACAAAGATGACATGCAGGATGTGTCACGCTTTGGCTCGCGCGGTCAGCAGCGTATGAGTGTACTGTGGCTCAAAATTGCAGCGCTGCAGTTTATAGAAAAAGAAACAGAAGTTTCGCCCGTATTATTGCTCGATGATATTTTTTCCGAACTGGACGAACACAATCGCGAATTGGTTTTATCACTCTTTGACAATCGCCAAGTCATTTTGACGAGCGCGGAAGACGTGAGTACTTTGCCGCTTATCGCTACTCAAGTTACGTTGTAAACTCAAGCTATGAATTTTGACACGTATATCAGTCAAATCCGCCACATGGAACCGGGGTCACATAAAGGTCAAAACGGCAAAGTGATGCTTATCGGTGGCAGTGAACTATTTCATGCAGCGTCACGCTGGAGCATGGATGTATTGTCGGCGATGGTGGATATGGTGTTTTACTCTTCTGTACCGACAAATAACGAATTGATCCGTGAAGCTAAGGGTGAATTTTGGGGTGGGGTGGTAGTTCCACGAGGTGATGTAGAAAATTACATACAAGAAGCGGATGTTATTCTCATTGGTCCCGGAATGACCCGGGACAGCGAAACAGAAAAAATTACGAATGATTTGCTAAAAAAATACACAAACAAGAAATGGGTGATTGATGCGGGAGCGTTGCAAATGCTAGATGTCAAACTTCTCAATGAGCATATGATTGTTACTCCACATCAGGGAGAATACGAAGGGTTACAAGCAAAATTCCAAAATCCAAATTCCAAAATCCAAACAAAAGCGACAATTTTGTTAAAAGGGAAAGTGGATACAGTAATGCAGGAAGAGAGAACAGAAACCATAACGGGCGGGAATCCAGGGATGACCAAGGGGGGAACAGGTGACGTGCTTGCAGGACTGGTGGCGGGACTGTATTGCTTTACCGACGATCCATTTGCCGCGGCGGTTGTCGGGAGTTTTGTGAATAAAAAGGCAGGCGACAAGCTATATAAGTTTGTGGGCCCATTCTTTACAACGGCTCAGTTGGTGGAGCAGATACCAAAAACGTTAAAAGAGGTGTTGAGCTATTGATCTGTCATTCCTGCGAAGGCAGGAATCCAGTCAAAAAAGAAAACACAATATTGAATTATTTGTTGCATGGACCCCTGCCTACGCAGGGGTGACAAAGTCATATGTCAAAATTTATCCCAGGAAAAATTGTCAAAGAATTTGTTACGAAATCGGGCAGACCCGCGATGATCCGTTATCCAAAATGGGAAGACGTGAACGATTTGCTTGCCCATATCAATTCGGTATCAAGCGAAAATGTCTTTATTACTTTTTCCGGTGAGCAGCAATCATTGGAACAAGAATCACTATATCTCTCAAGTGAATTTACAGCGATGGAAGTAGGCAGAGCGGTTAAGCTCTTTTGTTATGTGGATGGAAAGTTTGCTGGGGTGTGTGATATTCACCGTGATATATCCAAAAAAGAACGTACGAAGCACGTGGGGATCTTTGGATTAGTGATTAGTAGAGGTTTCCGAGGCGATGGTATAGGTTTTGAACTAGCAGCGGCGACGATTAGCGAGGCAAAAAAACAGATGGCAGGTTTACGACTCATACTGCTGGACTGTTTTGCGCAAAATACTCCTGCAATTTCCTTGTATAGTAAGCTGGGGTTTAGTGAAACGGGGCGTGTGCCCAAAGCACTTTTATACAAAGGTGCCTATGATGACGAAGTACACATGGCATTAGAAATAGGAGTTTAGTTATGGCAAACATTACTAAAATATTTGCACGCGAAATTTTGGATTCAAATGGTAATCCAACGGTAGAAGTAGAGGTGCATTTGGATGATGGCACGATGGCAATCGCCGCAGTACCTTCTGGCGCATCGACTGGCGATAATGAGGCGATAGAACTTCGTGATGGCGACAGTGCCAGGTACTCCGGAAAAGGAGTTTTAAATGCTGTCAAAAATGTCAATGAATTAATTGCTCCAATGATTGTTGGCAAAGATGTGACTGCACAGCGAGCCATCGATCAAATGATGATCACGGCAGATACGACGCCAAATAAAAGTAAGCTAGGCGCGAATGCGATCTTGGGGGTCTCAATGGCAGTATGCCGGGCGGCAGCAATTTCAGCGAAGCAGGAACTATACCACTATATCGGCAATATAGTAGGTATCCCCACCTACAGTATGCCCGCGCCAATGATCCTCTTAATGGAGGGCGGAAAACATGGCAACTGGTCCACAGATGTGCAAGAGTACATGATCCTTCCCAAAAAGGACGCTTTCTCTGACTTTAAAGAGATATTGCGGGCTGGCTCGCAGATTTTCCACGCACTAGAGAAAGTTTTGGAAGAGAAGCAGCTTGCAACAGGTGTTGGGTTTGAAGGGGCGTACTGTCCAAGCGGACTTACTGGTAATGAACAAGCGTTTGAATTAATTCTGGAAGCAATTACAAAAGCTGGTTATAAGCCGGGTGAGCAATTTGTCTTGGCAATTGATGCCGCTGCCTCTGAATTTTTTAAAGACGGCAACTATGTATTGAAGAGTGAGCAAAACAAAGTATATACGCCTACTGACTGGTTACAGAAAGTATTGAGTTGGGTGCGCCAATATCCGATCCTGTCGCTTGAGGATCCATTTGACCAAGAAGATTGGCAATCCTGGGTGAATTTCACATCAATTGTTGGTGGCGATCATCAAGTTGTGGGTGATGACTTGGTTGTGACCAATGTGAAGCGCATTCAAAAAGCGATCGATCAAAAAGCAATGAACTGCACGCTGATCAAGCCAAACCAGATAGGGACGGTGACGGAGACTTTGGAGGCTATCGCACTGACCAAGAGTGTAGGGTTTACGAGTGTAGTCTCACATAGAAGTGGTGAAACTAATGACGATTTCATTGCAGATTTAGTGGTAGGTACTGGGTCAGGGCAAAGTAAGTTTGGCGGACCTGACCGTGGAGAGAGGCTAGCAAAATACAACAGACTATTACGCGTTGAGGAACAATTATCGTAGTCTTGTCTGTCATCCTTGCGTAGGCAAGGATCCAGTCAATAAATAAAATACAAAATTGAGTTACTTGTTGTCTGGATGCCTGTCTTCACAGGCATGACACTCATTTCTCTGTCTCAAGTTTTCCTTGTACCCACGCAAGTTGCCAAGTAATAAGTACGACTAGTACTGTGATGGCAACAGCATAAATAAGTTGCGCAATAATTCCTGAACCTTTGCTCACATAGGGTTTTACAAATACCTCAATAAAACCTTTGATCAAATCATTCCATGCCAGCGCTGCCACAAGACCGAATGAGCTCGTAGCAAGTGTGAGCATTTGTGCCAAAACTTTTTTGTGGATTTGTGTGGACATGTGACGATTATACTCGTGTGTCACTTTCGTACTCCCTCTAAATCTCCCCCTACCCTAGGGGGAGATTATATTTATCTAAATAAAATAATTCCCCTCCCCTAAGGTAGGGGAGGGGTTAGGGGTGGAGTATGAATAAGATGGGTAGTTTGGTTGTTGAAAACTATCCATTCGACTGCCAGGAGTATCTGGCGCGCTCAGGATGACAATACACAGTGCAAAGTTGTTATTGATTTCTCCGCAAAACGTGCGAATATAGCCTCACTCTATGTTTGATCCCACCTACCGTATCACGAATAATTTGCTCAAGTATATCGGCCGCATTGAGGCGTGCAAAGAAATAATTTACAATTCACCACTGGTTCCCGCATGGGAAGCAAAATTCCGCGAAGATGCGCGAGTGCGTACCATTCACTTTGGTACACGTATCGAGGGGAATGATTTAACAAAGGAACAGGCCTCATTACTCATACAGTCGGAAGAAGGGACAGCTCCTGCAACTGTTGTGGGTGAATCTGTGGGCATTAGCGCGCGTGAGCGTGACATTCAAGAAGTTCTCAACTATAGAAACGTAATGAATTGGATTGACGAATGGGGTGGATACAACACTCGTAAAATTGAATATTCCGAACACTTGCTCAAAACTTTGCATACATTGACAACCAAGAATATCTTGCCACCCGAGCAAGTGGGTCAATATCGAACCCAACAAGTCGTTATCCGCTCTGCGACCGATGGCCAGGTCGTGTTCCGCCCACCGATTCATTTGGAAATCCCTACGTATATTCAAAATCTAATGCTCTGGCTCAATGATCCGCAGGCGCAGGAGATTCATCCGGTACTACGAGCGGGGATGGCGCACTACGAATTAGTCCGCATTCATCCGTTTATTGAGGGAAACGGACGCACAGCGCGGGCATTTTCACTACTCGTGCTCTATGCCGAAGGATATGACGTCAAAAAACTTTTTAGTATTGAAGAGTACTTCGATAAAGATATCGACGGCTATTACAAAGCTATTCTCTCTGTCCAGCAGTCAGAAACAACAGACATGACGTATTGGTTGGAGTACTTCTGTTTCGGACTAGCTGTAGAACTTGATCGTGTGAAGGCGCAGGTCTTGAAGCTCTCACAGGATGCCAAGCTCAAAGATAAACTGGGTGGTGTGCAGATAGCGCTGACCGAGCGGCAAATTGCCATCCTGGAACTATTGCAAGAGAAAAAGAGCGCGACGACGACCGAGGTCAATAAAATACTGCCTTTGATTTCTCAAGACACAATCCTGCGTGACTTAAAAGACATGATGCAAAAAGGGCTGCTCAAAAAAGAGGGTGTTACCAAAGGCGTAGTGTATTATTTAAATGAACGATAGAAAGGAATTCTATGGCATATTCTGAAATAGCACAGAAGATGGCAGAAGTGTTGTGCGAAGATGTCGGAGTAGTCGCTTTTCTTTTAGACAACGGAGTTCCAGTTTCTTCACTAGAGAGTTTATTTGATACTGCATACGAGAGAAAGCCAGGGAAAGTATATTATGCTGAAGCAGAACAGGGCCTTGTCAGTTTGGGTGCATGGTGGGTAGAGCCGAAGCAAACGGGTGACGAGCTGTTAGCACTCCATCGAAGAGTCAAAAAAGAATAATAATATGGCAGTAAATTCAAAAGAACAAATAATACTTCCCATCGATGAACAAACAATCGAAAAAATACTAGCACACTTTCAGAGAAAAAAAGACAAAGTAGCCAATCCAAGAGACAGGGAGCATCTCCAAAAAATACTCTCTGGGTTGGAGGTATTTCTCTTTACTTGGTCCAGACTTCATGGATTACCTTTTTTTGATTTGATAATAGACGCTGTGGAGTCCGCCACTACATCGGCTGCACATGCATATGTGTCTGCGGAGCGAGAAGAACAATTCTTCTATAAAATGGGAGAACAAGCAGCAGAATTGGTGCGTCCGGGGATGACTTTCTCTGGAATTCTACGATCTGTTCAAAGAGAGTGATCTATGCAATTTGCAACGTTTGCACAATATTTAGCCAAGATCGAGGCGACGGCGAAACGTAATGAAATTACCGTGATTTTGGCAGAGCTGTTCAACAAACTTGAACCGGATGAGATAGAGCCAACGTGTTGGTTGCTTCTTGGGCGAATTTTGCCACCATATGAAGGTCTTGAGTTTCAATTTGCAGAAAAAATGGTGATACGAGCGGTTGCTCGCGCCTTTGACAGCACTCCTGAAAAAGTACAGAAACAGTATAAGGAATCAGGCGATTTGGCGAAGACCGCACAAGAGATAAGAGATAAGAGCATAGAGGTAAGAAAATCGATAACAGATATTTATGCAGTTCTGACAGCGATAGCAAGAGAGTCGGGCGAGGGGAGCCAGGAGCGTAAACTTGCGAAAGTTGTGGAACTCTTGCAAGAACTAGATTCATTGTCGGTACGATATATCGTCCGAATTATTTTAACGAAACTGCGTCTGGGGTTTTCCGACATGACGATCCTGGATGCGCTCTCGTGGGCAAAAGTAGGTGATAAGTCAGAGCGCAAGCTGTTGGAAGATACATATCAACTCAAATTTGATATCGGAAAGTTGGCGAAGGCGTATTTAGTGCATGGGAAAAACGGTTTAGAGCATTTCGATATTGAATTGGGCATTCCCATACAGCCCGCTCTTTGTCAGCGGCTGAAAACCCCAGTGGAGATGATAGAGAAGATGAAAAAAGTTTTTGCTGAGTCTAAATATGATGGCACAAGAGTTCAAATCCATATACAGAGATTAGAGATTAGAGATAAGAAATTAGAAAAATGGACAGTGAGAACTTTTACAAGATCAATGGAAGAAAGTAGCGCACAGTTCCCAGAACTAGAAAAGGCGGTACAGGCCTTAGGTAAGCACGATCTAATTTTAGATTGCGAGGCAGTTGGTTTTGATCCAAAGACAAACAAATTATTACCATTCCAAGAAACGATTCAGCGCAAACGCAAGCATGATGTGGCAGAATTTTCTATCAAAGTCCCACTACGGTTCTTCATTTTTGATGTGCTGTATAAAGATGGAAAATCACTAGTACGCCTGCCGCTGTCTGAGCGGAAAGAGATCTTGCATAAACTACCTATGGATGGAAAAACGTTGACCGAATCAAAATTTATCATTACCGATTCACCTGACGAATTACGCTCTTATCATAAGAAGCAGCTGGATTTAGGTCTAGAGGGTGCAGTAATCAAACAATATGACAGTGTGTATCAGCCGGGTCGGCGTGGATGGAGTTGGGTCAAATTCAAGGAGGAAGAAACGTCGGAAGCAAAATTGTCAGACACGATCGATGCAGTTGTGATGGGGTACTGGTATGGCAAGGGTAAGCGCAATAAGTTCGGAGTTGGCGCATTCCTCATCGGAGTTGCTGGTAAAGATGAGAAGATCTTAACACTGACTAAAGTGGGTACGGGTTTATCTGATGATCAGTGGCGCGAACTTAAAGAGCGCTGCGGCAAAGTAGTGGCGACGAATAAACCAGCCAACTATCACGTCAATAAAATGCTCGCACCCGATGTGTGGGTAGATCCAGAAATAGTGGTGGAGGTGGCGGGTGATGAGTTGACGAAATCACCAAACCACACAGCGGGTGTGGCGCTCCGGTTTCCGCGTCTCGTGCGTTTCCGCGATGATAAGAAAGTCGAACAGATCACGACGCAAAAAGAGCTTGCGCAAATTTCCTGATACCTATCGTTCTTCCCGGATTAACTCGCGGACCGAGTCTACAAGATTTTTTAACCGTAAGTATGATTGTGTGTGTTGTTTTTTCTCCGTAACTCTGTCGAAATATGTACCGCCCAGCATCGGGTACCCTGGTAGTGGTGCGGTGATTTTCTTATCGAGAAGCAGTGCCTTCGCAGTGGGGACGATGTTTCGATACATGAGGATATTTCCTTCTTTGCGCATTCGTCGCAGTGAGTAAACATACACTGGCTCCTTTAATACTGAGAATCGGAAACCACTGCGGACCACACGTTTGGCAAATTCTGTGTCTTCCATGAAATGAATTGATTCATCAAAACCGTGTGTAGATACAAAAACTGATCTCTGGACTCCAATGCATGAACCAAAACAGAGGGGAGATTTTAGTTTCGCAGCCGAATCAAAAATTATGTTTGTGGCGTGCATAAATAATTTATCTTTCGCATTTTCACTGTCAGGAATTGCAAAATTTGTAAAGGCTTCAAGCTTTTCTTTTATGCACTGGTAGTGCAAGCCAGAAAGAAAGTACTCAGGAATGCCTGTGTCCGCGTCAAAGAAGATAATGTATTGACCCGTACTCTTTTTACCGCCCATGTTTCGCTGGTACCCCACATTTTTTACTTTACTGCGAAGAAGGTGGAGGCGGCCGTCATTGGCAATCATTTTCTCGACGATTTTGATGGTTCCGTCCGTTGATCCACCATCCACTATATAGATGTCAAAATCCCCAAAAGTCTGCTTTTGCAGGTCTTTCAGGAGATGCGGTAAGACCTTCTTTTCATTGAGGACGGGAATGACTATAGAGAAAAATGGGAATTCCATATGGGGCATAGTATAACTTGTTCTTCAGATAATTCTTTGGACAAACTCCCGTAGCCTTTGTCCGCTATGCATATTATAGAAAGCCATGGTTTGTAGGGGACCCCTAAATTTATCGAGTGATTGAGGATGATCAAGTATTGACCGAAGAAGCTTTCCAAGCTTTAGAGGATTTTCCTCTACAATCCCAAGTTGCGCTTTCACGAGAAAAAACAAATTTCCATCTTCTTGCCCACTGATATGAGTTATCGCAAGAAATGGCTTATTCACTGCGACGCTCTCAAAAAGTAAGTTCGGTCCACATTTCCCTATTACGAGATCCGAGGCTTTCATGTATTTATCCATATCGATTGTGAACTTTATTGGGTGTATATGCATTTCTTTAGGAACAATCTTGCTCACTAATCTCAAGAAGAAATACATTAACTTGTTGTGGCCGCAAGCGAAGATAATTTGGTACTTTTTTTTAACAAAAAGAAGCGCAAATAGCACCTTGAGAATATAGAAGGTTCCTTCTGCTCCACCAGTCACAAGAAGGGTGAGAGCTTCTGTTCTAAGGTGCAATTCTTCTCTCATTTTTTTCTGATCATATTTTTCAAAAAACTTTTGTCGTGTAAACCAGCCAGAGATAAATATTTGATTCAATCCCACTTTCTGTTCTTGTGCTAATGACACAGTACTTTCATCGAAGAGTGCGGTGTATGACATTTTTGGAGAAATAAATGAGGGTTGTGGAGTAAAGGGATCAGCAATGACATTTAGGCTAGGTATTTTTTTTTGTAAGCATAACATTCCACAAGTTGCAGAAAAAAATCCGAAAGTATTGATAACTAGGTCTGGTCTATGTTTTTCTATATACCCGGAAATTATTGGGGATAGAGACGCAGTGTTTCTTTTTTCAAAGATGTCAAAAATGAATTTGGATTTTCCTAAAGTAAAAAGTAGCTTAAATAATTGAGGAAAGAATAAATAGAAAGGCGTGTATATGCGCTCCAGGTTGCTATTGATATATGTTTCTATGACAACTTCGTATTTACTAGACAATTGTTCTTGAATTGCTACAGCCATGCTTTGATGACCGTTTGTCGAGGTAAGTATTAGTATTTTTTTCATAGTAGAATACATATGCGTATGCACACCAAAGATTATACAGTGAAGAGCTTTGACGGGGAGAAACTGTCGGTGCGTCTTCGGTTTTACAATGAGGCAAGCACCGTAGCTATAGTTTTTGTTCATGGACTTGGTGGAGATCAGGTTGCATGGGAGTTTACAATCGAGCATTTACTGTCACGGCTTCATACCACAAAATATCTTGTGTGCACGTATGATCTCCGTGGTCATGGTAGGTCAACTCGCAGTATTCCTACGCATGATCATATTTTTGTTACGCAGGCAAAAGACCTTTCCGCTGTAATAGACTTGATTCTTAAGGAGAAAAAGATAGAAGAGATCGTTCTCATTGGCCATTCTCTAGGTTCATTTGCTGTCCAGCAATACACCAATTCCTTTCTTCATCCACAAGTAAAAAAAATAATACTCATTTCAGCTCCTTCGCGCTCGAGAGGATTGAAACTTCCGACTATAATAGCAAGGCTAGCACTGCACTTACCATGGAAATTTTTCCTCATTAGAACACGAGAACATCACACGCGCTTTATAGGAACTGGAGATTTCCATTTGGGGAGAATTTGGTCGGATTTACAATCCGTAGGCTTGCCTTTCTATGTAGCACTTGAGACGCTTGTTTTCGGGCGATCTGTGCAAAAAGGCGCTACTTCTTCTTTGCCAGTTGAAACCTATGTAATAGCAGGCGAAAGGGATTTATATTTCTCCTCTCATCAGATGGAGCTTTTCCAAAGAGGTATTGGAGCAAAGGATTTTATAGTTATTCCAGGTGCCGGTCATGCTGTCCCAGTAAATAATGCAGAGTATCTTGCAAAAATTATTGCGAGCATAATAGAAAAAATATGAACATCATTGTAGGGCTCGGAAATCCGGGAGATAAGTATAAACACACTAGACATAATGTGGGGTTTCAAGTTCTTGATAAACTCGAGGCTCTGAAATTGAATGATGCTGTGCTCATAAAACCGGATACCTTTATGAATGAGTCAGGTAAAGCGGTAAAGGCAGGACTAAAAAAATACGATTACAAAGCACTTGCTGAGAAAAATTTCTCAAACCTATTTGTTATCTATGACGATTTAGATATTCCAGTCGGGAAATACAAACTGGTGTTTGGCTCTGTACCAAAGATTCACAATGGCGTGAATTCAATCATCGAAAATTTGGGTACAGATCAATTTTGGAGTATCCGCATTGGCACAGATGGGAGGAATGGTGACCGAAGTGTCTCGCCGGAAGATTATGTACTCCAAGGATTTAGAGATGACGAGCGCATTTTGATAGACAAGGTCATTGACGCCATTACTACTTTGCTCCAAGATAAACTTGAGTAATATGGCCAACGGCAGTCCACATCGACATCATTTTTTCTTTTTTCAAAAGCAACTCTCCAGCCTGTTCTGGGCAACAATCCTGCGCACCAGCGCATTATCTATCATTGGCATTTTTTCGTCTGTATATCTGTTTTCAATTGCCAGTCAATGGACTTTCTTGCCGATGCTTACGTCGCTGCAGCGGGGCTTATTAAGTATCGCAATCTATGTCATTGTTTTACGGATCGTCACGCTTTTTCTCTCTTTTCCAGTCGCACGGCTTGGCAAACATATTGGAGTTTCCGGGATGGTGGTTATAGGTAATCTTGCTCTCATTGGGCAGTATTTTGCGTCCGTGATGTTTAAAACACACCCCATCTTTCTTATTCTCGTCGGTGTATTTTCTGGACTTGAAATTGCATTTTATTGGCCAGCGTTCCGCACGCTCTTTTCTGTCCAGGCAGATTTTAAACATATGGGCAGAGATGTCGGAGCCTTTCAATTTATTCTGACACTGCTCAATGGTCTGCTGCCTGCGCTCTCAGGTTTGCTCATTTTGAATACGAGCTTTTCCATCGCCTTTGGTGTGGGTATTGTGTTTGTCATAGCGTCTACTTTGCCAATCTTGATGATGCGGTCACCGGCGGTGTCTGGAGATCAAAGTTTTAAAGGATACGTACATTGGCTAAAAAGCGCAGGTAACCGGACGATTACATTGGCTACCTGGGGACGCTATATCGAAGAGTCTTTTATTGATATCTGGTTCATCTACATTTTTCTTAATTTAAAATCGATTGACCGCATGGGATTCATCGTTTCGATGGCCTTTTTTATCTCGCTGATTGTCGATTACTTGGTGGGCTGGTATATCGATCACAAGCGGAGTATGCGTCCATTTATTTTTGGCAGCCTACTGATGGTTTTTGCCTGGATACTGCGGTTTACAGCCAAAGGAGTTGGATCTATTTTGAGCGTAGAGGTGCTAGATAAGATCGCCGTAGCCCTGACATTGCCCACATTCGATGCCATTGTGTTTGCGATGGGGAAGCATGCTAGTGATGTCTATACTTTCCACACCTACAGAGAGTACTCCTACAGTATCTTTTCAATAATTGTTTGGATCATTGCAATGATTGTCATTCTCTTTATTCCTGTTCCATGGCCATTTTTCTTTGGTGCATCGATCGTCGGAATTTGTGTTAGTCTCGTATTGGCGCGGGTACGACTATGAAGACTCCCACTCAACCTCAACTTTTGGGGGACTTACTTAAAAAATACTCGATGGATGACAAAGGTGGTTTTATCTCGCGCGAATTTCAGGATTACGGGTACAGATTGGCGATTGAACTGGATGATGAGGCGCACAAATCGCTATACATAAAACTGGCCAAAACTGTTCCGCGGCAAATTTTAGAACAGGCCCGCACATTTGTACTGGATGCCAATGCTAGAAGCCGCGGCAAGCTTTTCATGTGGAAAGTGAAACAATTAAAACCAAAGAAATGATAGTATAGATGTATGAAACTCCGGTCAGTCTCCGTTTGGATTCTATTCACTGTTGTTTCCACACTGCTTATTTTTCTGCGGCGTAGTGATCTTATTTCTGCCGGACTTTTTGCACTTGGAGTGGGCATAGGATTTATATGCAGCGTGCTGATCGATGTATTGTTTCCCAGCAGTAATGGGCAAATACCAGCAGTTTCTAAAGAACAAGTACGGCAGGTGATCAGTCAGACGGTTAGTGAAGTGAAGACAGTGGGTACCTATAAACAGGTACAAGCACGTAATCCTTTGCGCTCCTATCCGGCATTGGCCGCGTACTTTGTGGCCGCATTTTTTGTTATCTCTTCAACGTCGAGTTTCTTGGGTCGTGGAGTGGTGCTCGGTCTAGGGCTTTCTCTCGTGACAGATTTATATATATCGAAGACTTCTTTGGCGGGACTGCGCTCACGGTGGTTCTCTCTGTTTCCAGTGAACCTATCTGACAGCGAACTGGTGATATTCGTGTGGCTGGTGTGTGGAGTGTTTAGCGTATTGTCGCTTATTGCAGTTCTGGTATGAGCTTTTCATTTTTTCATCCGTATGGGCTACTTATAGGAATAGGCTGCGTCATTGGGATCCTGATTTCGCAACATGAAGCAGCGCGGTGGAAATTCCCTGCCAAAATGATAGAAGATGCTCTCATTTGGATCATCATTCCCGCAATAATCGGCGCGCGAGTGTATCACTTGGCTACTGATTGGCAACTCTATAATGGGCACCCACTGCTTGATTATCTGGCGATTTGGAATGGCGGACTGGGGATCTTTGGCGCTCTCGCAGGAGGAATACTGGGATTGATTGCATTTTCTAATGCCCACAAAAAGGGCGTGATAAATCACGCCCCTACGAAAACATTTTTTACATTATTGGATTTATTAGCATTTGGAGCCCCATTCGCACAAGCAATCGGACGATTTGGCAATTACATTAACAGCGAACTGTACGGATTGCCCACGACTCTTCCTTGGGCTATCAAAATCAATGGGGTTGGATATCATCCTCTGTTTGCCTATGAGAGTGTGTTGATGGTCTGTGTAGGAATACTTCTGCTCGGGTTGAGCCGTAACAAGCTGCTGGTTCTTGGTAAAGGCCAGTACGCGCTAGTCTATCTATATGGGTATGCGAGCGTACGGTTTTGGTTGGAATTCTTACGGATCCAGAGCCCGCGGCCAACTGGAGCTCTGTTTTTCTTTTCGTATGCACAGTGGATAAGTCTTTGTGTCATGCTCTTTAGCATTTTATTGTTCTGGATAAGGCGTCATGCGCATAAAGGTGTCGCGTGGGAGTCAAAGATATGGTAGATGTAAAAAAAATTACCATTCTTATATTGCTGATAGCGGTCGTGGTTATTTTTTTTCAAAATTCCAAATTCCAAATACCAAATACCAAATCAAATCTAAAGAAAATTTCAATTGGAAGTAACTCTTTGAGTGTTGAGGTTGTCTCCACCTCAGAACAGCTATCTAAGGGTCTCGGAGACAGGGATAAATTGGATAGTGATGGAATGCTGTTTGTATTGCCTCAGAGACAGATGGCCACATTTTGGATGAAAGACATGCTTTTTGCGCTAGATTTTGTCTGGATAGACAGTGGGCGGGTGGTCGATTTGACCGTAAATGTTCCAGCACAACCGGGGATTGCCGACCAGTTCTTACGCGTGTATTCTCCAAAAAGTCCAGTCACACATGTGCTTGAAATGAATGCGGGTGAAGTGGCCAAGCGTCACATCCAGGTGGGTGATAGGGTTGACATAAGATACTAGGGGGGAGTATCCTACGATATGGCTACAACAGATCAAGTGAGCAGTAAGTTGGCTCGGATTAAGGGGCAGGTCGACGGGCTCTACTCGATGTATGAGGAAGGCAGGACATGCCTTGATGTCGTGCAGCAAATTGCAGCAGTCAGGAGCGCGCTTTCATCCGTCGGCAAAGATATTTTGGCCGGGGAGGCAAGCAGATGCGCCCGCATCAAGAGTCCAGAGGATTTTGACCGTATTTTGAAATCATTATTAGAATTAACATAAAGGAAAGGTGTTCTATATGGCAGTCGTACACATAACTGATGATCAATTCGGAGCGCAGGTATTGCAGTCCGATAAACCGGTGATGGTAGACTTCTTTGCTGTTTGGTGTGGACCGTGCAAGATGGCCGAGCCAGTTCTAGAAGAACTTTCCGAGGAATATAAAGACAAGTTGACCATCGTAAAGGTCGATGTCGATCAATCCGAGCTTTCTGGACAATATGGTGTGATGAGCATACCCACAGTTGTGTTCTTTAAGGGTGGTCAAGAAGTAAAAGGCACACGTATTGTCGGCTTTGGCGGGAAGCAAAAGTACGTCGAGGGTATCACACAAGCAATTGCATAATAAAATATAAGAAAGGAAAATATGGAACCAACTGAAACAGCTCCAACTCTTACTCCAACTTCAGCTGAGACGGCGCAACCTGCGCCAGTTGAAACGCCACGCCATACAGAGGTGGCACCAGCTCTAAGCGTGCAATGGAAAAACGAGCTTGAGGATATAAACAAGGCAAATGATGAAGCAGATTTTTCAGTAAAATTAGAAAGGCATTTGGCAAAAGTGGAATTTGGTGTATTTAATTTAGACGACAAAATAGATCACTTGAATTATGTGGCTACAATGCTTGTTCAACGTGGTGCAAAGTTACGTGTTCCAGAATCGTTTGACATTAATTTAACGAGCACTGGTGGAAATGAAATGATCAAAAAACGAACTGAATTCGCAGCGAGACAACAGTCTCGAATGGAGCAAGGTAGAGTTCTGAGCGAAAGAGCAAAAGAATGTCGAGATTCAGCACGGAGACTTTGGGATATGAAGGCCACACAACCACTAGTCTCTCAAGTGAGAAGTTAGGATTGCTATGTCTGAAGTACAAAATGTCATAATTATTGGGTCGGGACCAAGCGGATGGACGGCTGCCACATATTTGGCGCGAGCAAATCAAACTCCACTGCTATTTGCTGGTGAGAAATCGGGTGGGCAACTAATGCTTACGAC
>DATIJC010000017.1:0-15344 GCA_035479015.1 Patescibacteria group bacterium | reverse complement strand
GTTTGAAGCCAGGAGATAAGATCACCCTGCTTGAACAATTGAGTACTGAAGGAGATGCATTAGGTAGAAAGTATAAAGTAGTAAGAGAATAAATATGTTTAGAGAAATAGCTGAAAAATTAAGAGGGACTCGCAAATCGGAAACTCGGGAAAGAGCTGAGGATAAGGTAAAGATCACCAAAGTGGAAATGGTGCAAGAAGACGATGCAAATTTTATAGATTTCACATTTGTTCGTAACGGAAGGATCAGCGGGACTACGGTTTCGTCGGAGATTGTAAAAGATGAGCTGCATGTGGGCGATATGGCGGTCGTAGAGAGAGAAGTGCAACCGGGATTAGGTTGGATGGTTGTAAGTATAAAAAGAGCTTAGAATTTGGGGAGGGAATAAAGATTTCGAGTGTGTCCCGCAAAGCGCGGGACAGATAGAATTCTTCATTCTCTTCCCTCATAATGGTACTAATTATTTATAAAGGAAAGTCCGGGAATAGTCGGACTTAGAAAAAGTATGTCAAAGTTTTATACAAAAGACATTCATATCGGTGACAAGACCATCCATTTGGAGGTCGGCCGATTTAGTGAACAAATTGATGCCGCTGTACTTGCCACGTGTGGCGAGACCGTCGTGCACGTGACCTTGGGCGTTGGCAAGCCAGCAGACCTGGGTTACTTTCCACTTTCGGTAGAATATGCCGAAAAACTGTACGCAGGTGGCCGTATTAAGGGTAGCCGCTGGGTGAAGCGCGATGGTCGTCCGACTGATGACATGATCCTCAAGGGCCGCGTCATTGACCGCACCCTGCGACCCATGTTTGCGCAAGGTCTGACTAACGAAGTACAAGTCATTGCTACGATTCTCTCAGTTGACATGGAAAATGATGCGGACATGGTGGCACTCGTAGCTTCATGTGCAGCAGCGCAAATTTCCTCGGTCCCATTTGATGGACCAGTCTCAGGACTTCGTGTGGCCTACATGAAGGAATCTGATAGTTTCATCTTTAATCCCACACACGCAGATCGTGAGAAGAGCCAGATGGATTTGATTCTATGTGGTAATGCTGATGCTATCGTCATGGTGGAAGCTGGTGCAGATGAAGTCAGTGAAGAGATCATGATCCGCGCCTTTGATGAGGGTCAGAAACAACTAGCCTCATCGGCTAGCGAGATAGCGGAAATGGGCAAGGATATTGGTAAAGCCAAGTTCCCATTTGTCCCAGAGCCAGAACAAACTGAACTCCAAGATTTATTTAGAGAAACCTATCACGACAAGATCGTCGAGATGCTTAAACTCGAAGCCGTCTTGAAGCCAACAGGCCTAGAAGCCCTAGTGGCTCAGGTGGTTGCGGAGCGCGAAGATTTGGCAGACCGCCACAGCGATGTGACGCACGCTTTCTATAATTTGATGAAGGAAGAGGGACGCCGGATGATCTTGGAAGATAACATCCGTCCCGATGACCGCAAACTGGATGAGATCCGCCCGATTACCTGTGAAGTTGATTTATTGCCACGTGTCCACGGTAGCGCCATGTTTAAGCGCGGTGCCACGCAAGCATTGACGATAACCACTCTCGGGAGTCCATCAATGGGGCAACTCATTGAAGACGCCGAGGGAGAAGAGGAACGTCATTACATTCACCACTACAACATGCCCCCATACGCATCAGGAGAGACCGGTAGATTTGGTGCACCAAAGCGGCGCGAAGTAGGGCATGGAGCCTTGGCTGAGCGGGCACTGTTGCCAATGATCCCATCACAGAAAGTATTCCCATACACCATTCAAGTAGTCAGCGAGATCATGAGCTCCAACGGATCGACCTCACAGGCGTCGATCTGCGGCAGCACGATGTCTTTGATGGCTGCAGGCGTACCTATCAAGCGCCCAGTTGCAGGTATCGCAATGGGTTTGATGAGTGACGGCAAGGGAAACTACGCCATTCTTTCTGACATTCAAGGTCTGGAAGATCACGTCGGTGATATGGACTTTAAAGTTGCTGGTACCACCGAAGGTGTCACGGCCATGCAGATGGATATCAAGATCAAAGGTATCCCGATGGATGTGATGCACAAGGCGCTCAAACAAGCACTGGAAGCCAGGCTATTCATCTTAAAGAAGATGTTGGCTGCTATTCCAGAGCCAAGAAAAACACTGTCCAAGTACGCACCCAAGATCGTCCAGATTGAGATCCCACAGGAGCGGATCGGTGAACTAATCGGTCCAGGCGGCAAGATGATCAAGAGTATTATCGCTGATACTGGCGCTCAAGTAGATGTAGAAGAGGACGAAGAGCGCAAAGTAGGTTTAGTCAATATTTCATCTCCAGATGCCGACAAAATCCAGAAAGCTCATGATTGGATCTCCGGCATGATGCGCGTCGTGCAACCCGGCGAGGAATTTGATGGCATTGTTACCCGTGTCGAGTCATTTGGTATTTTCGTAGAATTTATGCCCGGCCGAGAGGGTTTGGTCCACGTCTCACGTATGAGCGCAGAATATGTAGCTGATGCGAATGACAAGTACAAAGTGGGAGATAGCGTCCACGTGCGGCTTACTGAAGTCGATGATCAGGGTCGCAATAACTTGACAATGTTGACGGCTGAGGATGAAGCAAAGAAAGCTCAAGAAGCTGCCAACCGTCCTCCACGTGAAGGTGGGGATCGTGGTCCGCGCCGCTTTAATGGTCCGGACCGCCGTGGCGGTTTCCGCGGTCGCTAGTGTATAGTGGTGACATATGATCGCGACTGGCGCAGATAAAGGTGCTCGGTATTTTCCCGTCGGAGAGAAAAAAGAACCCGTAGAAATGCCTAAGGATAGGGAGAAGAAAAACAAGGACTGGGAGCACTACGCTATTAGACTCATGCATGACGATCCCGATGACCCCGACAAGCGCAGGTTTGCGGTGTATCGATTAGATAATCCTCTTGAGCGGGCGGAAGATTTTAAAGTAAAGGATGCCGAGCGAATAACAGATGAAATCTCTCTAGAAGAGCTGGCTGGTGATGACGTATGGGGAACTGCTTGGGAAGGTGCAAACCTCATGACTGCAGGTGCCACAATACTTGTTTCTGGAGAACGACGTCAAGATATTGGTCAAAAGGTGAAACGGCTAATTCACGAACTTTCCAGTCGGATAAGAGGGTCTATTTGAGTTATAGGCCAATACGTGCTATACTGCAGGTCTTCGGTGTGAAGTAGCCCAAAATGACTACAATGTGATTCTCCCGGAAGCTATATTATTTTAGGTTATCCTTCTGACATTTTCTCAAGGGTTTCCTTGAGGGAAGTGTATGTATAATCAACGATCGTTTTCTAGAGGTGGACCGCAGCGTTCATCCAGAGGTTTTGCCCCACGTGGCGGAGGCGGATTTAGGCAGGGAGGAGCGTCAAGAGGACCGCGCCCAGCCTATATTCATCCATCACGCTACATCAACCATGCTCAACCAGTAGCTCCTGCAGAAGAAGTGCAGATCAAGCATAAATTCACTGATTTTGCGATTGACCCACAAATCGTTTCCCAGATCACGTCACATGGATATAGCGTCCCCACTCCCATCCAAGATCAGGCTCTCGAGCCCGCTCTGGCTGGCCGGGACATTATCGGTATCGCGAACACGGGAACCGGCAAAACTGCCGCATTCCTGATCCCAATTATCCAGAAAATTCTGCTTGATAAAAACCAAGGCGCACTCATTGTCGTCCCCACCCGTGAATTAGCTTCACAGGTGCAGGACGAAGCCCGTGCCTTTATCGGCCGGATGCCAATCGGATCGGTTCTTTGTGTCGGTGGTTTGTCTATCGAACCACAGATCCGCACATTATCGCGCAATCCCCACATCGTCATCGGTACGCCAGGTCGGTTAAAAGATTTAATCGAACGGCGCGCCTTTCGGCCAGAGATGTTTACCACTGTGGTCTTGGACGAAGTGGACCGGATGCTGGATATTGGTTTCCGTAAAGACGTGGAGTACTTGATCTCCCTCATGCCACGTGAGCGCCATGGAATGGTGTTTAGTGCCACAGTCACTCCAGACGTTGACCGTGTCATCCAAACCCTGCTTCGCAATCCTGTGCGTGTGAGTGTCAAAGTCACTGAGACCAATGAGCATATTGATCAAGATGTCATCCGTGTTGTCCCTGGACAAAACAAAATTGATATTTTGCATAATCTCTTGGTACAGCCGGACTTCCAACGTGTCCTCGTCTTTGGTAGAACTAAACATGGCGTCAACAAACTGGAAGAGATTCTGTCAGAAAAGGGACTGCGTGTAGATGCAATTCACGGTAACAAGAGTCAAGCTGCCCGTCAGCGAGCCTTGGATTCATTCAAACGTGGCCGCACCAAAGTACTTATTGCTACAGACGTTGCTGCACGGGGAATCGATATTAATGATGTGACTCATGTCATTAACTTTGACGAACCCATGACTTACGATGACTATGTGCACCGTATTGGCCGTACAGGCCGAGCTGGTAAAGTCGGCAAGGCACTTACCTTCATCCAATAAACATGTTATATATGTAGCATGAAACTTCCTTTTGAAATCAAGCTCATCGGTGATCGGGTAAAAGGCAAAGGGTTGGCAGTTTTTGCTACGGAGAACATCAAAGAAGGACAAATTCTTGAGGCTTGTCCGGTGCTGACGCTTACTCCTACAGAGCGCAAACATGCAGAGAAAACTGTCTTAAATTACTATATTTACCCGTGGAAGAGTACGCGGAGTGCTTCAGTAGTGTTTGGTTATGGTTCTATCTATAACCATTCGTTTCATCCTAATGCAGATTGGAAACAAAACTTCAAAACTAATCGCATGGTCTACCGGGCGATCCGGGATATCAAGAAGGGTGAGGAGATAACCATTAACTATAATGGTGAGCCAGACGATATGTCGACTGAAAACCTATGGTTTGACGTGGTCGAGTAGTCCCTTAATCTCAGCAATCTCTTTAGCACTGCGTAAAAATTCTCTGCGTTCACCCGTGGTCATGTATTCCATCTTTGGCCAGATCCGTTCTATGCGCTTGTATGCATCATTGATCCGCCGATAGGCGTTCCGGCGGAACTCCTCGTCCTGTTGCGCCGCCATGCCTAGTTTTCTATAAAACTCTTTCTTTTTCACAGCCCAAGTATACAATGGTAGCATTATGAAAATACTCATCAATTGGTTGGTATCAGCGCTGGCAATTGTTGTGACGGCATATCTCTTGCCTGGTGTGCATATCGCTACTTTCGTGACAGCTCTAGTATTGGCAGTGGTGTTGGGAGTCATTAATGCATTTATTAAGCCGGTATTATTACTGCTGACACTGCCCATCACAATCGTGACGTTGGGACTGTTTGCGTTGGTACTCAACGCACTCTTCATCCTGCTCGCAGCCGCGATTGTCCCTGGGTTTACTGTAGATGGTTTCCTGTGGGCCCTTATATTCGGTATCGTGCTCTCACTTGTAAATGGGTTTTTACACAAGATTGCCTAATATGCACCCACTGATTTTTCCATATCTACTTCGCACTCCATTCTTTTTTGTTTTATTACTAATACTGGTTGTTGATATGGTTTTGCGGGGCTATGCGCTTTGGCACGCAGCCCGTAACAATCAGCAGGGCTGGTTTATTGCGATGATGCTTGTGAACTCAGTGGGTATTCTGCCCGCTATCTATTTATTATTTTTCCTCCCGAAAAAAGGGAAGGGCAAGAAGTAAGGACTTTTCATGTCGTTATTGCATCCTGGTGTTGAGACTAATGGAGTTAAGGTTGGAGAAATTACTGACGCACGAAGGACAGTGGATCCAGTTGACGCAATATTTATAGCTGAGAACACCTATTCGATAGTATTTTTGGACTTAGCATCTAGGTCAGCCGCTAAGGAATGGTTGGGTCATGATCCTTTACCAAAAGATCTATTAAAAGATAAAGCAGGGGCTGATGACTTCATCAAGAAAACTCTGGAAAAACTGAATACAGGAACCAGAAAAATTTAATTTTGTAATTTTTCCCAGCAATTATCGCAACAGGCACCGTAACTTTCACTAGCGCCGACAAGCAGTTGGTCATCATTTGCGACTTTTCTATATGAGTGCTGCGCAGGTTCACCGCAACTGTCACAGTTGGCATACAGGTGCTCCACGCCGTCGGCTTGTTGGGCTAGTTGATAGGTAGCGCCAAATGGTTGCTTGCGGAAGTCATAGAGTAATCCTGCGCCGATGACATCCAGCCCCCGCGATAGTAAGTTTTTTATCCTTGGATACAAATGATCAAATTTGAAAAAATTTAGTTCATCGATAAAGACGGTCTTCATGTGCGGGAGCAGGGCTTCATGGAAAAAAGGCTGCACAGGATCAATGGTGATTGCTGGTACCTTTTGGCCGTCATGCGTCACAGCAAACTCTTTGGCGTATCTAGTATCATTTGAGGGTTTGTAGACAACAAAATGGGGATGACCGAGAGATTTTATCTCGGTAAGTAGCTTGGTAGTTTTTCCTGCAAACATCGGGCCAGTGATGACTTTGAGCATTGGCACCATTGTATACCTAACGTGTACACTGTAGGGAGTACTTATAGGAGGCTGTATGAAAAAAGCAATGACTTTCATAAAAAAACATCTCTGGTTTGTGGGGCTTATTCATGCGATCGGAGGAATTGGGGTAGGTATTATGATCGCGTCACCATTAGCGGGTGCGCATCCCATCCGCTGGGGAATTGCCTTTATTGCGGTAGCAGCGCTCGGACATCTCTACATATGGTTCGCGTAAGACTTTTTATTTAAGAAAATAATACGCTAGCGCCACACAGTGTTTACAAAAGATATCATGGTCTTTCGGATTTCCGGAACAGTGCCAAGAAAACTTTGACTGCTTGGCGTAAAACCAAACATGTCGGCGCGTACCGCCACCGCTCTTTGAATCGCCCGAAAGTCCACCTACCCACGCTTCAACTTCTGCATTTGTGTTGTGAATTACTTCTACCCCACCTCTCTTGAAGATCTCCTTGCCATATCCAATATTGGAGGGGATAGCCAACTCTCCAATAGGAGTATTTTTGAGTAGTTGTCGGACTGATGTATTCACGATGAGGATTGGGTTAACGATACTCACTAATGATAATCTTCTTCTGCTTCATCAGTACCTCAAAGGCGCCAGGTTTTTTCATTAATGCTTCCATATTTGCTGGGACAATTTGCCAACTCAAACCATATTGATCTTTACACCACCCGCATTGCTCCGCAACTGGTTGTGTTGAAAGTTTGCCCCAATAATAATCGATTTCTTCTTGGTCTTTGCAGGGGACAGCGAAGGATATTGCTTCCGTAAATTTGAAATTATCCCCGGCATTGATGGCCACAAAACGTAAGCCATTTAATTCAAATTCAATGGTTAGCACTTTACCGGCCAAACTTTTTTGAAAATCAGCCAAGCCTTCTTTGGGATAACGGGATGTGCTGATAATTTTGCTATCCTTAAATACGGAAGTATAGAAATCTACAGCCTCGCTAGCGTTTCCTGCAAACCACAAGTTGGGTACTATTTTCTGCATGGCAGTGTCCTTTCAGTCTCTTTTACTTAAAAATAAGTATAGCAAAAGTTTGGGCCCACCAGGGGAGCTGTCTTTTCGGGCGAAATTTGGTAAAATGGGGCTGTATTAACAAGTTAATATCGATCCTCGATAGCTCAACGGTAGAGCGGCTCGCTGTCAGTAAGGCAGCTTTTCGCAGTAATGCGGATTGAAAAACCAGGCTAATTCGGGAAACGCCTCCAAAAAGGTCAATCCCGAGCTAAATTCCCGCTTCGGAGGGATAAATGTGTAGAGACTATATACCTGGGCACGCACAGTTACATGTACGCGCATGAGATAGTCCAAGCCTCACGGTAACGAGAGGGCACTTGTAACGAGAAGGTTCTAGGTTCGAATCCTAGTCGGGGAGCACATAAAAAAACTGGGTTTGACCCCAGTTTTTTTATGACCACTTTCAGAATTCGTCTTAGTCTACGGTTACAGTATAGGTGAGGTCCTGTGCCGCATTAAGCCCATAGGCAGTAGCACATGTCGAGCCCGGCACCGAACAGGTTGCGGTAACTACAAGAGTGTAATCTTTTGCTGAAGCAGGCATAGTCATGACGTTCGTCCACGTGTGGGCACATAGGTAGTAGGATCCATTGACCGTACTAACGAGTTGGTGGGTTGCCGCATTGTACAATCTAGAGACGAACGTGAAGCCTTTTGCCGCAGTGCCGAAGGTAGTATCGGAGTTGGTGACATCAGTAGTAAACGTCACTGTAGTGCCTCCGCTAATGGTCGACGGTACTCCATGAGTCCTGATTGAGAAACCCGGGGTCGGACTAGGAGTCGGAGTAGGTGTGGGGATAACTCTCGCACTGTTTGTCGCGATAGGTGTGTTCTGATCAAGGAATGATCTATTCATGAAGTATGTACTGTCGCGGTAATACGTCGGGATGGTGTAATCCATGTCATACAGGAAGTCCCACCAGCTTGGTAACTTCAGACTCTGGTAGGTAAGCGTGTTACCGGTATTGGGCATATTTTGCATCCACCATGTGAGGTAACCTCCTTGAGTGCATCCCCATGTTGAACAGGTGACCGTGCTTGTGGAACCACTGCCGTCTGGATGCCAATCCTGACAGAAATTCGTAGTAGCGCTGGCTGTGCTAGAGTAGTCATACTCCGTAGTCGTGTTGGGTGGGAAGTGCACATTCCCACATCGCTGGGACGCTGTATAACCTTGTGATGTGTTGCCCGCAAACCTGTACCAGAAAAGTTCGACTGTTTGTAAATTGCCTACTAATCCCTCCATGAGATGGCCAAAACTGTGCTGGGCGTAGTCTACTGTTCTTGTATCATCAAAACCCATAATCACAAACGACTCTTGCCCATTACAAAAAGCGGGAGTAGCCGCAGTGACAAACTGTAAACCATTTTGGAACATGTTACTTGAAATGGCATATTCCACTCCAGGATTTGGATCATATCCTGTTCTTGGATCGACCCATAGCCACACCTGATCTATTTTCTGGTCATGGATGACCTGACACAAATTGTCTTCGGCAAGAATTGCAGCATATGTAGTTCCCCAATTACCATCAGTGTTTGGTCTCGTCTCATTTCTGTTATATACGCCTACTACTTGCACATTTATCGCTGGATCACCGCTTCCATGGAAGGCTGATCCAGAAGCTAAGAGTGTCTGCAACTGACTGGATAAATCATCGGGATTATAGACAACGTCAGTCGGTCCATGTGGGTAGTAGCGTACCTCAATTACCCGCAATGCATTTGGGGTAGTAGTGGCGCGGGACGCAGGGTGGACGAAAAAAATAAGCGCGCTGAGTGCGGCAATTACTCCAACAATTACTATCAACTTGAGGTGACTAATTTTTCTGAACATATGATTAATCTTTCGCTTAAACGTAACTTAAGTCAATATTAGTCGCTTCTTTTAGTGCAAGTCAATAGGGATTATAGAAAAGCCGCTTAGCTTGCATTAGACAAAAAATTTCATTAAAATAAGCTGAATGAAGACAATAGTTATTTCATATTCACTAACTGGCAACAACGAAGCTCTAGCGATCAGTATAGCTTCAAAATTTGCAGCAGAGCACATAAAAATCACCGAATCCAAAACTCGAACCGTACTGACGATTATTTTAGACATTTTATTGAATCGGATACCACGGTCAAACCCAAGTGCGGCTGCAGTAGCAGATAAAGTTCGGGGCAATACACTAGTACTCTTTGTGGGACCGGTTTGGCTGGGACACGTTGCGACACCGCTTCGGGCATATTTTAAGTACTTTAAAGATGTACTTGGTCAATATGCCTTCATCTCGATAAGTGGCGGTGCCCTCGGTCCAAATAAGAAACTTGCAGGAGAATTGAAAAAAATGGTAGGTAAAGATCCAGTGGCAGTTATTAATCTGTATATCGCCGATCTCTTGCCGCCAAATCCTAAACCTACTTCAAAAGATACACAAGCGTACCGCTTAAGTAGAAGTGATGTAGAGCGATTGACTAGCACAATAATGCAAACTTTGCGGCCCACAAAAAATTAGTGTATTGTCTTTAGAAAAGGAGTTTATGAAGACGCTCACTAAGAAATTCACGGGATTTTCGGATCAGGAGAGAGCAGCGATGCGGGAGCGTGCTAAGGAATTAGCAGCAGAAGGAAAAGCGGCCAAGAGTAGAGTACAAGGAGAAAAGGATATTTTTGCAGCGATTGCCAAAATGTCTGAACCAGATAAAAGCATAGCAAAGAAACTGCATGAGCTTATTACAAAAGCGGCACCAATGCTTTTGCCTAAAACCTGGTACGGTTTTCCGGCATATGCCGATAAAGACGGCAATGTCATCTGTTTCTTCCAATATGCTGGAAAGTTTAAAGCACGATACGCGACACTTGGCTTCAATGACAAAGCTCATCTTGATGACGGCAATATGTGGCCAGTTGCATTTGCGCTGAAAAAACTATCTTCCGTGGAAGAAGCAAAGATTATCGCACTGGTGAAGAAGGCGGTGAAATAATGGCAGTACTTTTTGAAGATCGAGACATGACGGCTGCAGAGTTTGCGCGTGAGCAAAAAGCTTTTGATGAACATGGTCTAGAATTCGGAAATCCCAAAGAAGAGCAGGAGAGATTTGGATTTGTGGCTACTGACAGCGGGAAATTTATCGGAGCTGTGAGTGGATTGGCGCAAAAAAACGGTGATGCATACGGAAAATACTTTTATTTAAGCGATCTATTAGTAGAGAAAGAGTATAGAAAACGTGGATATGGCAAAAAATTGCTTGAACTACTTGAAGATAAAATGAAAAGCATTGGCATCACGCAAATTTGGACTTGGACAGCGGAGTTTGAAGCAGAAACTTTTTATAAAAAACTCGGCTATAAAACTTTTACCAAGTTTGAAGGTTTTTATCCATCCGGTCATTCTCGAGTAGGTATGATTAAAAAACTGTGAGTTGCTATACTGGATGTATGAAAAAACTCTTTTTATCTCTCGCGTTGGTCTCACTATTATCCGCATGTACGTCAAACACGCAGGCACCCGTTGCGTCTCCGGCAGCCCAGATAAACTCTAGTACATCACCTGCGGCGGTGAACAACCAAAATGTGGTGACGATGCAAGGATATGCATTTTTCCCGGCCACGATTACCATCAAAGCAGGACAGACGGTCACTTGGAAGAATGCGGACAATACTATTCATAGCGCTACTGCAGATGACAAGTCATTTGATACTGGTACCTTCGATCAAAGCACTGATAAAACGGTGACTTTCAGTAAGCCGGGAACCTACACCTATCACTGCAGTATCCACCCGATGATGAAGGGGACGATCATCGTCAAATAAGTCCTATAACTTTGACATTTCGCCTTTTTTCCGTATAATCTGTCTCTTCGTCAGTGTTCACTCCAAAGGAGAAGAAAAAGTGAACAAGCGAATGTTTCTAGGTGTTCTGGCGCTGTTCGTGCTCTGCGCCATCGTGGTGTTCGTGGTCTCCGCCTGCGTTGGTCTCGGGAATACTCCCACAGGGATCGGAAAGCAGCCGGGAACGGGACGAGGGATTATCAGCAACCTCGACCCGCTTAACAATGGCCTCAATCAGGTTTGGTTCCTGACGGACAATACCTACGTGTATTGCACGAATGATCAAATTCTGATTGAGAAAATCCAGAAGATCATCACGCTGCCCGGCGACACCACGGTAAATTACACCTATCGTGATTGGAAGGTTGGCGACACGGAGTTCGACAACTTCGACGCCTGGGGTGACCGTATCTCTGCCACCTGCGGTCAGTTTGTGAAAGGCTCCTCAGGGAGCAAGCTGCTTACCGTCGACCTGGTCGTTCCCCGACCACAGTAGGCGATCAGCGGCAATAAAAGAGGCCTCAGGTTCCGAAAGGGATCTGAGGCTTTTATCTTTTAAAACGACCCGGTTTTGACTTCACCGGCGCGTTTGTAATTTGCAAAGATCACTCCACTGGGAGAAACTTTCGAATCTACTAATGTAAATGCCATGGGGATCGCACCACCTTCAAACAAATGTTTCCCATTCCCAAGAGTTATCGGGAAGATCTTGAGCCAAAGTTCGTCAACCAAATCATTTTTAAGCAGTGTCTGAACCAAATTTCCACTGCCATAGACGTGCAAGTCCGGCCCCTTTTGTTTCTTTAGTTTTATTAATTCAACGACAACGTTTTTATTGATAATTACAGAGTTTTTCCAATCCGATTTCTTGAGTGTTTTTGAAACGGCATATTTTTTCATCGTATTTATTCCAGGCCACATATCTTCATGCTCTGGCCAGTATCCTGCAAATATCTCAAATGTTTTCCTGCCCAAGAGCAAACTAAAAGGTGTTTTCATTTGTCCGGCCATGACTTTGCCTGCAAAATCATCAAAGTAGGGAGCAGTCCAGCCGCCATATTTGAAACCTCCCGAAGTGTCTTCTTCTGGTCCACCTGGTGCTTGCATGACACCATCAAGAGTAAGGAATTCGAGCACGATTATTTTTGACATGTAATCATTATATCTTCTTCATCTTTTGTTGAAAATATTCAGAACTGGGGTTATTATTCACGTATGCACACACAAAATGTACAAGTCGTTTGTTGTAGCTCCTAAAAGTTGAGGGGCTTAGGTGTGCATACAAGCTCCTCATATGGGAGCTTTTTTTATGGGAAAGGCTCCCCGCCTACGCGGGGATAAATATGGGAAAAATTACACAATTTTATTTAAACAAAGCAAGCTACATCGCCGTTGACGAGGATGGCAGTGAAATTCTCTTGGAGGTAAACTACTGGGACAGCGATTTCACTGTCAGTCAAAAGCACGGCGAATTGGAAGCGTATGCAGCGCGGCTATTGCAGAAAAAACACAAAATCAACTTTGTCCATAAAATGAAGGAAGAGTAGCTTAATCTCGCATTTGCTGGAACACGCTTAACCAGTCGTGGGCAATTTTGTACTGCGCCTCAGGAAGAGGGATAACACCGGAGCAAACTTGTTGATGCAGATAATTCTCCACGATATCTTTTTGGTGGAAGCCGGGTTGTGGCTCTGCCGCCTCAGGAAATAAATTGCTAATGTCATTCGAGCCACCCAACTCCAAACTCACAATGTGATCGATCTCATACTCCCCCGTGGTATGTGTAGTAATGCCATACTCTGCATATACTGCATTTTTCTCACTCTCCGGGACATTGCGCACAGAGCCTGCATATCCGGATGTACAAATTTGGGCAACTGTGACGGGCAAGATTGCTCCAGGACTGCACTCAAAATCTTGATACGCACCAGAGGCATGGCAATCACTTTCTTTGGTGCGCTCCGCCCAAACATAGACTGGAGTAGGCGTGCTAACTGTACCAAGCACGGATGGCGAGGTAGTTGGTTTTTTGGTTAATGCAAGACCACCAAAAAGCACTAGAATGAGGAGGGGAAAAATAATTTTATATGAAATTTTCATTATGAAAAAGTGTGTGACTATCGATGAGTATATTGCAGACTTCCCTAAAGAGGTACAGTCACTTTTGCAAAAAATGCGCGCAACTATTCACAAAGCAGCGCCGCAAGCGATTGAAGCTATCAGTTATGGAATTCCAACCTTTAAACTCAATGGCAAAAATCTGGTCCATTTCGGTGGATTTAAAGATCACGTTTCTTTTTTTCCGACAGGAGAGGGTGTGAGTGCGTTTGCCAAAGAGCTCTCTGTCTACAAAGTTTCAAAGGGCACCATCCAGTTTCCTTTAGATTCCACCTTGCCTTATGAGCTTATTGGCAAAATTACCAAACATAGAGTGAAGGAGGTACATATATGAGCATACTTGCATATCTCGCGACCATTACCGGAATGTTTCTAGGACTATCGAGTCTACCGCAGGCGATGAAGATTTTTCAGCGCAAAAGTGCAAAAGATATCTCCGTGACCACTTTGCTAATTGTCGAATTCGGATCTATTATTTGGATCCTCTATGGATTGGAACTGCGTAATTTTCCTATAGTCATTCCAAATATCTTAGGATTTCTCATCAACACGCTCGTTTTAGTAGGTTGGTATTTGTACGGTCGTAAACGCTAGAAACTAGTATGAGCATATTTTCCTATTTGCGTGATAAACGGGAAGTAACGAAGACTTACAAGGCGGTTTACGGGCGACCCATCAACTGGCGACACCCAATTCGCTACACGGAGAAATTGGCCATTTTCAAAATTTCGCAGGAAGCTGAGAAGCTGTGGTCCTATGTGGATAAAATCGAGGTACGCAAATTTGTGAGTCAACAAATCGGAAACGAATATTTGACAAAATTATATGGCACATATAATTCTCCGGAAGAGATAGACTTCGATAAGCTGCCGAATTCATTTGTTTTAAAGACAACGCATGGATCGGGGTGGAATATCATCGTTCCTGATAAATCAAAACTTGATTTTGCTGATGCAAAAAAGAAATTGGCACATTGGATGACGCTTAACTACTACGATTCATTTGGAAGGGAGCGCCAATATAAATTAATCAAACCACGCATTCTGTGTGAAGAGTATTTGGAGACCAAGGACAAAGATTTGTATGATTTTAAATTTTATTGTTTCCATGGAGTGCCCAAATCTATTAACGTCATCCGTGACCGCTCTGGCAGGGTGAAGAAATCCATGTATGAAATTCCATGGAAGAAGTCAGAGATGAAAGCGTGGGATGCCCAGGAAGAAATAGATATGGAGGCACCCAAAAATCTAGGAAGGATGCTTAAAATTGCCAAAAAACTTTCCACTCCGTTTGAACAAGTGCGTGTGGATCTGTACGAATTAAAAGGACGTATTATTTTCGGCGAGCTAACTTTTTCTTCCGGCGGTGGCATGTCTCCATTTGATCCCGACCGCTTCGATGAGATCTACGGAGCGTGGTGGTAGGTCACTTCTGTGCCGCGACCAACATTTTATTGAGTTCTTCCACCGGGTCATCACGGTTTTCACCTAAGCCCGCATAGACACCCTCCAGATGCATAATTTGTTCAAACGCTAGAAATATCAGACTGAGTGCAGCGTAAAAGAAAAAGTGATTGAGATACACGACTTGAATGTAGGGGACGCCAAAACCCGTGATGATTTCTTCCAGTGAGGACTGTATCGCATCAAAGCAGATCAAAAGGATAGCGGCAATGAAGTAATTTATAAACGATTTCATGAGCGAAACAATCTTCCGGATGAGTAGCAATCGCCAAATGCAAAAACCTGAAATAAGTACGATGGCAATAAAGTATACAAAGGGGTACGGACCCATAGGGCTTAAATCAATAATGTTGCCAAAGTAGAAAAATACCGCAAATAAACCAGATCGG
>DATIJC010000016.1:0-6946 GCA_035479015.1 Patescibacteria group bacterium | reverse complement strand
GACATTGGAGGTTGCACGTATTGTTGGTAGCAAAAACCGTACTCCCGGCAAAAGGAAGAAGGGACAGTGCCAAACCCAAAGAAAATACATACTTTCGCATAGAGGCTGGCATTATACAATCACTCCGCCGCCAAGGCAAATGCCGTCGCTGTAGAAGACTGCTGACTGGCCCGAAGCAATACCTTGGCTGGGTTCATTCAAATGGACAACATTGCCTTCTAGGGTACACGGGATGAGTTTGCCGGTATGACGAATGCGGACGGACAAATCGTATATCGTATTTTGTATATCGTATGTCGGCCCAGTTGTGATCCAGTGAATATCCTCAATGGCAAATTCAGATTGGAAAGTCTCAGCGCCGAAACCGACAACTAACTGATTCTTAGCCGCATCTTTGCGGATCACGTAAAAGGGCGGAATGGCCGCGCCTTTCACCGGCACATCAAATCCGTGCCGCTGACCGATCGTGTAAAACCACAGTCCTTTGTGTCGTCCTAATATCTCACCTTTGGTATTTACTACATCACCAGGATTTTCACCCAGGCGTTCTTTCAAGAAATTATGGACATTGATCTCACCGATAAAGCAGATTCCCTGGCTGTCAGGCTTGGTAGCTGTACTCAGACCGAATCTCTTTGCCAATTCGCGAACTTCTTTTTTTTCAAGATGCCCAATGGGGAATAAAATATGTTCCAACTGCTCTCCGCGAAGTCTGTATAGAAAGTACGTCTGATCTTTCCACTCATCTTTTGACTGTGAAAGCCAACAAATCTGATTTTGGTCGCGCGCAATCTGCGCATAATGCCCTGTCGCGACATAATCAAACCCGTTTTCCATCGCCCAATCATAGAACAAACCAAACTTAATTTCCTTATTGCACAACACATCCGGATTAGGCGTCCGGCCAGCTTTATATTCTGTAAAGAAATATTCAACTACTTTTTGCTTATACGTATCTTTGAAATCAAGAACCTGAAATGGTATCCGCAGCTTGAGTGCGACGGCTAGCGCATCCTTCCTATCTTCCTCGGCCCTGCACCCTGGTGCCCGCCAACACTCCAAAAGTACACCCGTTACGTCGTAACCGGCTTCTTTGAGTAAGACTGCACTCACACTGGAATCCACTCCCCCGGACATGCCAAGGGCCACCCTTCGGCCATGCTCAGGGTAAACTTTCTTTTTCATCCATGTATTGTATCAAGGAGAAGCTATTTATCTTCTTTTGCCAAATATTCTTCAATCTCATCGACAATCAGTGGCACAGGATTGTGCCGCTGGCCTTCATCCGTGAGGATATGTAAATCAAGACCTGGTGAGCTATTCACTTCTATTATTCCCGACCGTTCTTCAATATTTAAAGGCTTTGATAAGTCCTTCGTCATGACATCTATACCAGCCAGTCCCATATCCAGCACTTCTGCCAATTGCTCACATTGGCTTCTAATTTCCGGACCAACTTGATCGGTTACATCTATCGATATGCCGCCGGTAGATGTATTCGCGTTCTTCCGCACAAAAACCCTTTGTCCCACTTTCGGAATAGATTGTGCCGACAAACCGGTTTCTTGTAGAAGCGAAAGCGAATCGTCGTCAAAAAGAATGAGGTCTAAGTCTGTCGTGTATGTTTGATTTTTTTCGTCGTCTGCTTTAATTTTTGCTCTTCTTTCGTTTTCAATCCATACTAATTCTTGAATTGTATGTGCTCCATCGCCATTTACAAATGCGGGGATACGTTTGGCCCCAGCAAAAAATTTACCTCGGACGATCAGAATACGGGTATCCTCTCCTTCCAGCATTTCTTCCGCCAAAGCTTCTTCATAGGTTGGATGTTTCTCAAAATACTTTCTTACATCTTCCAAAGAGATGATGCCGACTACTACTCCCGTTCCACCAAATCGATCTAGAGGTTTTAACACAAGTGGGAATTGTAATTGAGAGACATCGTCAGTTGTTTTAGGCGTGATTTTCATGAATTTTGAGGTGGGGAATCCAAATTTTGTGACCACCTGCTTCATCGTGTATTTATTTCTACACAACATGTAGGTTGCCATTTGTTCTCTTGGCCCATTCCCAGCATGGATATAAAAGTGTTTATCATTCTTTGATACATGAACAATAAATTGATTATCAAAACTAATCGTAGAGTATCCCCTTTTCTTGAGCTCCTCACACATGAAATATGTTGACCAACTAAGCATAAGTTCTCTTTGTTATAGACTATTTTGTTTTTTAATCCCTATTACTAGTGATTTGTACTCTTTTAAAGCATCTTCTTGCAAAAATTGCGGCAACAGTATGTCATGCCTGCTTTGATCTTTAATTTTATCTATATCCTCTACAGCTAGCTTACCCACATACAATGGCCTAGGGTCGTAGTTATTCTTTTCCAGCCATTCAAGCATGTGGATCATCCCCCGAAGATATACTTGATCCTTTGCTAATGCATTTGGAACCGATGTATCACTAATACCTCGTTTTGCTCGCAAACAGATTTTCCACCTTCTTTCTCTATCGTCCGAATACTTCTTTAGATCAAAAAATAATTCTGAAAAAGTTAGTTGCTTGCTCTTATACGTGGCGTAATAATATAAAGCGCTAAACCACATATAGGGTTTCTCAAGATGTAAATTGGCGTGCAAGGACGCCATACCTTCCTCTGTTTCCACATAATCTCCCAGATTATACTTCTCTCTATTGTGAAGCCAAGGCTGTCGCTCATCGTTAATTCTTCGAATTATATGCGTTCCTATCTCATGATCGAGTACTCCGACAAAAGCATTTTCCCTGTAGTTTATTGGCAAGCGCAAATACAAGTCATGTTTATCGACCAAAGTTCTGGAAATAATATTCGAGGAAAAATGCACTTGTACCAACTTTTCCAAGCCATTTTTTACTAAATAGTCCTGAATTTGTTTCTCTACTTCTGGTCTCGTTAGAGTTTTTCCCCCGGTTTCCTCCAAATATTTTGTTTCAGTTCCGTATTTTTTCAAAACTGTATTTAATATATGCTCGGCCTTTGCTAGATACGTGTCTTCGATCGGACCATAGTGAAGTAGTTCTTCTTTAGTAATCGGCTCAGGATAGATAAACTGCGGATTGTAATTGGGGTCGAAGAAAAACTTTTTCTTCTCTGCTTCCTTATTAATGGGATTTATTTTTTGAATAAGCGTCATAGCGGCTCTCCCACCAAAAATCCACCTAGATCCTTACGGCCAATTTCAATGGGACTGCGCGAGTGATCTAGTTTTTTGGTCACGATCATACTAGTCTTGATGACCTTATGACGGATTTTGACAGTCACCTCAATCACAGGCACCTTTCCTTCCCCTTCGATTTCCTGTTTCCACAAAAATTCACTGGGTGTAAATAATCCCAAATGCTGTGCATAGGAGTGGGAAATTGCACTGCGGAATCTCCCTGTGTTCATAATTGCATTCGATTCGTGGTCTTTGTCATTTGCATCATAGACCAGCACTTTTTCCTTCGGTGCGATGATCGTTAAGTCCACATCACTTTCCTGTGAAGGTGGAATATTTTGCGCAAATAGGCTCTGCGCTATCCGCACCGCATGTGAGACATTGCGGGCTTCCATTTCTTCTACCCGCTGCAGGCGCCGTTTTAAACCTGCGTGATTGGCAAGTTGGATCGCCAGTCCGGGAGCGCGGTTTAATTCTGCTACCATCGGTCCTTTTTCCGGGTGCATAAAGAGATCTACGCCAACGTATGCAAAACCCGTGGCATTTGCGGCCCGCACCGCTATCTTGAGAATATCGGTCCAGTATGGCACGGGAATACCTGCCGTAGAGCGGTCGGTTCCAGGAAATTTGGTAAAGATTTTGTTGCCTCCTGTAACTCCACTGGTTGTCTCACCAGTGCCAAAATCCACACCAAGACCAATTGCTCCCTGGTGTAAGTTGGCCCGTCCACCCGATGCCTTGGTAGGTAAGCGAAGTTCTGCCATCACCGGAATATTATTAAAAACTATGACACGGATATCCGGTGTCCCTAGTTCCACAATATCCGCCAAATCCGGATGCAGTGGCACACGCTCTTCTATTAGTGCCTGGGGCTTACTGCCCCACGTACTGTACTCGCCCTGCAGAATATTACTCACATGTAGGTTTAAATCCTGCGCGCGCAGTTCCCTGTCCTCTAGGTCAACCCAGATTGACTCATGCTTCTTCTTTTTCTTGATCACCAGCACACCCTTACCCGCACTTCCATTGGCAGGTTTAATCACAAATGGACCATCGATTGAACTCCAGGAAAATTTGCGTAAACGGTCTTCATCATCAATCTGCGCGTACAACTGCGCTACTATTATTCCGTGTTTGGCTAAAAACTGCTTCGCACGCAATTTTGATGTTCCAAACTTTACTGCTGCCGCACTATTAAGCGGTTCGTAGAGTTGGTTGCGGGCGTTTAAGCCCAGGATGTGAGAAGCTTTTACCATTTTATTCTTCCGTCTCCATGATGGCGCGGAAACGGAACCATTCTGAGAGACGAAGTCCTAGATATTTTCCAACTAAAATATCCAAAAATGCGATTAAAACGAGTGTAGCTTCCGGATAAAGTAGCACAATACTTTGTAAACTCTGAGAACCAATAAGCAGTGCACACAGAAGCCCCAAAATGAATGTTTCAACAGCGCGACGCACAGCGATTTTCCCCGTACGATTACTTTGAATTTCCAAAAAGTCCTCAGATAAGAGGATAAGAATAAACAGTGCAAATACATTTAGTTGTGAGGAGGCAGTGTGAAGATACGTGGATGCTAGCAATAAGAAAAACATCCCTATGGAAACGAACCAAAAAAGCAGTGAAGTTCTAGGCATATACTGCAGCTTTAATGCAGGGAGCAGCATATGACCGACAGATGCCAGAACCAGCACACAAACGAATAATACGGCGCCCGGTACGATACCTAGTGAGAGCAGTGCGATAGCTAGAGCAGCAGGCGCATAGATTGAGAGTCCGCCAATGCCTATAATGTGACGCGACATCGCTATGACCAAGGAAATGATTGGAAATAGCAGGATAAAGACGATGAGGTTGATCGGTATTCCTCTGCTCACGGCTAGGCGGATCGCATGGCGCAGGAAAGTAGTGATGCTAAGCGGTCCAATTTGCTGATCTTCAAGTAGCTGCTGACTTTCGCTCTTGGTCTCTTGTACACGGGTAATATCATTTGTCGGGATCTTGGGCAGAACAACAGATACAGAGCTTGGCTCTGCGCTCACCGTCGCTTGTGCGGATGCAGTTGCAGAGGGCTTCTGCGCATATGCAAGGGACACGTTCGAAAAACCATAGCCAATCAGTAAAACAGCAACCAGCAGTCTTTTTCGCATGCTGCAATTATAGCCTACTTCGCGCTGTTTAGCTCAGTCTCAAACTGGGCGTATGGGAGTGCGCCTACGACGAGCTTGCCATTCACAAAGAAGCTAGGTGTTCCTGACACACCTACTTTATTTCCTAGAGCGACGTCATCATCGACAGCTTGCTTATACTTGCCACTTGTCACACAACTCATAAGCTTGCTCACATTCGCACCCATAGAGCCAGCATATTCTTGGAATTTTGGCTTGGGATCAGACAGGTTTACCCACTCACTCTGCTTTGAGAATAGTGCATCATGCGCTTGCCAGAACTTACCCTGTTCGTTGCCGCAGCGGACAAACTCAGCAGCAATATGTGCATTCGGGTGGAATGGAAGTGGATAGTCATGCACTTCTAAATTCACTTTGTTTGTATCAATAAAGTTCTTTTTGATCTGACCGAGCGTATTAGTAAAGAACTGCTCACAGAATGGACACTGGTAGTCAGTAAACTCTACCATGGTGATCTTGGCGTTCTTATTGCCAATCTGACCTTCATAGTTTTTGAGCAGATCTTTCCACTGGGCATCAGAGAGCTGTGACACTGGTGCCGCGCCGCCTGCATCGGGAGCGCTGGGTGCTGCAGCTGTGGGGGCACTGGTTGTCGAAGAGGTAAATCCTCCTCCAGCTCTCCACCAAAGAACAGCTACCATCGCTATGACCACAAGAGAAAGTGTCGAGAGAATATTCGTCACAAGCATGACTGTAGGTGTAATTTCTGCTAACATTTTTTTTGAAATCATAATTTTCTCCTGATCCGCTTACTCTACTTGATTAGAGTTTTTCGGTCAACCACCATTCTATATCTAATGCACTCATACACCCATACCCGGCAGCAGTTATTGCTTGTTTGTAGCGGTGATCGACACAGTCGCCTGCAGCAAATACGCCTTCTACAGAGGTCATAGTTGGATAATTTTCCAAACCTAATTTTGTACTAATGAATCCTCGCTCATCCAGCTGAATCTGGCCTGAAAAAATTTCAGTAGATGGTCTATGCCCGATCGCGACGAACACTCCATCCGCCGGTAGTTCTTGAATTGCCTTTGTGTTTACCTCTTCAAGCACCACTGAAGTTACATGCTCACTTCCTTTAATTTCTTTCACACTACTGTTCCAAATGACTTTTACCTTTGGATTTTTCAGCACTCTATCCTGCATGATTTGACTTGCCTTGAATGCATCACGGCGGTGGACGAGCGTGACTGACTTGGCAAATTTCGTCAGCGCCAGAGCATCTTCCATAGCCGCATCACCACCGCCAATCACAAATGTATCTTTTTCCCTGAAAAATGCCGCATCACACACCGCACAGCTAGAGACTCCCCTGCCGATAAACTGTGATTCGCCAGGGACGCTGAGCCAAACACTTTCTGCGCCAGTGGAGATAAGTACAGCTTTTGCTTGATACTCTTCCTCCCCGCTCCACACTTTAAAAGGCTGCGAACTAAAATCCACTTTTGTGACGTTTTTGTCAATGATGTGCGTTCCAAATTTCTCAGCTTGTTTGCGCATGTCCATCATTAATGTCGGTCCATCGACCCCTTCTGGGAACCCAGGAAAGTTTTCAA
>DATIJC010000015.1:0-4817 GCA_035479015.1 Patescibacteria group bacterium | reverse complement strand
CGTATCCCGATCGTGCGTTTAGTATTTGGAGCTCGTCAATTGCCTTGGAGTGACACAGTGATGATGGGCAGGCTAGTGGCTATTTATTCGCTCTCTATTGCATCGCTTGCAATGACGCACGTGGTCTTGCGGGCGTACTATGCCTTAAAGGAAACAAAACAGCCTTTCATTTTTGCGAGCATCAGCATGACGATCAATGTCTTAATCATGGTAATCGGGGCATTTGTATTTCACCTGGGACTCATCAGTGTGGCGCTGGGACCCAGTGTAGCGGCCGTTGTTGAGTTCCTATTGTTACTGAGCTTCTTGTTTAAGAAACTAGGATACTTCTCGGCACGAGAATTTTTCATTCCGCAATTAAAGATGTTGGCAGCGACACTACTAATGGGAATCTCACTATATGTTCCAATGAAGCTACTGGACCAATTAGTATTTGATACGACGCGAGTGATTGGTTTACTCGCACTTACAACTCTTGTCTCACTCATCGGGCTCGTAGTTTACGTAGGTTTTTGCAAATTACTTGGTGTGGAACAACTCTCCATTCTTGTCTCCATCCACGGGAAACTTCGCGGTTGGCAAAATAAACTCGCGCAAACGCAAGAAGTTATTTCTCCGGTTGCTGACGATCGGGATGGTGTCTAGTAGGTGAATGTAATTGACCTGTCCGCAGATCAATGTTGGCGGTTCCACTCTTGCTCGTGTACGTAATAATTGGTGGGTTCTGCTGGGTTAACTCGAAAGAACCGGACATTTTGTGCTGTTCTATTAATGTTTCTAATAGCTCTCGTGCAACAGAAACTCTTTGTTCGTCTGTATAGTGCTGGCGAGAGGTGATTGCACCAATGAAATTGAGATATCCAAGTTTTTTCCCCGCGTTTTCATTTACCAATCGTTGTAGTTGAACGTAGGGCTCTGAAGTCTGATTAGGCTCCTTCTGAATGTCTGTCGTCTCATGAAAGAGCTCTTTGTACGCATCCCCATATGCTCTCCGTTTTTCCGTGGGCAGACGTGAAAAAAAGTAGCGTGCCATTTCCTCGGTAACTACAATCTTTCTATTCATTAGTTCGGCTTTTAAACCATCGATGGATGAATCTGGAATGTGCTCTGCTAGCTGGAAGGCCGTATCGAACTGTTTCCAATTAAGAAATGTGAAAAGTATACGCTTCTTATGTCTTCGTAAAGTCCGCCCTTGGGAACTCACTTCTTTTGAGGCTACGTCCTCGCTCTCATCGGTTTTAGATTTTATGCTTCGCTCGATCGTGACACCTACCACATCTTTCATATGATCCCCAAAACGTTTGGGTAGTAGGTCAGTCACTTGATCAATGTCTTCTTCTGTAAGATCGCCAGTAGCAAAAAGTTCACTCAACTTGGTATCAAAATCTCCGCCTTGGTATGAGTTGAGGGGCTGTGTAAGGATGTTTTTCCATAATTCGGGGGCTTGCGGCCTCTCCATTTTTTTATTTTTTCTATTTTCTTCTCCCTTGCAAATAAGCGCGAATGCACACATATCATAGGGACTAGGACCCATGGAGTGAACATCTTTCTTTTCTCTGCGGGCAATTCTTTTTTGAAGCGAATCTACTACTCGCTCCCCAAATTTTCTCGCTCGTTCTATAGCCTGTATTCTCATTCCCGCGCTCTCTGGATTATGGTTCATAGTTGTTTTCTTTTATCCTCTACTGGGATGTACTCCAGCTCGAGGAAGCTCACCACCAAAGTAGAATCTTACGGTTAGCGAGCGGGCATTTCCCATATCGGATTCAGAAATTTCTGTATTTTGAGATATTTTCATTTTTGCCGTTACGCGATCTATCAGCTGTCGTGCCGCAGTGCGCATGGCAACTGAGTCAAAAGTGGCGGTAATAGGATTGGACATCATGGGGCTTTTCGCGAGTTTTCCAACCCTTTCTGCTTCGTCATGCACTCTATCATTGAACCCCCGGAAAGCCTGAGCCATTTTCAAAGAGTCGATACCCTCCGCTGTTTTCTTGGCGGACATGATAGTTGCGTCCTGTTCGACGAGCGATCGGCGCAGAACACGAGTAGGATGTTCTATCTGGACTTCTGGTAGATCAGGGTCCGTTTCTTTAAAAAGCACATCAAGAGAATCATAGAATCTGTTGATGACACTAGAAATATTCGCTGGTGATTCAAGTTCTGTTGGACTTTTTTCCGATTCCATAATTATCCTTTTACTTTTTCCTCGTGAGGTAGTGGTGAGGGAACACTAACCTGGGGATGCATTTTGTACCATTCATCTTGCAAAGACCAGAGAAATTTGTAAGCCTCTTTTTTCTCATTTTTGTCGAATTCATCTCCTATAAACTTGCGGACCAACTTTATTCTTTCTATGTCCAGTGAGGGTCGATTTAAAAACTCATGATAGGTTTTTTCTATTTTTTTTCTGTCCAACTCCTCATCTTTCAGCTCGTGGTATTGATATGCAATCGTGCTCTCATCGACCTCGGGAGAAGTTAAGAGATCTAGTATTTGGTAAGCGGGTCGAGCCAATGAAACTTCAGGCAACGGTGAAAGTTCGCCGCGGTTTGTCGAGGGAACATCTACTCCACGTATTTGTGTTTCATTTTTCCAACCAAGGACAGATTGTTCAAGTGACGGAGGAGTAACTACGTTTGGTTCATTCCATGTGCCTGCCATATTTTCCTATCTATTTTCTATCAGTTGTGTGAATTTTATTCGCCCAAGCGAAAAATCTTTCACGCACGGTTTTATTCTGCTGTTCAGCGTTTTTTACACGGGCTGCATCATTGTTGAGAGCAGAGTGCTCACTGAAGTCTGTCTGGAAAGGGCTCTCGGAGTGAATATATCGTGCGATGACCCTTGCGGCATTGGTGAAATCACCGCTATCATCTCCCATATTATGTACCTCAAAGACAAACGGAATGCTTCTATCTCTCGCCGCCTTATTTAGTCGATCAACTGTATATTCCAGTGTTTTTTCAACATCCACGTATGCTTTATCCATCGCACTTATTACTGTTACAGAAGTTTTTTCTTCGCCGAGAACATTGGTTTCTAGGTCCGCAAGCATTTTTCTTTGAGTCTCTCTTTGATCCAAAACTTGATTTTTTTCCGCGTTATTGCGGGTATATTCATTTCCTTGTGACAACACCTTCATGGTTTTATTTTTTTCATCAGGTTTTTGGGCATCTTTGAGAAATCCTATCAAGTCATTTAGTGCCTCACGTGGTGGGGCTTCATTTGTTTGGATCTTATGCTCATTAGCTACTGCCATATTTTTCCTCGAGATACCTGGTACAATAGAGTAATGCATTCCCAGGATATACGAAATTTTAGCATAATCGCCCATATAGATCACGGCAAGACAACGCTGACCGATCAGTTGCTGCGTAAAACCAACACAATCACCGAGCGGAATATGACCGAACGAGTCATGGACAGCAATCCAATTGAGAAGGAGCGGGGCATAACCATCAAATTAGCACCTGTAAGGATGCTTTATCAAGACCACGAGCTGAATTTGATAGATACCCCTGGTCACGTGGACTTTGGTTACGAAGTAAGCCGGTCCTTGGCGGCATGTGAGGGTGCTCTACTTGTCGTCGATGCCACACAGGGTATCCAAGCGCAGACGCTCTCCAACTACGAGAAAGCTCGAGCCTTGGGTCTCAAAATCTTGCCAGTCATCAACAAGATAGATTTGCCAGCCGCTGATCCCGATCAAGTAGGGCTCGATTTGATCGAAGAGTTCGGGATCGATGAAGGCGATATTATCCGCGTGAGTGCAAAAACTGGCATCAATATTGAGGGACTTTTACAAGCAATTATTGAAAAAATTCCGACTCCAGTGGGAAAAGATACTGATCCACTTCAGGTACTTGTATTCACCTCGCTCTACCATCAACACAAAGGGGTGATAGCCTATGTACGCGTGGTGAGTGGAACTCTCAGAAAAGAAAAGTTGCACTCAATGGGGACGGGGAGTGAATTTGTGCCAATTGAGTTGGGCACATTTGCTCCAGAGATGACGCCCGTCGGAGAATTGCACGCGGGCGAAGTAGGCTACATTGCCAGTGGTCTAAAAGATGTACGGCTTCTGCGCGTGGGAGACACGGTTACTACCCCAAATAGCGGAGCGGTCCAATTACCAGGATACAAAGAACCCCAGCCCATGGTTTACATGGAGTTTTACCCTATCGATGGTGATGACTTTAGCTTATTGGTGGACGCAATGGGCAAGCTTGCTCTTCATGATGCCGCGCTCCAGTATCAATCCACACATTCACACGCTCTCGGAAATGGTTTGCGTGTGGGGTTCTTGGGGATATTACATGCCGCAATTGTTCAAGAACGTTTGGAGCGGGAATTTGATATTAGCTTGATCGCCACGAGCCCTTCTGTGTTGTATAAAATCTCGCTGATTACCGGAAAAGAAATTGAAATTCACACACCGACAGAATATCCAGATCCGGCACAAATCAAAGAGATACGCGAACCTGTTGTATTAGCGACAATTTTTACTCCCAAAGACTATTTGGGTGCAGTCATGCGGCTATGTGAGGCGCACAGGGCAACTTTGGATGGTATGAATGATCATGGCAAGCGGGTCAAGGTATCCTACTTACTGCCGCTATCGGAACTGATCGTCAACTTTCATGACGAATTAAAATCAGTATCCTCAGGGTTTGCTAGCCTTGAGTATGAAGTCTTTGATTACCAACCGGTAGACGCAGTGAAACTAGACGTACTCGTGCACTTTGAAAAAGTGGAGGCCCTGTCACAAATAGTGGTGCGTGAAGCGGCGGAAGGTATCGGCAGGAGACTAGTCA
>DATIJC010000014.1:0-17477 GCA_035479015.1 Patescibacteria group bacterium | reverse complement strand
GTAATGTTTGACTGTAGCCTAACTGCCCAAACTGCTGAAAGGATTGGGAAAAAAAGTGCTACAGAAAGTAAGAGAAAATTTATCGGTGGCAGCAGCTGAAGTGAAAAAATAAAATTCGAGATGAACAATGTGATAAGTAATAAGAAAAAGAAGTGCGTTGCATGGGCGGCACGCAGCAATTGGATAGCTTTACTCTTACCAATCGCATAGATATTTGACATGAGGTACAAAGCATACATACCTACGCCGAACAGTAAAATGACTGCTACTCTGGAAAGGAAATTCGTAGGCAACAAGAAATAAAATAGAGCGACGGCCAGTGCGTAAAATGCGTTGGTAGGAAAAATTGTCACCCATTCAATACTCGTCAAATTTTTGGAGAGTACCCAGGCACTGATGCAGTAGCTGGCCAGTGAAAAAAGTAAGATGGCAACAATTCGGAAATCTGTCGGGACAAATTGAACTACCAAAAGACCAAGACCTAAAAGTATACTGCTTAAAACAAATCGTTCACGTTTACGCATAGACTCCGTTGTACCATACGCCATCGACATCGTCATGCTCTTCTAATTCGACCACTAAAGAATCAATTGACTCAAATTGAGATTCATCCAAGGATAGTGGGATACTCACTTCATACTCACCATCGATAGCTTTGAATAAGTACGCGGCAGCACCTGGACCCGCGAGCGCTCCCCCGCTTTTTGAAAATAGATTGCGGATCTCTGAGCCCGTGCGTTGTTTGTTATCTGTGTGAACTAAAACTAAAAATCCCACACCGTGCGGGCCATATGCTTCGTAGAGGATCTCTTCAAGAGCCTGACCGGATTCACTTTTGCCACTTCCCCGCCGTATTGCACGTTCAATATTATGGTTGGGCATGTTCACTGCGCGGGCTTTTTCAAGGGCCAACCGCAGACTCGGATTTTGATTGGGATCAGTAATACCAGCCTTTTTTACAGCCGCCGAAATACTACGAGCTACAACGGTGAATTCACGGGAACGCCGTGCATCAGTGACACCTTTTTTCTTCTGGATGTTGTGCCATTTACTATGTCCGGACATCATGATATTCTACCACGTTGACTTGGACCTCTAAAGGCTCTACGCTAGTTTGGATATTTGAAACCTATGGATACAACCTTAAACTTCACAACGCAGGCGGTCACTGCAGCACAAACGGGAGATTGGGAGACCGCAAAGATTGCAAATCAAAATGTATTAGAAATCGAACCAAATAGTGTCAGTGCTCGCAACCGGTTGGCATATTGTTTCATGCAACTAGGAATGATTCCTGAGGCCAAAGAGACATACGAATCTGTGCTCGCAATTGAGCGCAACAATCCGATTGCCCAGAAGTATCTCTCCATGCTTAATAATAATGTAAAGCCCAAAAATGGACCTTTGGGAAAACCATCAGATTTTATTGAAGAACCGGGCAAAACAAGATTGGTGAGCCTCGCACGGTTAGCTGCTCCTGAAGTGTTGCAATCTACGCCTACGGCAACAGTTTGTGTGATTGTGCCTAAAAACCACCGCGTCAATATTGATACGCAAGGCGGAACATACCTTGGATCACTACCTGATGACATTGCGTTCCGGTTGCAAAAACTCATTGCTGGCGGCAATCTCTATTCTGTTCTCGTCCAGTCGACGTCCAAGAAACACTGCACCGTTTTTATAAAAGAAACTTTCCACTCTCCTCAAAGCCCGTTTGCTCAATCTTTCCCACTCTCCACCAACCAACATAATCCAAGCATCTCAGAAGATGTCTTACTCGATGAATCTCCGTTGGACACGCGTGAGACCGGCAATGAGGCCGAAAATGAAGGAAGTGACGATACGGCCGATCTCATGGAGTAATTTCCATAGCCTGCTTTTTTCCGATAAATACGACTGCATCAGATCTATATCCTGCTGTGGTGTTTGCATCTACCGTTGCCTTCGTTTGCAAATAGTATTCCAAGAACTCAACTGTCTTTGTTGAACGGAGTTTCTCAGAAGATATAAGTAGTTGGCTGTCATCTTTTACTTCACTTGTATCATCCACAGAGAGTAAGAAACATCCGTTCGTCGTAAAGAAACGCCCAAATAGTGCTCCGGTATGTGCAAGACCGGAGCTGTTAATGACCGACAGAGAGACATTCTCTGTCACTATTGCAGGGTTTGCAAATGTCTTGGACATGAAGCGATCTAAACTTACTTTATCCGCAACCATGATCTGTTGTCCATCTGATTGTTGTAGAGAGAATAGACGTTCCGGCAATGCTAAAGTTTCCCTCTCGCTACTGCCCAGTGAATGGGTAAACCAAAAAACTGAGAACAGTTCCGGAAAACGAAGTGAAGCTCTCGGTGAACGGAAGAAGGCTGCATTCCAAAAAGTCCATTCATTCAAGTCTGTAAGCTTTATGGGGTGCTCATATACCAGTACAGCTCGTAGATCTATTCCGAAAGCAAAAGAAAGCGCTTTAGCAAAAACAGTGACGCTCTTATGATCGATGCTAAAGATTCCGTACAAAGTGTCAGCAGTATGAGTGCCATATGCAATAGTCTCTACTGCCATTGAGTCGGGAATATCTACGAGCGTCATTTTATGTGTGAGAGGATCGATCCAAAGCAGGCCAAGATGCGTGCGAATTGATTTTTCCTGTGTCGGACTTACGACAAGTATCCCAAGCGGTCTGTCTCGGCGCCAACTGGAAATACGCAAGAGGAGGATGCAGGTAATCACGAGCGAGCAGATCGTGACAAATATCAAGATCATGAAAAACAAACCAATTCTTGCCAGACCTGTGTTTTTTTTAGGCTGCGGTTTTCGGGCGTTGTGAAAATCGATATCCATAGCATTTCATTTCTTTTGTCATCTTGAGCCCTTCGGCTAATCGCTCTATGTCTTGTCTGTCATCCTGAGCAGTCAAGTGTATTCACGTGACGGTCGAATGGATAGTTTTTGAGTTAGGTTTTTAACACTCCGATGCAAACTATCCGTTCGACCTCCTGGAATACCAGGATGCTCAGGATGACAATAGATCCTCCCTGATCTCTTCGCATAGTCGGATCATAAACCGCACATTGTGAATACTAGCCAAGCGATAATACGAGAGTTCTTTCGTATGGAACAAGTGGTGTAAATATCCACGGGTGTATCCACTCGTGCAGGTATAGCAGTCACATCCAACTTGAATTGGACTTTGGTCAGTAGCAAATTCTCTATTACTTATTCGCAGTCTATTTTTTTCAAACTCACTTTCCATCGCCAATTTTCCATTTTCAATTTTCAATTTTCCATTATATAAGGCCCCATTCCTCGCAAGTCTCGTGGGCGCTACACAATCAAACATATCAAACCCTAGGGCCACCGCATCGATTATATCCTGCGGGTTACTGCCAAGACCCATAGCATAGCGAGGGCGATCCTTTGGCAAAATATCTTCAATCCAATTCATGACGGTAGCCGTGCCTCCCATGTTGTAGCCAATTGTTTCTCCGCCCACCGCTACTCCATCAAAACCAGCTGATGCAATAAACTGAGCTGATTCCTTTCGCAGGCTCTCAATCCGTCCCCCCTGTACGATACCAAACAGTGCCTGATAGTTTCCGGCAACGCTCACCCGATCTACCCTTTCCCATTCTTCTTTGCTTTGCAGTGACCATCGATGTGTTCGCTCCAGAGCTTCCCTCGCGTATTTCTCATCGGCATCATCTGGCGTGCACTCATCAAAAGCCATAATAATGTCTGCCCCGATTTTCTGCTGAATTTGAATCGATTTTTCCGGAGTGAAAAAATGCTTTGAACCATCCAAGTGCGAGGTAAATTCCACACCCTCATCAGAAATTTTTCCACCGAGTGAGAATACTTGAAACCCGCCGCTATCGGTTAGCATCGGTTTATTCCAATTCATCATCTTTTGGATACCTCCCAAATCAGCCACTGTCTTCTCTCCCGGCCGCAGGTACAGATGATACGTGTTCGCCAAAATGATTTGAGCACCCGTTGAGTCAATGTCCCGGCTGTCCAACGCTTTCACGCTGGCCTGTGTCCCCACGGGCATGAAAATGGGTGTGTTCACGTCCCCGTGCGGTGTATGCATGACACCGGCGCGGGAGCGGCCTTTTGTTGCCAGAAGATCGAAAGAAAACGAATTCATGGAAGACTATTATATAGCAGTCTAGTCACCAGTGATCTCAACATGAAATCCAAAGGCTGCAAAGAAGTTGTTTATGCCCTCCCGTGAAATCAAACACAACACGTATGGCATACCAATTAGTTCGGCTTGATGACTCAGCATAGCCAAGTCGGGAGAGTAGGACATATGTTCACCATCACTAGTTATCAATACATATTGGTTTGGACAAATCTCCATGAGATCTTCAACATGGTACAAAAGTATCTGTGCATTTCTATCTAACTCTGACATATAATCCTTCCTACTATGACGCTTTCAGATTTTGATTATATACTGCCCGATGACAAAATTGCACAGACTCCTATGTCGCCGCGCGACCACAGCAAGCTGCTCATCTTGGATCGAAAACCCGAAACTCTAACCGACGCACACTTCTATGATTTAGCTGATTTACTGACCCCAAATGACGTGCTCGTAGTCAATGACACAAAGGTTTTCCCTGCCCGTCTAAATGCACGAAGTGCTTTTGTCGGGCCTGCTCGTTCCTTTGAGATTCTGCTTGAAAAAGAGATCAGTTTGACTGCGGACACCGTAACTTGGTCCGCACTAACCAAACCCGGCCTCAAAGTTGGTCAAAGAATTTCCGTACCCAATACTCCAATAACCGGCACATGTATACGAGTAGATGATTACCGAAGAATCATTACTTTTAGCGCTTCCCGAGAACATTTCATGACCATTTTAACTACATGGGCCAAGACTCCTATCCCCCCATATATCAAATGGCAGCAGGATGACGAAGCGAGACTGAGGGCACTCTATCAGACCGTCTATGCCCATAGAGTCGGCGCTATGGCTGCACCGACTGCGGGTCTACATTTCACCCCAGAACTGCTAACGAAGTTACGGACAAAAGGGGTGCAGATAATTAACGTGACTTTGCATGTAGGATTAGGTACTTTTCTGCCCGTAAAAACCGAAAACGTGTTGGAACATCACATGCATGAAGAGTGGTATGAGGTTAGTTACGAATCATCAGTTGCGCTCCAGAATGCACGTAAAATCGGCAAGCGAATTATCGCTGTTGGCACAACGGTGGTGCGCGTTTTGGAAACCAGCAAGTTTGAAATGGGTTCCGGTACTACCTCCATTTTTATTTACCCGCCGTATAAATTTGATTATGTGGACTCACTAATCACCAACTTCCATACGCCCAAATCTACGCTATTAATGTTGGTTACAGCTTTTTGCGGAGGCACCATTTTCAAAGGTTCACTGATCGGTAAAGCATACCAACATGCGCTGGATAACGACTACCACTTCTACTCTTTCGGCGACGCGATGTGGATACGATAATCCTCCACCCCTAACCCCTCCCCTATTTTAGGAGAGGGGAACTATTTTATTTTTTTAAATATAGTCTCCCCCTAGGGTAGGGGGAGATTTAGAGGGAGTACGAAAATGAGTTTAGTGCATTTTGTAATTCTTCCGGTAACGGTGCCTCTATGCACAAGCGTTCATTGGTCACTGGATGCGAAAAGCACAGTTTTTTGGCATGCAGGAAGTGCCGAGGGCACCATTCTTGATCAAGAGTGATCCGCTTGCGGCCACCATATGTGCTATCACCGACGAGTGGATGCTTTATTGCGGCCATGTGCACACGTATTTGATGCGTGCGGCCTGTTTTTGGGTAACACTCCACTAATGAGAATCCCTGATAACTCTTTCCTTTTTTAGGTGAGATGCCTTCGGGAAGTCCCGGAAAATACTCCACCACGCTGTAGCGCGTCTCACTCTCCCGACCATCAGCAACGATAGCAAATTTTTTGGGATCATTTTGACTCCTATCCATAGGTAGCTTGATGATCCCCTCCTGAGGAACTAATTTGCCATGCACGAGAGCGATATAGGTTTTTTCCGTCTCCCGCTCTTTGAACTGGCGCAACAGTTCTACAAGTACGTCTGGGGTCTTTGCTAGCAGTAACACGCCTGAGGTATCTTTATCTAGTCTGTGAACAATGCCGCCGCGGTCAGCAAAGATTTCTTCCGGAGTTCCATATTCAGATGTTTGTTGGTTGTTGGTAGTTGATTGTTGGTAGTTTGCGATTTTGGTCGCGAACCAATCTTGTACCGTCAGTTCAGACTGCGTCTGTGAGCGGTTCACCACCCATCCTGCGGGCTTATTAATAACCACGATTGCATCGTCTTCAAAAAGGATAGATTTGTCTAGATCAGCGAAGTCCATGATGTATTTTACTCTCTTTCGCCCCTATCACGATAAGTGCCCCCAATATCATCCAATCCGCCAGATTATTTGAGATCCCTATAAAGGGCAAACGGAATACATCGCGCACTCCACCGTAGACAAAACGGTCAAACAAATTCGATACAACAGCGCCCATCAAAAGTCCGTATGATACGGGATATTTCTTCTGTAACCTTCGGGTCAGCACATAGAGCACGATGCAAACAGCCACCAGAGCGATGCTTAATATATTGGATGAAGCCAAGCCAAAAGATATGCCACGGTTTAACACGACATTGTTTAACACGACATTCCCCGATAGAACCAACGAGGTAACTTGGCAGAGAACAAACGATAGAAGATAAAAAATGAAAAACTTAGGCGACATTCGTGGTGGCAGTAGGATCGATTTCTAGACGCTCAAATGGAATATCCTCACCATCATCAGTTTTCCCATATGATCCCTCGCTCATGCGCCGCAACGAGTCATCAATGCGCTCCATCATGATGGTTGTCTCCCGCCGAAGAGATTCTGATCGAACTAGATCATTTTCTTCAATTGCATCTGTACCAGCATCCGCATTATTGTCCACCCGTTCGCCGTTTTGTGCGGGATCACCCACATCTATAGACTGTAGAACACTTTCAAGCTTTGCTTTTTCACTTTCAAGCCGAGTCCGTAAATTTGAGAGCTGATCTGAATTTAGTGCCATAGAGTTCGCCCCGATCGAACGTACAGTAGCATAAAACCGACAAGCAGAGCAAGTCCAAAAAAGAAAATATCAATGCTCGGGTGAAATACTTCACCGATATTGCCAATCAGTCCTATGCCAATACAAAAGCTAGCAAAGACAAAACCTGAGTTAGCACTACTCCGTTTCGCTTTATACCAAGAAAAGGTCCGGTAGCCTCGCTCCAACTTAGTGAGCAGCCAGGAAAAGCCAACCAGCATCAATGATTGAATAATCCAGAGGAAATCAGCAGCACCAAATTGTGTCGCATTTTTTCCGACCATATTACTGAGTGTAATGGAGAGTATATTTTCAATTCCCCCTCCGGTGACGATCGCTATCAAAAATACGGTCAATGGGATGACAAGATAATCTAAACTCGAGAACAAATTGTTTTTCCGAAAAGCGAAGACAAGAAGCAGCACACAGATAACCAGCCAAAGTCCTTGATCCGCTGGCGTTTGCCAAAAAGACATCCATATGTTTGAAATGTGAATTTTTGAAAAAGGTAAGAGTAAAAGTACTGCCCCCATTTTGGCAAGAATTGTAGTGACCGGTATCACTACTACAATCTTGTCAAACCATTCGCTCTCATCCATGACACGCTCCTGCGTGAGTTTTTTCCACAGCCAATAGAGGCCCAATAAACATGACAGTAATGTCCAAATGAGTGAAAAAATCTGTACGACTATTTCCATGAGAACATTATACAGCGCTCATCGCCGTGACTACTCTTTCGACCGCTGATACATACGCTCCCATGCGCATGGTGGTACTGTATTTCTTGGTTGCGCTATAGGCAGCTGCAAATCCATCGCGAATGCGCTCCTGCAATTTGGCAAGCACTTCATCCTTGGTCCAAAATTTCCCTTCCCTGTCCTGCACCCACTCAAAGTAGGAAACAGTAACTCCGCCGGAGTTTGATAGTACATCAGGCACACTGATGATTCCTCTCTCGTGAAGTACTGGATCAGCATCCGGAACCACTGGGCCGTTAGCCATTTCAATAATGTATGTGCACTGCACACTCTGCGCCACCTCTTTGGTGATCACTCCCTCCAGCGCACTTGGGACTAATACATCCACTTTCAGGCGCAATAATTCTTCACCAGTTATGCTTTTGGTTCCCGGGAAACCGGCTAGAGTTTTGTTCGTTTTTTTAAACTCCAAAGCTTCATGAGGATTGATTCCGCTTTCGCTGTAGATAGCGCTGGAAGAATCTGAGAGTGCCACAACTTTGTGACCAGCATCAAAAGCTGCGAAGGCAAAATAGGAACCGACATTACCAATACCTTGTATGGCCAAAGTGACCTTATTGGAAATATTTTCTGACTTGAGTAATTCATTGAGGATATAGACACCTCCAAAACCAGTCGCCTCAGTGCGCCCCTGCGAGCCGCCATGTTCAATCGATTTTCCCGTAAAGGTAGCCGTTGATTTTGAACCGCTCACTTTTTGATACTCATCCAGCATCCACTCCATTTCTTTTGAGCCGGTATTGACGTCTGGCGCTGGTACATCTTTTTCTTCACCGATCACATCAGCAATGCCGCGGGCATAGGCACGGCATAGCCGCTCAAGCTCACTAGCTGACAGTGTTTTAGGATCGACAATTACTCCCCCCTTGCCACCACCGTAGGGAATGTTGGCGATAGCACATTTCCATGTCATCCACATGGAAAGAGCTTTGACCTCCGATTCGCTGACCTGCGGGTGAAAGCGTATCCCTCCCTTGTATGGTCCACGGGCGTTGTTATGCTGACTCCTATAGCCTGTAAACATTTTCGTATGTCCGTCATCCATTTTCACAGCTAGTGCTAGCTTCACGATCCGCTCTGGCTCCCGAAGCCTAGCAACTATATTCGGATCAAGTTGTAAGATTGCAGCTAGTTCCTGCAGTTGGGTTTGGGCGGACACAAATGGATCTGTCATAGGAGCATATAGTACAATAGTTAGTCTATGCTTTCTATATCTCACGCCATGACCGGCGCGTATATCGCCACCAGGCTTCATAACCCCTTATTGGCTTTTCCTGTCATTTTGGCTTCACATTATCTAGAAGATTGGATCCTGCACTGGGATGTCGGAACTGGTTTGACAAATGGTAGCAGATCAAAAAGAACTGCATTTATTTTAGAATTGGGAGATTTGGCAATCGCCGGATTGCTCGTCTTATTTATATTCCAGCCAAACTTTTTCGCGTTTTCGTGGATCGCAATATACGGTGCCTTTATAGGATTGCTTCCCGACTTTGTCGAGGCGCCGCGTAACTTCTGGCACTTTAATCCGCCTATTTTGAAAATTTTCAATGATTTTCACCACAACTTTCACCGTTCCACTCCAAATATCCTCTTGGGGCTTATCCCCCAAATCATTGTGGTGAGCGCAATTATTGCCCTTCGATAGGATATAATATCTCCAAATTCGCCGATGTGATGAAACTGGCAAACATGTACGACTCAAAATCGTGCGCCTTCACGGGCTTGTGGGTTCGACTCCCACCATCGGCACACCACTTGCATCTTCTCTCTCCCTTTTCTACACTGGATGTATGAACCCTACACTACTTCGTGCGCAGGAATTATGGAATGGCGGTAAGTACGGATTGGCTGGTCGCGAGATCATCATTTTTCTCTTTGCTGTCGATAGCATCGGCTCGGTGTTTGTGCGCGGTGCGATCTGGTTTGGTATCGCACTCGTAATCCTTGCGAGCACGGATAGTTTCCGTAAAGGCAGTGAAGAGGGTGTCTCATTGAAATCAAACCTGGGATTCTTCTTTTTGTTTCTGATTCTTGGTGGAGTACTTACATTCTTCTTATTCGGAGTGGCACCGTTTGTCACTGCATCAAGCTAAAAATATTCCCCCTGCACCCCCTCTAATTTAGAGGGGGAACAAGGTATATTTATCTTGTGAAGCGATATTTCCTCTTTAATAATCCTAGGCAGAAAATGAAACGTAGGATTCAAATTGCCCAATCAACACCTTCAGAGTTACTTCTATGGCAGAGACTAAAGTCAAAGCAAATAGGATTACTATTTAGTCGCCAATATAGTATTGGGCCATATTTCATAGATTTCTACTGTCCGTCAAAAAGGTTAGCTATTGAGATTGACGGAAAAATACACGATAAACAGAATAGTAGAGCGTACGACCATAATAGGACTATATATTTGTCTGGTTTTAATATCAAAGTATTACGTTTTCAAAACGGAAAAGTTCTAAAAAATATCGAAGAAGTCGTCACAGAAATAGTAAATTTTTCCCATTCCCTCCCTTAGATTAAGGGAGGGTGGGGTGGAATATTTAAAACAAAAATTATACGCCAGGCGCAATTTTTTCGTGCTTCTCCACACCGTAAAATTTGATACGGTCTCCGCGGAAGAATAGATCAATCATCTTGAGGGGTCCGTTGCGGTGTTTGGCAATCGAGAGCTTAATATTTTCGCGTTCGTCATCATCTTCACGGTAGAGAAACATGACGACATCAGCGTCCTGTTCGATACTCCCTGACTCACGCAGGTCTGATAACTGTGGCTGTTTAGTCCCGCGGCTCTCTACCGCACGGGATAATTGCGCTAGCGATAGGACAGGGACTTTTAATTCACGGGCGATATTTTTTAAGCCTTGTGAAATCTCCGATACTTCCTGCACACGGTTATCTTTATATAGACCGCTGCCATGCATCAGCTGTAAGTAATCGACGATAATAAAGTCTACGCCCCGTTCCATTTTTAGGCGTCTGGCTTTCGTGCGCACTTCCATCACACTCATTCCCGGTGTGTCATCGATATAAATATCCGCATCAGCTAGGACTCCCATTGCATCTGACAGCTTGGCAAAATCGTCATCGGACAACCGACCGGTTTTGAGTCTCCATGCATCAATATCTGCTTGTCCGACAAGTAAACGGTCGACCAATTCTTCCTTACTCATTTCCAGCGAAAAATAGGCTATTTTTTTGCGGTGCATCACTGCCGCTGCAGTCGCAATGTTTAATGAGAGTGCAGTCTTACCCACACCCGGGCGGGCAGCCAGAATAAGCAGGTTCGAGTTCTGCATGCCTGACAGTGTGTCGTCCAGGTCAGCAAAGCCGGTAGGCACCCCACGCAATCCTCCGGCCTGGTGCTGTAGTTCATCCAGACGGTCAAAACTCTCGGCCAGGGCATCTTTGAGCGGTGTGAATGACCGCTCCATGTGTGAAGCTGAGAGTGAGAAGACACGCTGTTGTGTTTGATCCAGGATCTCTTCGGTAGTTTTCACTTCATCAAAGGCTAGTTCTGAAAGTTCGCTTGATAAACCAATGAGATTGCGCTTCGTGCTCAGATCTTTGATAATTTTACCGTACTGTCTGGAGTGAGAGGAAGTTGGGACATTATTAGCAAGTGTCGCAAGATATGTCTTGCCGCCAGCATCCTTAAACAATTTTGATTTCTTTAGGCTTTCAGAAACTGTGACGATGTCGATAGGCTCTCGCTTGGTGTACAAATCCTGGATAGCTTCATAAATCTCACGGTGCAAGTCTTTATAAAAACTATCAGGTCCTAAAATCTCAGCTACACTGATAATGGCATCTTTATCAATGAGCAGCGCTCCCAAGAGACTTTCTTCCACCTCTAGGTTTTGCGGAGGTAAACGGATAGTGGCCATAATTTTATTGCAAAACCACTAGTGTGGTTTGTTCTGGCATAGTTGCAGTAGTAACCGTCAAACTCTTGACTGGTTCCACAGTCACGCCATAGGCTTTTTCAAAATCTGCCAAAGTAGCAAGTTCTCCAAAAGTCTTCTCGTCATGTGCATCGGTTTTATAGTGCATGGGGATGACGTAGGAAGGCTCAATGGCTGCGATCACTTCGGAAGCGGTGTCAGGACCGATTGTATACTTGCCGCCTACTGGAGCCAGAAGCACATCTATCTCACCTAGCCGCTCGATAAAACCATCACTAAGCGTGTGTCCCAAATCGCCTAGGTGTGCGATACGTACACCATCAATTACATAGGTGTACACCACATTCTTGCCTCTATCAGCACCTTTTTTGTCATCATGAAATGATTCAAAACCAAAGACACTGATTCCGCCAACCTCATATTCACCAGCGGCCTTGATCACCCACACTTTCTCGCGGTTTGCGGTCGGTTTGACTGCCAGCCGATTATTGTGATCAGGATGGTCATGCGAAAGCGTGACTATGTCAGCCGTGACTGCCGGCATTGAGAAACCCACCATATTTGTGTATGGATCAGTCACGACAATCCCTTGCTTGCCTTTGAGCTTAAATGCACTGTGTCCAAGATAGGTTATTTCCATAAAAATTTCCTCCGTGTCCCCTACTATACACGATTGCTTCCATTTTCGTACTCCCTCTAAATCTCCCCCTACCCTAGGGGGAGACTATATTTAAAAAAATAAAATAGTTCCCCTCTCCTAAAATAGGGGAGGGGTTAGGGGTGGAGTATTAGTGAGGTGAGGTATAAGAATTTCCTTTGATTTCATCAACCTTTTCTGCTAGGATCTGGTTTCCACTCTTATGAAAAAGGAAGTTTCCATCGCTATAGCTCTGGGAGTCATCGTCGGTCTCGTTGTTATGTATGGCGTGATCCGTGCAAAAAGAGCGGTCGAGGAGGTTCTCCCTTCTCCCACAATCAATCCGTCAGGAGCAGCGATTACCGCTACACCGACACCTGACCTCTCGACCTCTGAGCACATACGCCTGAGTGAACCTACAAATGACTCTCTTGTCTCGACACCTGATATACATGTCACAGGTCAAACGATCCCAAATTCTACAGTACTTATCCTGGACAACACCCGAGAGTACCCCTCTGTGTCTGATCAAAATGGCAATTTTTCCGTGGCCGTTACTTTAGAAGCGGGAGCAAATACGCTCGTAGCTCGTGTACTTACCGATGACGGGCAAACGTATAGCATCATGAGAGAAATCATTTACTCAACAGCGGATATTTTTGCAACCAGTATTCCCACTCCAACTGCCACACCGAAAGCCACTGCCTCAGCTACCATAAAAAAGAAGTAATATGACACAACATCTTTTACTAGCTCTCGTACTCGCTGCCAAAACGGCGACTGCCAGCGCAAGTCCAGGCGCTTTGCCTACTCCTACCACCCAAGATGTAGATCAAAATATTGTCAACCGGGTGGAAAAAGTGAAAAACTCGCCTACTTTAGGTACAAGCACGCCAATTACATTTGGCATATTCGGTACGCTCACTAAAATCGTTGGTTCTTCATTACAGGTCCAAACCGTGACGGGGGCCCTGCGCTTGGTAGAGCTCGATACAAAGGCAGTAGTTCTGCGTGGCTTAAAACAGGCGACGCGTGAAGATCTAGAATTGGGTAGCCCTATCATCATCATGGGAACTGTCAATGAAAATCAGCAGTATGTCGGCAGACGCATATTGTTATCCGATGAGACTATATTCGCCCCAAGCAGAGTAAGTTTCCTGGGTACTATTCAGACGTTGACGACAAAATTCTTTACAGTAATATCAGCGGGCAAAAATGATCCGGAAAGATGGTTCACCAGTGCAAAAACAAAATACTTCGATACATTAGGCGGTTCCCTCACCCGCTCCACACTCATAGCAAACGATAAGATTGTCGCAATCTTCGCTGATCCCCATACTGCCAGCAGTTCAGCACTGCGTGTCTATTCGCTTACGACAAAACCAAAGGTAGCTCCGTAGTTTTCGTGCTATCATACGGATAAATAAATGAGGAGTATCTATGAACTTACCAGGCAAACTCGGTGACCTAAACCAGCTTCGACAGCAAGCAATGCAAATGCAGCAACAACTTGCCGCTGAAGAGATTGAAGTAGTCGAAGGTGATATCCGTGTCGTCATCTCCGGTGACCAAAAAATCAAAGTCTTCACTGTCCAGGGTGTTTCCTCACAGCAAGCAGTGGATGCGCTAAATAAAGCTATCAAGAAGTCACAAGAACTGGCAGCCAAGAAACTCCAGCAGATGTCCGGCGGCCTCGGTGGACTGCTTGGCGGGAAATAATTAGAGAAATGCTTCCTCGGCAGCAGTGACCATTCCTTCATCCTCGACTTTCCCGGAGACATTACTATTGGGATTGAGTTGTGCAAGTTTTGCTTTTTGTGATAGCGATAAACTATATATCAGTTTGCAGGAAAAAATTTCAGCGAGTATTCCCTCAAAGATTCTTCTGTTCCGCTCTGCCTCCAATTGCTCTTTATGGAATGCGTAGAACGCTTCCAGTTGCAGTGTATTCCCATCAATCCCAACAAGTTTTGTAGAACGCAGTAGTGCTTCTACAGAAGTATTGCGACTATGCACCTTGCGTAGCAACTCCGGCCATTTGGCAGTTATTTCGCTATACCCGGGAACGGGACCAGTTACGGGTTTACTAGTTTCTAGCTTGCTAGTTGGCTGGACTATTGGAATTTCTTTTACCATCTGCGCACTGCGTACTGGCACCTGCGGACTTTGCATGCACCACTCCACACATCCTAAATAAAACGGCAACCAAGGGATCGGCAGCAATGGGTCCAAGGGGATATTGAGTGCACGTACCAACTCCAAAGACTTCGGCATAAGCGATGTTAAAAGCCGTTTGTGTAGGAGTGAAAAATCTACTGATTGCAATTCAAATTTACTAAATAGTTTTTGTGTTTTTTCCAAAGACCGCTCTTGCAGTGCTGTAGCTAATAATTGCACTGACTCGTCAGAATTATTAAATACAGTGAACTCAATGTCTGCTAGTGTAAGCGTCGTTTTTCCTGAAGCTACCTGTTCAAAAAATTTAATCGCGTCGCGGAAACTGCCATCTGAAGCTATTGCAAATTGTGCCAGAACTTCCTTCTCCACAGCCATGTTTTCGGCCGCCGCAACTGTTTCTAAAGTCTCCACCACTTCCCCATTTGTAGCCCGTCGATAAGATATATGCGTACAACGTGAGAGCACCGTCGCGGGAACTTTTTGCGGATCGGTTGTCGCAAGCACGAACACAACATGAGCCGGTGGCTCTTCCAAGATTTTCAGGAGCGCATTAAACGCCTCGGTCGTCAACATGTGCACCTCATCAATGATGTACACGCAGACCACCCCATCCGAAGGAGACAAGCCTATCCTATCGCGGATCTCACGGATATCGTCGATACCGCGGTTACTGGCGGCGTCCATCTCGACGACTGTCATACTCGAACCGTTCGTGATACTTATACAAGAACTACATACATTGCACGGTTCGACAAACGGTTGATGTTTTTCTATCGCTTTTCGATTCAATTCACAGTTTAAAACCTTGGCCAGAATGCGAGCTCCCGATGTCTTCCCTGTTCCCTTTGGACCAGATAATAGATATGCATGGGAGAAATTTCCCGTATCCAGGATGCGCTGGAATGCTTCCCTGGCGGGCTTGATCTTGAGCTCATTTACCTTTTGCGGTCTATATTTTCGATACCATGACATACGGGGATCTTACAAAGAAAAAGTGACTTTTGATAGACCAGGATTGTCAAGTCTACCCTTTTCGGCTATACTACCAGCCTTGCCACCCGTAGGGTGACAAAATTCCATAAGAGGGGGTGTTTTTACAAATGGCAACCATCATCAAAGCAAAAAAAGACGAAAGTACCGAAAGTGTCATCCGCCGCTTCAAGAAGCGCGTACTCACTGACAATATTTTAAAACTCGTGCAACGCAAGGAGTTTTATCTAAAGCCTGCGCTGCTTCGTAAAGAGGCCAAGAAAGAGCTGCAAAAGAAGCTCGCCCGCGAGAGGCGTATCCAGCGACGTATTGGATCGTAAAAAATGATCACAGTTACTTTTAAGGTTGGGTCACGCTACCCCGTCAACCGGAAAAAAATCCGCGAATGTATCCAGACTTTCCTCAAAAAAGAGGGGGTGTTTGATGCAGTCGTGGATCTTTCCATAGTCGGAAAGCGGAAGATCACTATGCTCAATGAATCGCACCTAAATCATGAGGGTGTGACTGACGTGCTTTCTTTTCCCCAGTACGAAAAAGGTTCACCCGTAGACTACGAGTCGACACTTGAGCCAAAACCACAAGTCAATGATATTGGAGCATTCGTGCTCCCTCCCATCGAGACGCGTCACTTGGGTGATATCGTGGTATGTTTTCCTGAAGTAGTCAATCAGGCCATGAAGCGCGGCAAGATGGTAGACGACCACATTTGTTACTTAGTCGAGCATGCACTAGGGCATTTGTTGGGCCACCACCACGAATAGGCCTTTAGCCAAACCGTTGATCTCTTGCCTTTGGCAAATTCTTCCACCCACCAAGCACATGCAAGTGCACATGATGGACGGCTTGAAGCTCTTTACCGATATTTAATGCAAAACGGTAATTTTCACTGATACCCATAATGCGAGCAACTTCACGACCTATGAGTAGTAGACGAGCATGGAAATTAGTATCTTCCATCGGTACTTGTTCGAGCGTCTCGTACTGTTTTTTTGGTACAACTAGTACGTGGATCGGTGCGTGCGGATGGATATCATCAAAAGCAATAAACTCGTCATCCTCAAAGCGGATCGTGCTGGGTATCTGCCGCTTTATGATTTTAGTAAAAACCGAGTCTTCCATATCATTTTGTCATACTTGCGAAGGCAAGTATCCAGACAACAAGTAATTCAATAATGTATTTTTATTTATTGACTGGATTCCTGCCTACGCAGGAATGACATCTCTAAATAGTACAATTATCTGATCAAGCGTCAGTGGACTTGGTGTGCGGCTAGGATCCTTGGTAGAGCCATTGAGAAGCATGGTTTTGCCCGGATGAAAATACCAATACCCAGTTTTATCCATTGTTTTTATTTTTTCGTATATCGGGGTCAGATCGATGTCTTTTCCGGGCACTGCCTTGATACGGATTGCCCCTGTATCAATATCTTTACGCAGCGCTACCACATATCCAGATTTTTGCGCTACACGCACCACTTCATCATTAGAGCTAGAGATCGCTAAGCCCTTTCCCCATTTTGTATCAAATGTAATTCCTTTTTTAGCTATCTCATCTTGCGCTTCGATCTGCTCGCTTAGGACAGCATATGCGCTATCCAGACATTGCATGCCAAAGTGTGTCACTGTCTCGTCGTCAGAAAAGACTGTCTTTTTTGCCCCGTCAATCAGGTTCTGTAACATGAGTTGATAGCGAAGGTTCATAGAATCAGGCCAGGTATATTCTTCAAAATGATCTACTTGCGTCACATACTCCACGAGGTATTTAAGTGCTTCATCTTGGGCGAGATCCGGGTGCAAGTGGGACACGTAGTCAAACACGAGGCTGGTAGCACAAATGCGCTGCAGTCCGCGGTCAGCTTGATGGTGATCAAAATCACCTAAGCCTGTATCAGTATGAATGATG
>DATIJC010000013.1:0-7514 GCA_035479015.1 Patescibacteria group bacterium | reverse complement strand
ACGCCAATCTGTCGCGTGCCGATTTTAATACTCCACCCTCTGCTTCAGGTCGATGCAGTGTATTTAAGGCGGCTTTGAGGGCAATTAATTTATGTTTTTTATAAATATCTAGCATCTTTGGATCATCAGCTAAATAAGTTTGTTCAAGTGCTTGTTTTACGAGTTTGCGTAAGAAACGAGAAGTAATATCGGCTGATTCGTGATAGACGGGTACGAGTGAACCAAATTCCGGTGTTTCCCTCTCCACACTTGGGTTGGTGATTGTTGGTTTTCCTTTGAAGGCACTCACTTTACCAGTAAAGTAATACTGTTCCCCTACTTTGAGGCTTGAGAGAATAAAGCGATTGTTAAACCATGTCAGGTCCAATTTACCCGTTTGATCTGCCACTGTTACTTTGAGCATGCTGGCAAACCTCGCAGTTTTAATTGGGATTTTTGAAATAACTTGCGCATGAATACAGACTGTAGTTTCAGGTTGCAGGTTCGCAATTGTCACTTCCCGCTCTACAGTCTCATACCGAAACGGCGCATAGTACAAAAGATCTTTGATCGTCTCTATTCCAAGTTCACCTAGTTGCGCTGCCCGCATGGTTCCTACGCCGGAAAGTTTGGAGACCGAATCGGATAAGTGCAGAGTGCTCATCGAAGCAGAATAATGGTTTGGATAATGCCGCCGAAGACAAATGACACCATGACGAGGCCTATGATAACTTGAAATACCACTCGTACCTTTTTGTTCATCATAATTCGACTTTGAAGTACTCTCGCTTACCGATTTTTACAACCGAGCCGAATTTCACATCCACTTGGTCGACAGGATTCATGTGTTTTTTTCCGTCGATTTCGACACCACCCTGCTCTATGAGTCTGCGTGCTTCGCTGTTGCTCATATCTGAGCGGGCAGCGCGGACAATCGTAAGTGTTGTGACGTGCATAGATGCTAGGCGTACTGCCGGCATATTTTCCGGAAGCTCTTTTTGCTGGACCGTTTTTTCAAAATGTTCCTGGGCGCTGTCTGCATCAGCACTGCTGTGAAGCCATGTAGTGATGAGATGTGCGAGCTGCTTTTTAAATTTCATCGGATTGGTTCCGCCGTCAATCTCTGCTTTTATGTCGGTGATGTCCCCCTGGGACACATTCGTGAACACTTCAAAGTAGGTGATGATCTCACTATCTGCAATTGACATGATCTTGCCGAACATATCAATAGGTTTTTCGGTAAGACTGACAAAATTGCCGTAGGATTTGCTCATTTTGCGGCCATCCAGTCCATTAATAAGTTTGGTGGCTAAGACCCACTTTTCTTTATCATGTTCACTTTTTTGCAAATCTCTTCCGCGCATCATGTTAAAAGTCTGGTCATTGCCGCCGATTTCTAGATCTACATCCATGGCCACACTGTCAAAACCCTGCATGATGGGATAAAGCAGTTCATGGACATGCACCGGCAAATTTTTCTTCACGCGCTCCACAAACATGTCGCGCTCCATCATTTGCTGCACAGTAAATTTGGCACAAAGCTTGATCATTTCAACATACGTGAGTTTTTCCAACCAATCACCATTACGCGTGATGCGAATCTGATCAAAGTTCACGACTTTGCTTGCCTGAGCTTTCCAATTTTGGAAATTGGTTTCAATTTCTTCATCAGTCAGTTGTGGTCGCGTCTTATCCCGCCCTGTCGGGTCACCGATTTTTACTGTGCCATTGCCGATGAGCAAAATTACGTCATGTCCAAGATCGGCAAACTGTTGGAGTTTGCGCAAAGGTACAGCGTGCCCTAAATGTAACTCATTTCCTGTCGGGTCAATGCCAAGGTATAACTTAATTTTTTTTCGCTGCATTAATCCCGCCAAGCTGTCTTTGCTTGGTAGTATCTGTTCCACGCCGCGGGTCAATACATCATCGATTGTCATAGTTATTCTTATTGTACATCTCCACTAAGTGCCGACGAGAGGAGTTGAACCTCCAAGGTCTTGCGACCACAGGATTCTAAGTCCTGCGCGTATGCCAGTTCCGCCACGTCGGCAATAAGGAGGATTATAGCCTACAAAAAATCCCCCAGCTACGGAGGACTCTTTGGGGTTGACACGTAATTCCCGGTGAGGAAGAACCTGCCAACGTGGGAAAAGAATACACTATTTATATAGGCCTGTCAATAGTAATGTCCCACCTCATATAACCGAACGCACTATAGGGTATTGCTGTTTCGGGTATATTGGGTCAGATCAGCTGAAGCGGTGCTCGTCTTGCCTTTATCACGGCTGTTAAATTCCATCTCAGCAATCCACTGATCGACCGAATTGGACCAGGCGTTGTGTGGACTACTAGGGGTGTATTTTGTTTGAATGAGCTCAGGTGTGGTCAGTCCGATATCGATATATCGTTCCTTCAGTTCCCTGGCTGCCCGGTCGAAACTATCCTCATATGTGTCAAAACCAAGGGTCCCTGCCTTATGGATTCCAAAGCCTAGGCAGTTGTGAAGCTTAGGATCGGAGGCTTTACAGAGATTGCTCTCCTGCATCATGATGGCTGGGAGCAGACGCCAATCGAGTCCATAGCGGTCGGCAGCATCTACCAGAGCCTGGCCGTAGTGTTGATATGGCTGGAGGGGTGATTTATAACGGCTGAGGAAGCCAGCTATGATATCCACTCTCGAATCAGCGGTCAAAATATCATAATGGGTGCCTTGGATTGATCCTCCTCCTGTCTGGGCAACCACAGATCCACTACTGGGCTGTACGGGGAAAAATTGCGGAACCCGTATGTGCAGTGACAGGAGACTAAGGGACACCAGCGCTACGAATGACAGGATACCCAGAGCTGGGGCCACTTGTTTAGGCAAACGTATGTGCACCTTTGGAACACTAATCTCAGGTTGCACAGTCACTTCTTTGGCTTTCTTTTCGGGCTCTTGAGAGCTGATAAAGTATTTGGGCTGACGCATCAGACCTTGAGCGTATCATTTAACAGGTATACTAAGCAAGTGAGCCCAGTAAAAATACTTATCAGCATGCTGATGACCATATCGTTTCTGGTTTCCCCACTTGAGGTGTATGCCGGGACTGAGGTTTTAGGCATCCACATTTTAGAGCCAGGTGAAGTAACACTAGCCCAAAAATTGCTTGCCAATGGCGATGACAAAGATAAGTTTGTCACTATTCCCTTCACAGTCTTGGATATTGGGGAGACAGAGCGCTGGCAGCCCTTTTTTGACGAGTGTCACACGTTAAAAATCCGCCCCATTATCCGGCTCGCTACTCGTGTTAAAGATGGAGCCTGGACCATCCCCGCCCGTGAAGAAATTGGAGAAATGATTACTTTTCTCTCCAGTTTGGAGTGGCACAGACCAGAGTTGACCGTTATTACATTTAATGAACCCAATCATGCAAAAGAATGGGGCAACTCCATCAACCCCGAAGAGTACGCCCATCTCTCTATGTTTGCGGTGAATTGGATGCGTACTGAAGCTAAAACCTACACCATATTGCCGGCTGGTATGGACCTAGATGCTTCCAATGCTTCAGGCACAATGGAGGCATTTTCATACCTTCGGCGTGTTTTTGCTGCTGAGCCCGATTTAGCATCGGCGTACGATGCGTGGAACTCTCATTCATATCCCAACCCTGGTTTTAACGCCAACCCAAACCGGATTGGTAAAAATAGCCTACGGGGTTTTGAGAATGAATTGGCATTCTTACATTCCTATACCCAGCGGGAATACGATGTGTATATCACTGAAACTGGTTGGGATAGCCAAAAAGTGCCAACAAAGTATATCAACTCGTATTTTCAAACAGCGTTCAAAAAAATTTGGGGCAAGGACCCGCGCATAAGGGCCGTGACCCCATTTGTATTGCGAGGGAGTCCCGGAGTATTTGCACCCTTTTCATTTTTGGATGACCGGAGCAACCCTACAGCGCTGTACCGCGCGTATAGAAATATCCTCACCCTGTCTCGCTAGATACCGTAACTAGACAGTGGCGCATTGCCAATCCGAGTGCGGTGTAATGCAAGACGATCTTCTTTGCATTGAGTTTGTCCAGGAAGTGTTGTAACCGCAATACGGAAACCCTTTGATGCAAGATAATTTTCAATAACGCTATTATGTGTTCCGTATGGATAAGCGAAAATATTCATTGGTGTGAAACCATGGCTGGCGAACTGTGTAATTGGTAGATCGATCTCTTGGGCAAAAGAAGCAGTAGATGAACGTGCGACGTTGGCATGTGACCACGTATGATGTGCGATGTCTACGCCCGTTTTTGACGCAGCGATGATTTGTGACCACGACATGTATCCAGCGTTTTCTAATAGTCCGGTTGGTATAAACGCTTCTGATTTGAAGCTATGCGCCTGTAGAACTGGTAGCGCATATTGATAGAAATCATCATAACCATCGTCGAAGCTCAAAATGATAGGCTTATGTGGAAGTGGAGTCCCTGTGTCAAAGTAATCAGCTAATTGTGATAAGTACATCGTGGTGTATTTTTTTTCGGTCAGGTAATCCATTTGTTCCTGGAAAAATTTTGGATCAACGGTGAGGGCAGTTTGACCTTTATCCTTTGCGCTGCTCTCAGGTTCTATATGGTGATACATAAGAATTGGCAGAGTAGTACAGTGCCACCCGGGAGGCGGATACGGAGTAGGCGTCGGTGATGGTGTTGGCGTGCTAAGGAGAGGAAAAGAACCCTGATTGATATATTCTAGGAATTTTGGAGCGGATGCAATACTGTTGGCGGCAGGTTTTCTCTGGTGCGTTGTATGAAAATAGAATGCTCCCGTTGCAAATCCGAGACTAGCTATAAATAAGAAAAAAAGAAAAGAGAGTTTCAATCGCATACAGTGATTGATTGTATACCAATAGTCGAGTTATGCTTGGTACTATGGCTGATGCGTTGGGAATGATCGAATTAAGCGAACTTCAAAAGCTGTACACCAGTCCAGCCATTGCCTATTTTTGTGCGGAATTTGCTGTTGACGAGAAGCTACCCATTTATGCTGGTGGCTTAGGGATTTTGGCCGGCGATATGTTAAAGCAGGCCTGTGAAGACAAGCGTCCGTTTATCGGCGTGGGGTTGCTCTATCACAAAGGCTACATGCTACAGGAAATTTCTAAGGACGCAAATGTGTATGGGCCGGACACCATTGATTTGTCTAAAACAGATTTAAAACTTTTAGTGCGTGGCAACACACCGGTTACAGTCAGCGTGCCTATCCATGCCCGCAAGGTCACTGTCAAAGTATGGGTGCAAATGACTGGTTGTGTTCCCCTGCTTCTTTTGGACACAGATATCGAAGGAAATGAAGCGCAGGATATTAATTTGTGTGATCAGTTGTACTACGGCGACCGTGAGCATCGTTTCAAGCAAGAAATGATTTTGGGTATTGGAGGCTTCCGAGTCCTGCATGAGTTGGGTATCCCTATCCGCCTGTATCATTTGAATGAAGGGCATAGTGCCCTACTCCTTTTTGAACTCGCCCGAAGTCTGGCTCCCGCAAATGACTTGAAAGATTATGCAGATACTCTCGAACATTTAAAAAATGTGGTATTTACGAATCACACATTGATCCCGGCGGGCAACGATGTGTTTTCCAAAGATTTGGTGATTTCTTACTTAGCGAGCTACGCAATGGAATTTCCTATGGACCCGGCAGTATTTGCGAAGTATGGTTTGATCCAAGACTCTTCGCTTTTTTCACCCACCATGTTAGCGCTCCGGCTGGCAACGATTTCACAAGCAGTGAGCAAATTGCACCAGCAAAAGGCTCTGGCAATGTGGACAGACCACCCGATGGTAGCGGTGACAAACGGCGTGCACCAAAAAACCTGGCAATCGGAGGAGATAGCCAAATGCGATTGTGCCAACACAGATGATCTATGGAATGCACATTTGACCCGTAAGAAGATACTCTGTGAAATGATTACGGAAACTACTGGGATCACCTGGAGTGAAAACGATCTATTGATTGGGTGGGCCAGGCGGCTTGCTAACTACAAACAACCGCTGATCTTATTTGAGGATATAGAGCGATTGAAGAAAATAGTAACCGGGTCAAAAGTACCGGTGCGTATTATTTTTTCCGGTAAACCGCACGCCTATGATGAACAAGCGCTGCAAAATTTGCATTTTCTTTTGGAACAAGTTGGCAAGTTTGAAGGATCGGTTGTGTATCTACAAAATTACTCTATTCAGTTAGCCCAAACTCTTTTGTCTGGCTTAGATGTGCTGCTTAATACACCAATCCGGGGATTTGAGGCATGCGGTACGAGCGGAATGAAAGCCAGTATGAACGGTGTATTGCTTTGTACGACTAAAGATGGCTGGACCGATGAGGTGGATTGGACTGATATGGGATTTGTTATAGAAGACCACCACGCGGCCGTTCACTTGTATGAGCGGATCGAACAGGATATCATTCCCCTTTACATGGACCGGCAGCGCTGGACTGCACATATGCAAAAGAGTATTACTATGTCTGTGCAAAATTATTCGGCCTCCAGGTTACTATCTGAACTTGAAGCAAAAGTATATTCACAAATAGGAAAAGTATGACCATATTTCAATCACTTATCTTAGGTGCAATCGAAGGTTTCACAGAATTCTTGCCAATTTCTAGTACTGCACACTTGCTAGTCGGACAGCGGCTATTGGGTCTAGCTCAAACTTCTGCTTTCTTTACAACTGTGGTGCAATTGGGAGCCCTGGGTGGATTATTAGTTGAGGAACGCATGGCCCTGCTTCGCATTATCAAACAAGTTGGTAAAACAACATTGTTGGAAATGGAAGGCGTGAAGTTGCTGTTGGCGTCGGTGCCTGTGTTGATTGTTGGTTTTGCAATTAGGAAGCACATTGATTCAATCCAAAGCGATTTTGCAATCATCGCGGTTATGAGTATCGCTGTGGCATTTTTGTTACTCCTTGCACAGTGGAAGGCATCGCACTCGACAGTCCAGAAAGCAGTGTCACTTAAAGACTACCTAGTGATGGGCATTTTTCAAGTAATTGCAATTTTGCCTGGTACGTCACGCTCGGGTATCGTAGCCTCTGCAGGAATGTTGTCCGGATTATCTTTTGTACAAGCGATGGAGCAATCTTTTCTACTGAGTATCCCCGCTCTTATATTGGCTGGTGGGTATGAGATGCTCAAAGTATTTCATTCGGGAGTAGAGGGTTCAATACTCGCGCCGACTCTTATCGCAACGGTAGTTGCATTTGCAACGGCGATTGTAAGTATCAGTTGGTTGCGCAGGACTGTAAACAAAGTAGGCTTCATGCCATTTATCATTTACAGAATTTTGTTTGGAATTTTTGTCCTGGTGGTTTTTACACTCCATTAAGTGAGAATGTAGGACCGGGATTTGCACTCAATTGGTTTTTGCGCAGCCGGATTGTTTTTTTGTACAATTTTAAATACTCACGCGTGCTGTAGTCCCAAGAATAATCCTCTTTCATAGCGTTTGCCACCAAAGATTTCCAAAGTTTTTTATTCCTGAAGGTTTCGATTGCCCG
>DATIJC010000012.1:0-2310 GCA_035479015.1 Patescibacteria group bacterium | reverse complement strand
CAAGTCATTCTTAAAGAAATTGCCAAAAAGCCTGACCTTGTGCTGGGGATCACCATCGGCACAGAAATTTCTTTAAATGCATCAATCACCCCTGCTGATGAATTTTTGCCGTACGGCTATCGCAGCACTCAAGATTTGAGTGCTTCACGCGCCGAAGTAGTCCGAAAATACTTGCAAGACAATGCGCGCCTTGCAGTAATAACCGGCATACCCAAAGACAAAATCTTTACCCACATTTGGGTAGAGGCAATACCTGGGGATAAACGCTATGTAGCGTATGCACCAGCCGCTTTTAATTTATATTCCAATCCTGGAGCCAGTTTTTATGGCTTTGCAGGAGATCCGCTTTCTCTGCCAGACTGGAAAAAAATGCTTACCGCAAATGGCAACCCAAATTGGGGAGCTGTGGAATATTCAGCCGGGACAACCCAAGCAGAATGGCTCAAGGGTTTGACGAATACATTTACCAATACACAAGATCCCGGATCAATGATGATAATTTATAACTGGGGTGAGCAAAAAAATACTGGGGCAGTCGCCGCAATCAAATCTTTTATCGCCAAACCTTTGACAGCACCCGAATGCATAATAGAAACTCCATCTTCACTCTCCCAAAATTTTTCCATAGATCCAACAAGTTTACAGTGGACAGCAGATAGTGGGAGCCTAACCATTATTCATATTCAGTCTGGAATAACAGCTGATCCAACACTACCCGATCAGAAGTTTGAAGTAACTGGAAATTCTTTTTCTTTACCTACTCTCAAATTTGGAAACTACACATGGTGGGCAGAAGCTGATGGGTGTGACAATACTTTACAGCGTTTCTCTTCACCACAGAATTTTTTGGTTACCTACAAAAACCCACCTAGCACAACGCCCTGGTGGGTAAATCAAATTATTTCCTTCTTACATTGAGGCGAGCAATGGCACGAAGTTCTGTAAGTCTAAGATCTTTTGCGTTGTACTCTAAACGACTCATTCCAAAAATTACGATCGCTATGAGTCCATCACTTTCTATCGACATGGTATTTTCATCAATAGCAATTTCCTGCTTGTCGATTTCTGCACCTCGATTAATTCTTGCGACTAGTCGAATTTGTTCCGCTAAAGATGAAACCATAAGCTTTCCTTCCCATAAAGTAACCCAGGGAGTATAACAGATCTTTTAACTAATGATCATACTTCACTCTCCAAGCATCCCAAACAGTTTTCGCAATTGGCGCTGCATCAGATGAACCTTCTAGAAATTGTGCCGACCCCCCGGACTCCAAGAAAACAGTGATCGCTACTTTCGGATTTTCTCTTGGATACACCATCGTGAACCACGCGTGTGTCTTTTTCTTTCCATTACTATCCGATACCCCAAGTTCTGCCGTGCCGGTTTTGCATGCCACTTTGTTCTCTGCTGGCAGTGAATCGTTGACCGCAAAAAATGGAACACCTGTACCGCCGTGACTACAAGCGCCCACCATACCATCAAGTACTGTCTCTAGTGTAGAAGTAGTAACTGCAGTGTCCTCACACTGTTTCCCTTTCCCAAGCAGTAGTGTAGGGGCGCACCATTGCCCGCCATTAGCGATCGCCGCTGTCATCATGTTTATTTGCAGTGGTGTGGCCAACACATATCCCTGCCCTATACCCATGTTAAACGTATCGCCCGTGAACCATTTGCTGCCTATAGTACGCTCCTTCCATGCAGGGGTTGGTATTAGACCAGAAGTTTCTTCCGGAAGTTCAATCCCCGTCAAAATACCCAGATGAAAACGTTTTGCGTATCCTTGTATTTTCTCCGGCCCCACTTTGTTGGCCAGGTCGTAAAAAAATGTGTCTGTGCTACGTGTAAGAGCGCGCGCGACATTTATCTCACCCTCTGTTTTTCCATTGGTTCGGAAATACCAATTCCGAAATGTTTGTTCACCTACTTTAATCTCTCCCTTATCATTAAACTTTGAAGCTGCATCAATAGTTCCATTCTCAAGTCCAGCAATTGCAGTGATAAGCTTAAAGGTGCTTCCAGGAGCATATCCTAAGACGGCACGGTTAAGCAGAGGTTTGTCTTCATTGTGTAAATTTGCGGAATAATCATCCCGGTTCATACCCGGAGTACTCACCAGAACCAGTACTTGGCCATTTTTTGCATCAGTTACAACCACTGCCCCGGGCCGATTATGGAGAGCATCACTGGCCACCTTTGATAGATTTGCATCAATGGAAAGCGATATATCTTTTCCAGAGTAGGGACGAATTTGTGATAACTTCCGGATGAGTACGCCGCCAGCACTCATTTCAAATTGGGTTTGCCCTTTC
>DATIJC010000011.1:0-52441 GCA_035479015.1 Patescibacteria group bacterium | reverse complement strand
TGTTTTCTTAATGAAATTTGATGTACAAGGATCAGATGCCCAGGTGGGGGCAACAGGTCAGACAGTCACGACAGCCGCATCAGTAACTTTTGGCAATCCTCCGGGTGCGGGTTGTTGGCCAACCAATGGTACAGTCTCCGTACTCGCATATTATGGTGATGGCTCACCACATGCCACGTGGAATGGTAGACTGAGCACCGCGGCTGACATAGGCAATGCTCTGGGCACCCCAGTGATTACCCCATATGATGGTACGGCTATCGCCTGTACAGATGGTCAAGATGATCCACAAGTCGCTTGTTATAACAATCCTCCTGGTGACACTTTACGAGGAACACTAACACCTTATGGAAATCATGTTGTGTTAGCGAATGCTCAATTTGGTAGCATTATGTTTGCACACTTAAGTCAGTTCTGGGACTCAAGCGTTGAACATCAGACAACAAAACAGTTCAAAGCCGGAGATATTATCGGTTATACTGGCAGTACCGGAGGCGGAAACATGGCAAATCACCTCCATTATGAGGCGCTCTCAGTCCCATTTTTATTAACTGACCTCGTGCCAAAGAATCCTGTACCTGCACTAGGCTTGAAAGTATTCACAACGACTTGTGGGAATTAAAAAACTATGAAACCTAAGAAAAAGAGAAACTATATACCCGTTCTCATTATATTTTTAGTTTTATTGCTTGTCGGAGCATTGGCTTTTCGCTTTCTCACACCAAAGGCTCCAACCCGAGCCCCTCTGGTGGCTGTCTACCCCGAACCATCGTTTCTCCCCGAAAAAAAAGTAATGATCCCAAGCATGTCGTTTGCGACCAATGTTTCGCTACCAACAAGCGCAAATGTATATAGCGTGAGCGAAGTAACCTCGTCGACGCAATTACTACCCACACTAGCAAATAATCTCCAACTTACTCCCCTGCCACAATCACCTAATATTTACACAAATGCTGATAAAACAATTTCTTTGTCACAGATAAAAGGACAAGCACAGGTCAATTATTCCAACTCAAATGCAACATTCGATAAAGTTGTCACGCTAACCCGGGCTGAACGTTTTGCTACCGATTTTTTCTCCAAGCTTTCTCTCCCCTACTCACTTGATCCAAATACTCCATCACACGTGACATATACCTCCGAATCTGAGGAAGAAACTGAAGTACCTCCCGAGCAAGCCGTGGTTATCCAATTAGCATATGCACTCACTGTCGATGGGATTCCTGTGCAAAATTCGAATGTTTTCTCTAGTGAGTTTGTTTTCTATGTAACTTCTCAAGGAATTGGGAAAGCGGTCATTCCGTCGTTATACTTCACCACCACAAAAGGCGTATCAACTCCGCTCTACAATAAGGATGATCTTATCTCATTATTTAGACAAGGAAAAATTTCAGCATTTCAATTTCCAGCTAGTTCAATTCAGCAATTAACTATTTCCAAAGCCACGCTTGAATACCGTTTCGATGAAGGGCAGCGTTTACTTCTTCCGTTTTATCGATTACTAGGCAATGCACTATTAGTAGATAACACACGAGCTGACGTTAATATCGGTGTTCCCGCGATACCTCTGAAGACACAATAGGCTATACTTGATCGTATGCAAGAGCATCCGGTTCCCCAAAACGTGACGGGGTACGAGTTTCACCTCATTGGCTCCATGACACTCAAGCAATTCATGGAGTTGGCTGGTGGTGTGTTGTTTGCTGTCATCGCCAATAGTACAAATTTACCAGGGATAATTAAAATTCCTATTGCCATACTTTCGGTCGCCATCGGCGCCGGTATGGCCTTCTTACCTTTTGAGGGCCGCCCACTTGATCGCTGGATTATCGCTTTCATCCGTTCTATCTATCAGCCAACAATGTTTTTTTGGAAAAAAACGCAATCTGTTCCCCAAGCTTTTGAGTTTGTCCCATCGACCGTCGTCCAACAGGTTACTTTTGGAGCAGAGGAGCTACGGCCATACCGCAAGACCCGCTATGGTGAATTTATGCAGACTGTTACGACAGTAAAGCCTAGTGATAAGCCAACCGATGAGGAAGATGAAAAGATTCGGACCGTCATGGCACTCTTTACACAAACAGTAACCCCATCCCTCGACAAGCTCGGGACCGTTGGCCAGCAGCCTGAGCGCCCGACTATGCAGATGCCGACACAGCCAGCACCTATAGAGACTAAAGATGGGAAATTAGATGTTAGTAAAGAAATTCCAAAACCCCTCGACAAGCTCGGGACCGTTGGCCAGCCACTAGACACTAAGTTGACCGAAATGCATACCTTATTTTCTGCCACGCCGAGTGATGTATCCGAGAAAGTTAAAACAAGTACTACGCTTCCTTTTCCTTCTGTCCCTAAAACTCCAAACTTAATCGTGGGGATGGTAGTGACAAAAGATGAAAAGATACTTGATAATGCCATCGTTACGGTATCGCGCAAGTTCGATGGTCTACCCGTGCGGGCCCTCAAAACCAATGCGTTAGGTCAATTTGAGGTCGCCACACCGCTTGAAGATGGAGAATACGTAGTAAGTGTTGAGAAAGACGGCTTTAGTTTCGAGAAAAGTATATTAGGACTGAAAAACAGCATAATAAACCCTTTATTTATAAAGGCTAATTAATTGTCATCCCGGTAAAGGCGGCGATTAGGAGCCTTATCCAGGATCCAGAAACGAGCGGAATATCTTATTGACTGGATTCCTGCCTTCGCAGGAATGACAGATACCGCTATAATGAATTTATGGTCAGCCAAGGTTCCACTCTTCAGTCAACGACGCAAAAATATCTCGAGATTTTTGACATATCCAATAATCTAGTGATTATGCAGGACGGCGCATGTTCATTAGTTATGCGCTGCACAGCCATCAATTTTGATCTCTACTCAGAGGAGGAACAAGACGCCACCATCTATGCGTATGCAGCTTTACTAAATTCCCTCTCGTTTCCCATTGAGATCCTGATTCGATCATCAAAAAAAGACGTCACTTCCTATCTAGACCTCTTAAAAGATCAGGAAATTCACGCCTATAACCCTGTGCGCAAAAACAATATTAAAGAGTACCGTGAGTTTGTGGAACAACTAGTCCAAGAGCGAAATGTCTTGGAGAAGAAGTTCTATATTATCGTCACATATACCGCCCTGGAGGCCGGAATAAACGTCGGTTCATCACTTATACCAGGCATACAGAAAAAAGAATTACCAACATTAGACAAACACGCGATCATTGAAAAGGCCCTCACCAACCTAGAGCCACGCCGTGATCACCTAGTCCATCAATTTGCCCGCATTGGATTATTTGCCTCGCAGCTAAATACCCAAGAACTCATTCAGCTTTTTTATATGATTTATAACCCAGAGGCGGTAAAGGGCGTCAAGATGGTAGATCAAAAAGAGTATGTCTCACCGCTTGTCGGATCGAGCCTTCGTTATGCGCCTAGCGAAAGACCTCCTACTCCAGCACTAGCTATTCCTGAGCCTCTACCCAAGGCGGACAGTCCCACTCAAAGTATTCAAGAAACGGTTCCACAGAATATAACCAACTTACCAGCCCCTACTCCACCACCAACCCAAGGACAATATGGCCCTTAACTTATTTAAAAACCTGCCATCTAAAAAAAATGATGCAGCTGCTCCTGCAGTAAAGGAGCCAGCGATCGCTCCTGAGATAACGCAATTTTCGTCTGGACTTGTGAGTATTCTTGATATCATTGCCCCAGAAGCGATCGAGGTTGATTTTACTTATCAACACATTAATTCAACGTTCACCCGAACATTGTTTATCTCTGGCTATCCACGCTCCGTGCCCGCTAACTGGCTATCACCCCTCATTACTTTTCCGCATGCCATGGACATCTCAATGTATATCTTTCCTGTAGATAGCGCCAAGATTTTACAAGACTTGCGCCGAAAGATCACAGAAATGGAAGCCGAACTCTCCAGTGATTTAAAAAATGGCAAGATTGGCAATATTGATACAGAAATCAAACTTGAAGATGCCCGTACCATTCAGGAGCAGCTAGCAAAAGGCGCAGAGCGTTTTTTCCAGTTCGGTCTCTACATCACCATCACGTCTGATTCTCTCGAAGATCTAGACCGCACTACCAAACAAGTCCAATCCACTCTTGGTTCACTCTTGATCATTAGTAAGAAGGCTACTTTACAGATGGAAGAGGGTTTTAAAACCACACTTCCCACAGGTGTCGATAAATTATCATTTGTTCGTAACATGGACACTACGTCTCTTGCCACCACATTCCCTTTCACCTCCTCAGAACTAACCATGGAGGAAGGAATTGTGTATGGAATTAATGAGCATAATGATTCGCTCGTCATCTTTGACCGTTTCAGTATGGAAAATGCCAACATGGTGGTGTTTGCTAAATCTGGTGCGGGAAAGTCCTATGCTATTAAACTTGAGGCCTATAGGCAAATGATGTTTGATACCGATGTCATTGTCCTTGATCCAGAGCACGAGTATGAGGACTTGTGTAAAACTGTGAGTGGCGAATATGTCAATTTTACGTTTGACTCACCGATTAAAATCAATCCCTTTGATCTCTCTGCGGTTTTTGAAGAGGGTCAAAACGAGCTCGGACAAAAAATTCTTTCCCTCCACACCCTACTGCGCATCATGATGGGGGAAATGACTCCGCAAGAAGATGCTATCCTTGACCGGGCTATTGTCGGCGCTTATAAATCAAAAGGCATTACTCCGGAGCCCGCGACACAATCAAACGAGCCGCCACTACTTGAAGATCTCTATAAAGTGTTGATTGGTATGGAAACCAACGAGGCGCAAAACCTAGCAGCGCGTTTGGAAAAATTTGTCCGTGGATCATTTCGTGGCATCTTTGATCAAAAATCCAATTTTTCCATTACCAATCACTTCACAGTCTTTTCTGTCAAAGAACTTGAAGAGGCTCTTCGGCCCATCGCCATGTTCATCATTCTTGATTTCGTCTGGACGCGTGTGAAAAAAGAGTTAAAGAAGCGCGTACTTGTCATTGATGAAGCATGGTACTTCATGAAACACGGAGATAGTGCATCATTCTTACACTCGCTCGCCAAGCGTGCCCGCAAGTATTACTTAGGCATCACTACCATCACTCAGGACGTAGAAGACTTTTTAGGCAATGAATATGGTAAAGCGATCGTTACTAACTCCTCAATTCAGTTGCTTATGAAGCAGTCTTCAGCAGCGGTGCCGAAACTTTCAGAAGTGTTTTTCCTCTCTGAGGGTGAGCGGCGGTTACTTTTAGCAGCAGATGTAGGAGAGGGACTCTTCTTTGCTGGACAGAACCACATCGCTATACGCGTAATTGCTAGTGATAAAGAACATGCAGTTATCACTACTAATCCACAAGAAATAATTGCTAAACAACAAGCTGAGGCTGCTGCAGCCAGCATCACACCCACAAGACAAAGTAGTGCATTACCAACTCCTACACCTCCTGCTATTTCTTAAACGGCATCACTACATGGAGACTGTGGAGATCTTCTTTTCCGGCTTCGCGAATAATCATTGGTTTGAGTGAATCGTTTACTGATAAAAGTGCTACCTCACCATCAATATGCGAGAGTGCGTCGGATAAAAATCTTGAGTTGAATGAAATTTTCATCTCTTCACTGCCTTCATAATCACACTCCAAGCTTGTGCTGTTCTCTCCCAATCCTGAGCTTGCAGCTTCCACAAAGCACTCTCCTTTTACAAACCGTAGCGTCACAATTGATGATGATTCCCGGGCGAAGATCGTGGCTGTCTTAATTGCAGAGAGTAGTTCGCCACATTGTAATTGGATCTTAAACGCAAAGTTTTCTGGAATTATTGCGTTGTAGTCCGGGAACTTCCCTTCAATGAGCCGCAAGAATAATGTAGTCTCCCCCACGCTAAAGAAGGCCTCCTGAAGCTCGCTTGATGTTCCTAAAAGAACTTTTTTCTCCTTTGAGCGTGATAGACCGCGTGCAAACTCTGTGAGTGTTTTTGCTTGTACTAATATTTTCTCTAGTTTTCCTTCCTGATTCTTTACCTGCCGCTCTTGGATAGCTAGTCTATATCCGTCGGTACAAACTCCGATTATCGAGCCTTCGCTAAATTCAAGATGCAATGCTGTCAATACTGGTCGGGCTTCATCAATACCTGCGGCGTATGAAGTTTTTTGAACGAGTTGTAAAAATGTTTCTTTCTCTATCTCTGTTTGTTTTTCCGGAATGTTTGCAAACGGTGGAAAGTCATCAAAAGGAAATGTTTGAAACTTCGCAGTGCTGCGTTTCTGTTTTACTTCCAACATTTGTGTGTCTAATAGAGTTATCTCGGCTGGACCGACAGTCAGTGTGGAGAGAAAATCTACAAACGGCTTACCTACTACTACAGTCTCCCCCTTTCTCTCTACCTTTCCCCCTACTCTTGATTGATAACCAGTTTTCATGTCTGTAGTACGTATATACAGCCCCTCACTGGTGGTTTGTAAAGAAATCCCTGAGAAGATTGGCAACTGAGGTCTTGTTGAAATAAATCGCTGTGCTTCCTGGATTATTGGAAGTAAGTTTTCTGTCAGAACGGTGATTTTCATAACTGCCAGTAGACTATCACAATTGTGTTTTAACTGTTAATAGAAAATAGCAGTAGTAGTTGTAGTAGGGTGGATTAGTGGGAAAGTGTTCGCAGACTCAAGTGTTTTTCGCCTAATATATGTATCAGTTTATGTATATAAGAATGGGCAAAACAAGGTAAAACTAAGTGGAAAACAAAAGTTTTAGACAATTTATAAAATTTCTCCACACCTTTTCCCCACTTATCCACCGACTTTTCCACAAAGTGTGTAAAAGTTTAGTGATTTCCCGAGAGACTTGCTCTGATTGCCGATAAAGACGTCTGCATCTCGGAGGACTCTTGAGAGAGTTTCTCGATCTTCTCGACGGCGTGCATGACGCTTGTGTGGTCACGCCCGGAGAACTCTACCCCTATCTGTACTAGAGGTATACCCAAATCTTTATAGAGGAGAAACATGGTGACGTGACGGTAATCTACCAGGGGTCGAGTGCGCTTATCCCCGATAAGTTGTGCAGTACTTACCTTGAAATGATTAGCAACGGTGCGGATAACCTCTTTCGGTTTAATATTTAACTTGGTGATGTTAGGAGATTCCTCCTTGGAGAGAATTTGGTTTACCAACTCGAGGGTAATAGATTTTTGCATGAGGGTGTGTTGGCTGTGGATTTGTGAGAGAACCCCCTCAATGCGCCGGGCGTTGTCTACGATGGAGGCGATCTGTTGTGCACAATCCATTGGCATCTCGAGCCCTCTGGCCTCTGACTTGATCAAAACAATCGCAGTTCTCAGTTCAAAGGTGGGCTGTTGGATATCAATGATAAGTCCAGCTTCAAAGCGCGAGCGCAACCTATCCTCAAGAAGTGTGATCTCGTGTGGCGGTCTATCTGAAGTGATAATTACCTGTCCGCCCGCCTGAGTGACGGCATTAAATGTATGAAAGAACTCCTGCTGGACCGCCTCTTTCCCTGCAATAAACTGGATATCGTCGATGAGGAGAATGTTTACTTTGCGGTAGCGCTCCTTAAACTGGATGGTTTTCTTAGTTTGGATGGCAGCTACAATTTCATTAGTAAACTCTTCACCCGCGCAGTATAAAAGCGTAACCTCTGGATTATTTTTTAAGACGTTCTGCCCGACCGCTTGCATGAGGTGGGTCTTCCCTACTCCGACGCCGCCATAGAGGAAAAGTGGGTTATATGCAGTTCCAGGAGTCTTTGAAACTGCCTGAGCTGCAGCGTAGGCCATCTCATTTGTAGTCGAGACGGCAAAGTTCTCAAAGGTAAAGTCCGGACGCAGTTTTGCCTTTTGTAGCGCAATTTTGAAAGCACTGACCGTAGGGACACTGGTAAACAGACTTGGAGCAGACTGATTTACTGATTTTAGCTCAGGTTCGTGAGTGGATAAAGATTGCACCTTAAATTGGAGATCTACCCCTTTTTGTGTAATCCTGTCGAGTGATTCTTTAATAGTGGCATAGAAGCGGCTTTCCACCATTTGTGTATGCATGGCAGAGGGCGAGGCAATAATTGCTATAGCGTGGGTGTCACCCACGGGCCGCAGTTCCACCAAAGCGGTTTTTTCGATCCACATATGGAAATGCTGGGGAGACATACTTACTTGTAGGTCGGCCAGGGTAGATGCCCAAATTTTTTCACACTCAGGGTTCATATAAATCTCTCACTACTTTTAAACATAGTTTTCCACAATTGACAAGTAGACAAACCTTCTCGATGTATCCTTGTGGAAAAGGTGGGGAAAAGATGGAGAAAACTCTGTGGTATAATTTCGTTTCTATGGCAAAGACAAAACGCACATGGCAACCAAGTTCTAAAAAACGCGTCCGCACACATGGTTTCCGTGCCCGCATGGAAACAGCTACGGGTCGCAAAGTACTTTCTCTGCGCCGAGCAAAGGGCCGTAAAAAGCTAACCGTTTAATTTAAATGTTACCAAAAAACTATCGACTCCCCCTGCGCACCACCAATACTAGTGGAGTGGGTTGGCAGCGAAAGTTTTCACCCCATTTTGTAGCAGTGATTGAAAAAAGCGATACTGGTCCACATGGAGCAGTGGTGGTGGGGAAAAACCTGTTTCCCAAAGCTACTGACCGCAATGCTCTTAAACGCAAGCTCAGAAACATTCTTGTAAAAGTATTTTTAACGAGGGATGACTTTACTATCGTGCTCTATGCTAAAAAACAAAGCAAACTCGCTACCACAGAAGAGCTCACTTCTGCTCTTGTACGCTTACTCCCTCTGTAAGCCAGCACTACAGATGTTACTTATTTCTGTGTTTGGTTGGCAGAGTGGGTGCAGACACCAGCCAACATGTAGTCAATATACCCGGACAGCGATCGAGAAGAATGGTACAATACGCGGTAGCTTACTCGGGATAAAACGAATTCTCTCGTGTAGAGGAATATAAATTATGGGAAACATCTTTCAACTTTTGCTGCTTAGCCCGTTCCATTTTCTCTTGCAGTTACTGCTCACCTGGACTGGAAACCTTGGGTTAGCGATCATTAGTTTGACTCTACTCATCCGCTTCCTCCTTCTGCCCATAACTGTCTCAAGTATTAAATCGCAAAAGAAACTACAATCCCTGCAGCCGGAGATGAATAAACTCAAGAAAAAACACAAAGTGGCTGGTGAGCTGCAAAAAGCGCAACAAGAACTATTGAAAGCTAATAACATTAATCCTCTCTCAGGATGCTTGCCGATGGTGGCACAGTTGATTATTTTCCTAGCGCTGTATCGAGTTCTCTCGACTTTCGTTACTGGAGAGATTGCACAGAACTCAGTACAGTTTCTGTGGTTAAACCTCTCAAAACCAGATAACACACTAGTGATACCCATTTTGGCAGGCGTCTCCCAACTGGTTCTCTCACTCATGCTGCTTCCTGGGAAAGAGAAGCACGATCTGGTTCCGGATAATGCAAAAGATAAAAAGACAAAAGACTTAAATAAAAAGGAGACACAGTCTCAAGATATGGCCGAGAGCATGCAACGGCAAATGGTATTTATGATGCCGTTTATCACCGGCTGGTTTGCGTACCGCTTCCCTTCCGGACTCGGGCTCTACTGGGTAGTTACGACAGTTTTTAGTGTGGTTCAACAATGGGTAATCACTGGTCCAGGCGGACTAATTGATTCGGCCATCTGGGCCAAAAACTTTGTTTTACGTACAAGAAAGGCTGTATGAAAATTGATGAATTTGTTCAACAACTTCTCTCCCACATGGAGATCGAGAGTGCAACGGTAACCGTCGAGGAACTCGCAGAAGAGTTCCGTATCTCAATCATCGTTTCAGAAGAAGAGTCGGGAATAGTGATTGGTAGGCGCGCAGAGACACTCGAGGCCATCCAACATATCGTGCGGGTTATTTTCCAAGCCAACACTTCCCTACTAATTGTGGTGAATGTGAATGATTTCCGGCAGCGTCGGGAGGAGTACTTAAAAGACTTGGCACAGAATGTGGCGCAAAAGGTTATGGACAGTGGTGAGACATATACGCTTCGTCTGAGTCCATCTGAGCGTCGTCTGGTACATATGGCACTTTCGCAGCACGAGTCAGTTATGACTGAGTCTGAGGGTGAAGGCGACTACCGCGTATTGAAAGTGATGATAAAGCAGAATTAAAGTTTTTATCTGTCATACTTGCGAAGGCAAGTATCCAGACAACAAGTAACACAATAAGGAATTTATTTATTGACTGGATTCCTGCCTTCGCAGGAATGACACATACATGTCAAAATTATCAATTTTCACTGATGGAGGATCTCGGGGTAACCCAGGTCCAGCAGCTTCCGGAGTGGTGGTTAAAGATGGCGAAGAAATAGTTTTTGAAACTAGTCGATACCTCGGAATTACCACAAACAATGATGCTGAATATACAGCGGTAGAGATGGCGATGGAGTGGCTAAAAGACTGCCCTCTTCCCTCTCTCATCGAGAGTGTTCAATTTTTTGCTGATTCACAACTAATGGTGGAACAGCTGAATGGTCACTATAAAGTGAGGAACGAAAATCTCATGCAAAAGAAGGCAAAAATAGAGCGCATAAAACGATCTCTAAAATATCCTATATCATTTTATTATATCCCTCGCGGAAAAAATTTCCGCGCTGATCAGCTTGTGAATGTCTGCCTGGATTCTCAAAAATAGTGTATCAAAAGGATACATTGTTTTTTGTTTTATAGGTCTGTCAGATTTTTCATCTGTCTTGTGTTTATAACTCGTTGTTTGTACGCTTAGAGTACATGAATTCCGGCAAGAGTTTTTTTTCATCCATTGAGGGTAAACCTGTGGTGCTTGTAGTAGGGGACGACAGGCCATTTTTCCGTTCACTTCTGTCTGGTCTAGCCACACTAGACATGGAAGTCATTTCTTCAGGTTTTGCTTCTTTTATTCAGTTAGCACAACCTCTCGATGTTTTTATCTGCGTCTTTTCAAAGAATAATTCAAAACGGATGGAGGGATTCTTGGGTAACTGGTTGGATAAAATTCATTCAGAGCAGAAAAAATGCACCACGGTGTTGGTCCTGCTTGATTGTCACAGTGACGAGATTACAAATATCGCACAATTTGATCATGTCATAAGTTATGCAAATGTTATCGAGCCATCGCTGCCGTCACTCTCGATAACTCAAGACAAAATCGTTCACAACGCGCTAGTGGGCAAGGCAACTGAGACGGACGGAGTTTTTAATCCTCTCTGGTATGAAGACTGTGCGAGACATTGTCTTTCAATTCTTTTTCAAGTGAAGAAAAATCAAGAGTACTCGGGAGCACTCGCATACCGTGTCCAAGATTTTTCCGGGGCTATAGAGTCTGGAATACTGGGAGCACCGCTCTCACATAAGTTGGTGGCGCTTGGAAAAGCTGAGAAGAATGGAGTAGAAGGTAGGGATCTTAGTACGATGATCGAGTTACTAGAAGGCGTGCATTTTTTTCAAACATTACGAAAGAAAAAAAATGAAGTGGTCGGTCAATTACACTCGGTTGAAAAGGAGAAAAGGACCAAAAGCACTACCGTTATCGCTATCGAAGGTAAAAGAAAGAAAAAGACCACTTTTAGAAGGTTGCAGGGGATAATTTTTAGCTTGTGTGTGATTTTTCTTCTTAGTGTGCTGGTTGTCTACGGCGCTTTTCAATACATCCAACACGATATCCCAATGCAATTGTCAGCATTTCTGCTATCAGGGCAGGGAGCTGTTGTTCCCACGCGACTGCGCCGTGAAACAGAGTTGATCCAGTTTTTACTACTGCGTTTTCCATTTCTATTTAGCAGCGACGATGCTACCCGTTTCTACTTATCGTATGTAGATTTTGTACAACCTCTGGAAGAGAATGAAAACCAGATTCAAAAACTTTTAGGATTTGTGTTTTTAGGACATGGAACATTTACACAGCAGGATACTGAAAAGATAAATAACCAATTGGTAACGGCGCGTGAAAATGTAGGACGTTTGCGCTTGGCTATACCACAAGTTGAGAGCGTGAAAACAGGCCTACAAAATCAATTTGAGAGTCTGGGACAGACGATGCCGGTGATCACCACGCTACTGCGTGAAGTTCCCACGCTTTTTGGCTTTTCCAAGTCGACTACGTATGCCATCATTTTAAATGACCCAGAATTACCCAGGACTGCTGGGGGTAAAGTACGCTCGATAGCACTTGTTTCATTTGAAAAGGGGAAGTTGTCGGAAGTGGAGACGGCCCAAATGGCTTCAAACTCGGGGATTCTCGAGTTAACCACCCAAGAGACCAACTTTTATACAGCTCAAAAAGTTTCTAAAAACACTTCCTTTGAAGTGTCTGAGGCGTCAATGAGTGCTCATCTACAAAGACTGCTTGAGGCGCAAACACACCGGTCACTGGATGGAGTGGTAGGGATAAATACACAGGTTGTCTCCCAAGTTCTAGAGGAAACCGGACCAATAACCATAGGGTCAACTGTTTTTACCTCTTTAAATGTTGATTCAAAACTGCATGATCTACACATATTGCAAGAGCAGGGTAGGGATGGCGGGACAACTGATCTCTTTTGGAAGCAATTTGTTACAGCACTGCTGTCTTCGCTGGGTGAAAAGAACTCGGGCCTCTTTGAAATATTTTCGCTAGAAGTCCAAAAGAGAAACATGTATTTCTTTACATCAAACAGGGAAGTTACAGACGATCTGGCTCAAGTGATTCAAATGCCTGGGGTAGAATTGCCACTCTGTCCAGCTCAATTTCGATCCAGTGGAGGATGTGTGGTTTTCTCGACCAGGCAGACAGAAAACGCATTTGATGGAGTCTTGGTTGGAAATTCGATCCAGCGGAAAGTAGAACAAAAAATAGTGCTCTCTTCGGATCAAGCGCTTGTAGGGCGTACAGTTACTTTTAAAAACCTATCCACTTCTGCTGTGTGGCCATCTGGAACATACACGGCCCTGCTTACCTTCTTACTGGAACCCAATTCAGTTTTAACCTCAGTCCAAATAGATGGGGTGCTCAAAACCCCCAAAGAGATGTTACGGATGCAAATCGGCAATAGAGCTCTGGTGGGGGTACTAATTCGTGTACCGGCGAACGCCGAAAGTGTGGTGGCACTGCAGTATTCATTACCATTGGGAGTAGTGAAAAACCAAGGCGTAGTGTATGCGGAACAAAACCAACTTTCAGTGGGGCCGTATGAATTTCATCTAGATATACAGACACCAGACTCTTTGCCAATTTCGAAAGTGGCACCCCGGCCAAGCTCAACCAATCGTGGGGCTCAATTTAGTGCAACTGTCGACCGGATAAAGTTGTTTGCTATCGGCCTCTAAACCTGGCCGCCTTGTGGTATACTATCACCTCCTATGACACAAGAGCGACACCACCTTTCCGTACAAAGACGCATCCTGCTTGGCCGCAAGGTGAAGAGCTTGAGAGCGAAAAACCTGGTCCCTGGTAACATTTTTGGCACCAAGACGGCATCCGTACCAGTTCAAGTCGACGTGAAAGTTTTTACCAGTATTTACAAAGCAGCTGGTGAAACAGCACTGGTAAACCTCGAAGTCGAGGGAGAAAAAACCCAGCGTCCCGTACTCATCGTTTCTGCGTCACGCCATCCTGTAACAGGAGCTTTTTTGCACGCTGACTTTCACCAAGTCGACTTGACTCAGGAAGTGACAGCAATGATTCCTGTCGAGGTAATAGGTGAGTCAGAAGCCGTAAAAGCGGGCGGAGTGTTGGTGACCGTCTATAATGAAATCGAAGTCGAGGCGCTGCCAACCAATTTGCCAGAGAAATTTGTTCTCGATATCTCAAAACTTCTCAAGGTTGGTGACACAGTTACGCTGGCTGACGTCGATTTCGACCGAGAGAAAGTTACTTTAAAAATTGAAGCTGATGAAGTGCTCGCAACTATTCAAGAACAAGAAGCGGAAGTTGTGGTAGAGGTTGCTCCTGCTGAGCCAGCAGAGGTTGAGTTGACCAAACAAGGTGCAACCAAAGAAGAAGTAGCTCCTGAATCAACTTCAACGGAAAAAGCTACTGAGTAATTCTACTCGAGTATTGTTTGGGTCAATTTTTTGCAGGTTTTCCCAATAATACTGTCCTAGTGTGTCATCTCCAAGCTTTAGTGAAATTATTGCGAGGTCGAGCGAAACATCTCTAGAGTTCTGGTGATTTTTAAGAAGAGACTCCAATTGGGCTTTTTGCATAAGCAGCGCATTTGTTTCACGCCTTGCTTGTTCTCTGGTGGGCAGAGATTGTATGTATCTATATGACCAGACACCAATTCCTCCAATGAACCATATAAGGAAAACAACGAATAACAAACGAATAGACCAACGAATTATAAAAACGAATGGTCGAAAGACGTTGGCAAAGACTGCAATAAGCCAGAGAAAATAGAATTTTATCAAATGCATGTGATTAGTATACAGGCCATGGAGAGGTAATAAGAAGTTCTCCGCCAAATTCTTGCCAGATTGCCTCCGTCACAAAGGGCATGAAGGGGTGAAGTAACTTCAAGCAAGTGGAGAATACAGTATAGAGCGTTGCGAAAACTGCTTCTTTATCCTCTCTTGATTTTGTTTTTTCCAAGTAGTCACTAGCGAGTCTGTTCCAGACAAAGTCATACGCAGATAATGCAGCATCTGAGAAGCGATAATTATCAAGATTTTCGGTAGTTTTTTTAACTAAGTCATTTAGTTCGTCGATGAGTTTTTTATCTTCAGATTGACTTGAAACTTGAACCTTGGAACTTGAAAATTCACTTTGCTCTGTAAGCAAAGTGATGTATCTTCCTATATTCCAAAGCTTATTCGAGAAATTCCGGTAGCCTCTCACTTTGTTTTCTGAGAGGGCTATTGGGTTGCCTGGTGCGGAGCCGGCAATGAGCGCCATGCGCAATGCATCGGCGCCATATTTATCTACGAGTTCGATCGGATTAACTACATTGCCCTTGCTCTTACTCATCTTGGCGCCTTTTTCATCCGTCACCATCGAGTGTAGGTACACAGTAGAGAAGGGAACTTCACCTGTTTTATACAGCGAGAACATGATCATGCGTGCGACCCAGAAGAACAAGATGTCCCACATGGTATCGAGTACCTGTGTGGGGAAAAAGCGATTAAAGTCATCTCCGTTCGGGTAGTTTAAGGTTGTCAGTGGCCACTGACCCGAAGAAAACCACGTGTCAAAGGTATCTGTCTCTGGTAAAAAGTCTTCGCCCGGCGAGTCGACACTGACGACATATTTTGCACCCATTGGGGCACGAAGAGACTGCAAACCTGAAAGTATATCGTATGTCGTATATCGTATATCGCCTAAAAGTTCGCCAACTATTCCTGTTACGCGATTTTTGTCTTTATCTAGAAATGTCACGGAGAGATTGGGATTGTCTTTAACAGAGTACCAGATAGGAATGCGGATGCCCCAGACGATCTGGCGGGAGATTGGCCAGTCACGGATGTTCTCCATCCAGTCGTAGTAGGTTTTCTCAAAACGGGCGGGTACAAATTGCACTTTTTTATTTCGGGCGGCTGCTATGGCAGGAGCTGCAAGTTTCTTGGTGGCTACAAACCAGTTGGGCATCACCATTGGTTCAATATCCGAGCCGGTTTTATAATCCACGGCGACATTGTGAGTATATTTTTCATCGACCTTGACGATCATGCCCTCGGCCATCATGTCTTCGACGATCAGTTTTCTGGCTTCAGCTACTTTCTTTCCATGATATTTTCGAGCGCGCTCAAGGTATAGTGACTCGTGACTGGTGGCTGGTGACTGGTGCGAATCGATGTACCAGGAGAAATCCATTTTCCCCATGAAGTCGATAAGTGGTAAAACAGGTAAATCATATTTTTTTCCTAAAGCAAAGTCGTGCGCATCATGAGCAGGAGTCACTTTCATAATGCCCGTGCCAAATTCCATGTCCACTTCATCGTCGGCGATAATCTGCATTTCCACGGGCCCAAGTAGTCCATTGAAAGTAATGGTTTTTCCAATCAAATCTTTATAGCGCGGATCATTTGGGTTACAGGCGAGGGCAGTATCACGGAATTTTGTTTCCGGCCTGACTGTGCTAATAATGATTTCTGGATCGCTCGAATAACGGATGTAGTAAAAAGGATCCTGGCGAGTTGCATATGTCACCTCTAGGTCTGAAAAGGTCGTCCCCTGCTTTGGTGAGTAGTTGACAATGTAATTGTCCCTGTAGACCATGCCATCCTCGACCATCTGGGCAAACGTGTCGTACACAATCTTTACCACCTTGTCATCGAGCATGAACGTTGCTCGTGACCAATCACAGGAGAATCCGAGTTTCTTGAGCTGCGCAAAAATTGTCCCCGAGTTGTCTTGCACAAATTGGTAGATATCGTCGAACAGGGTTTGGCGGTCAAATTGAAAGCGGGAAGTACCTTGTTTCGCCAGGTGTTTTTCATACACATACTGGGTTTCAAAACCAGCGTGATCTGTGCCGGGAAGCCACTCTGTAGGTTGACCCAACATGCGATGGTAGCGAACTAATATATCTTCGACCACAAACATCCCGTGACCTGCATGAAGTGAAGCGTTGGCATTTGGGGGAGGGAGGAGGATGGTGTAGGGAGGTTTGCTTTTGTCCGCGTTTTTTTGCGTATCAGGATTTAGCGCTCCTGATTCTTCCCAGAGTTTGTATATCTTGTCTTCGTGGTCTTTGTGAGAGTAGGTAGAATCCATTATCTATTTCTTCTCTTATTTCTAAGTTCCTCTTGCAGTTTAAATTCACGAGTTTTTCTTTCATTTTCTTCCATTATTTTTCGATCTTGAGGGGACATTGTCAGTTTAACTGAAGCCCTTGTCAGTTCTGGTAGCTGATCCAGTAGTCCATACTTTTCCGCCAACTCGCGTTGTTTTTCTGGCTTAAACGCTAGGGCAACAATTTCTGCAATTTGTCGAACTCTTGTGGGATTATTTACTTCAGACACAGCCATAAGTTCTCCTTGTAAGATATTTTACATCGAGAGGTGGGAAAAGCCTAGGACTGGGTATAAAATGCGGTGTGTATGGCCAAGGAATTAGCGCTTACTGATTTTGATAGTGGTGAGCTGGAGCGAATACAAAAAAATGCTGTTTTGTGGAGAGCGTTGCTTATGGCGCTTGATTTGGCAAACGGTATTGTGGACGACAATCATACAGCTGATGATTCTCCAGATAGAATGATTGAATATGTTGAAGCGTTTACGCACGAAAAGTTTCCCCGGACCGCACTTGTTCTGTCACAGGCTTTTTGGGGTGGCAACTAGACTCCGCGTAGGTAAACTGCGCGCCAAGGAACATAGTTTGTAAGGAAATTTACGGTCTTTGATTGTCCATCTGAATAGGTAACTTTATAGTCAAATGAAACTTTCAGTCCTGGTGCGGCAAAATCTATCTGCTTGAGCTTTCCGGGGGGAAGAGTAGGATCGTCTTGATATACCGTAGGGAGAGCGGGAGTGGCCCCCCATTGTTTGTAGTTGAGAATCTCTGCTTTACGTCCATCTGATTTGCCCCACAATTCTACATACATCGCTAACTTTTTAGAGTCAGCAACGGCCATAATGAGGATAGGGGTGCTGGTGTCATTGACAAACCGTAGGTCCGGATGCGGCGAATACACAGTTGCATCAAAACCGGGTTTGCTATTTTGCTCATAGTATCCAACACGATATGAGTGACCACGCCGCTCCGTGACTGGAAGTCCAGCGTTAAGAATTGCCCGGAACATTGTGCTGCTGACCTGGCATACGCCACCACCGTCACCCAAGATCGTCTGACCCTGCGAAATTATATATGCTTGTTTAAATCCAGTAGCAGCTGAGACTTCGCCCAAGTACTTGGCAAATGAAAATTCTTCACCAGGCATCACAAGTACGCCATTTATTTTAGAAGTGGTAAGGGAAACATTGGTTATGCGGTTTGGTATCGAGTGGAAGTATGTTGAATCGCCGCGTCCCAAGCGCTCGGTGATGCCGAGAGTATTGATAGAAGAAAGTGATGTTTTTGGCGGTGTAATGTTAATAGACAGCTCATGTACGTCAGCTCCTTCAAGCGCTTGCTGCACTATTTGAACAGATGGTTCGATAGTAATCACCTCCCCATCACGGGGAGCCTCAAACGCTTCTACGCTCGTCCCGACAATCGCTAACCGGGGTTCTACCGCAGGGTGGTCAAAGTCCTTGGCCCAACTTTTTATCACGCTAGTAATCCCTTCCGGCGAAAATCCATCCGGCAGAGCCATCATGGCAGCGACGTTTTGTGCTGTCAGTGTGAAGTGCGCTGTACCTGCTGTGAATGTGAGTTTTTTATTTACCAACGCTTGATACCGTTCGCGGATATGTGTTTGCTCGTCGGGATCAAGCACTTTTCCAGTCGAAACAGATTGGAGGCTCGCTTCTGCAGAGGCAGTTAGATCGATGTGCATGAGCAGATCTAGTGCTTGGGTCTGATCGATTCCTTTCCCAAAGTTGCCGGGATTTATCACGAGTTTTCCGGATTTAACGCTCAAGGTTGCATCCTTTTTATTAACGCTGAAGTGATCATCGACTTGTTGGAGCCAGGCTTTTGTGGTGGTCGCATCAAGTAGAGTAGCGCTCGGTGTGGCAAAACGCACACCATCGACTGAGAGAATAAAAAACTCCGAGATCAGTGGTTTGAGCAGTGGTTGGAGTTTGTTTGTTCTTGCTGTTTGATTTTTCCCAAGCAGAAAAAGCAGTAAAATAGTCGTGCCAAATAGAAAGCTCACCAAGAAGGGGAGGATTTTAGAAATAAAAAAATGGAGAGTGCGCTCTCCCCGTGTAAGCCTTTTGGACATATGGTATTGAGGTATCGTATAATAACAGGATGGAACAAGAAAGTCCGAGTCTCCAGAGTCAGGTACCACAAGCAACACCGACTGCTCCTAGTAACCCAGGCGTGTCTGAAGCTGTGCCGGAGTTTGTCAGCGGCGCTGCGCAGACAGCCAGACCATCAGGGTCCTTTTTTTCAAAGATTCCCATGAAGATAATTGCAATTGTCGCAGTGCTTTTAGTTATCGTTTTAGCGGTGGTGTTCGCAGCTTCCAAGTTTTTAGGCACGTCGTCACAAACAGCGAAAACTCCTACCCGTCAGGTCAATCTGGTTTACTGGGGATTGTGGGAACCAAATGATGTTTTAACCTCAGTGATTAAAGATTTTGAAGGCGCGAATCCAGGGGTGCACATTCAGTATGGCCAACAATCAATCAAAGATTATCGCGAGCGATTGCAGAGTGCATTCGCCCGTGGGCAGGGACCAGATGTGTTCCGTTTCCATAATACTTGGGTTCCAATGTTGGCTCAGACTGGCGCACTCTCGACACTACCAGCCAATATCATGAGTAATAGTACGTTTGAGAAAACCTTTTATCCTGTAGCCGCCAAGGATTTGAAAGCTGGCACGGGATATGTCGGAGTCCCCTTAGAATTTGATGGTCTGTCACTCTTTATCAATAAAAGGATGCTGGCCGATTCTGGGAAATCCGCCCCGACTACCTGGGAAGACTTACGTGTTTTGGCGAGATCCCTAACTGTGCGCGATGCTGATGGAAAGATTGCACGCGCTGGGGTAGCGCTGGGTAGTGCTAAAAATGTTGATCACTTTTCAGACATTTTGGCACTGCTCATCTTACAAAATGGCGGAAATCCAGGTAAGCCGGATGATTCAGCTCAACTCGTGCCTCCGGCGCTGCAGTTTTACACGCAGTTCATGCTGACCGATAAAGTTTGGGATGAGACGCTGCCCAACTCTACATACGCCTTCGCAACCGAAAAAGCCGCTATGGTTTTCGCGCCGTCATGGAGAGCGTTTGAGATGAAACAGATTAATCCTAATTTCGATTTTGAAGTCGATCCGGTCCCACAGTTACCCGGGAAACCGATTACCTGGGCCTCATATTGGGCCGAAGGAGTATCAAAGACGACCAAAGATCAGGATGTGGCGTGGAAGTTTGTCACCTACATGTCTTCATCGGATGTGCTTCAAAAGCTATATGCCGACGCCACAGCAGTACGTCTGTTCGGTGAACCGTACCCCCGCGTCGATCTAGCTCCCAAAGTGGCTAGCGATCCATATGTGGGAGCATTCATCTCGCAGGCGCCCAATGCGGTGAGTTGGTATATGGCATCCAATACGTATGATAACGGGATCAATGATCAGATCATTAAGTATTACGCGGACGCCATCAATGGACTAAACTCAGGGAAACAACTTGAAGAAGTGATGCCTACTCTCTCCAAAGGTGTACCCGCGGTGCTTGCTCAATACAAAATAGCACCGTAAGATCGCCCCACATGTTACCCGATGAGGCAGTACTGTCTACACTCGTGTATGCGAGTTTATTTAAGAGTGCTATTTCCAAGCAGCGACTCCTTGACTGGTTAATTTCAGATACAAAAATTAGTCAAAAAGATGTACAGAAGAGTGTCAAACATCTTCTGAGAAGGAAACTCATTTTTCAGGATGGTGATTTTCTTTCGCTGTCACGATATGTGGTAGTCAATCAAATACAGAAGAGAAAAACTGCAAGGGAAAAGGTGCGCCGCGCGCGCGACGCGATACATTCAATTACTTGGATTCCATGGATCACCGGCATCGCTCTCACGGGCAGTGTGGCGGCAGAAAATGCGAATGAGGATGAAGATATCGATGTGATGATTATCACGTCAAAAAATGCACTATGGATCACTCGGGCACTCGTATCTACACAGCTAGCGCTGCAGGGAAAATTACGCTTGAGGCATGTGCCGGATGTAACAAATAAGCTGTGCTTAAATCTTTGGCTTGATGAATCTGCTCTGGTCATGAAAAAACAAACAGCGTATGTAGCCCGCGAAGTTTCCCAGGCGCTGTGGCTTTTTGAACGGGCAAATACACGCAAACACTTTTTACAAGCGAATGCATGGATAACTTCATTTTTGGCGCAGGTGAAAATACCAAAGGGAACCTCTTTAGAACAGAACTTTTCGTTTGTCTTCATCAATGATTTCTTTTACAAGGTTCAGCGGTCCTGGATGGGTGAGATTTCTGTGAAAGAACGGGTAGGGAAACACTTTGCGTTTTTTCATCCTGGTGACAAGAGCAGCGATCTTATGCGAGAATACAGGACGCGCCGTAAAAAAATACTTGAGGAGTACCATGGCATTTAATTATCCAGCATATTTACAACCGCTTCCATACTACTCACTGCCGCCACAACAGGAAGTAATACAGCGTGCGTGGACAGCCAAAACTGCCGGCAAGAAAATTGTCATTGCTTCAGGGGTGTTTGATTTACTACACGAAGCACACAAAACATATCTACAAAAGGCAAAAGAGCAGGGGGATTATCTGATTGTTTTATTGGAGTCCGATATCCGTACAAAGGAATTGAAGGGGCCAGATCGACCTGTCTGGGATCAGAATAAACGTAAAGAAGAAATCATGAAACTTGGATTTGTTGATGATGTGTTAATTTTGCCGCCAGAGTTTAAAAACCCATTGCGCTATGAAGAGATTGTGATTCTACTGGCCCCCAATGTTTTTGCGGTATCATCAAATTCAGTGGCACTCGATCACAAGAAAAATTTGATGGAAAAATACGGTGGGGAAATGCATGTGGTGCTAGATGAGATTCCGGGCGTGTCGACAACGACTGTGTTGCAAAGTCGAGGTGTACAATGATCGCCGAGAAGGGAAAATATGTCATTAAGAGTTGAGATATCACATCCAAACAAACAGGGAGTGGAGGTTTTATATTTTGACAAATATGGAGAGATGTCCTTTGATGGTGGTGGAAAAACTTCGGAAAGGTTATTGATTAGTCCTGGGGATGAGGAACCTTCAGTGTCGTATGTGACAGAAAAAGGAAAAGCCTCTGGCTTGGTATTTTATACAGATTCCACAACTCGTAGAGTAGAATTTTCTGATGGAAGAGTTTTTGTTTTTTCACATCGTGATCCGCGTGAGTAAGTCTTCGCTATTTCTTCCTCTTGAGAATTGCTAAATAATTGCTTAAGTTAGCATGTCATGCCTGCGTAGGCAGGCATCCAGTCAATACAGAATTCCCATATTGTATTATTTGTTGTCTGGATTCCTGTCTTCACAGGAATGACAGTTCATATGAAACATGTTTTTTTTGATGTAGAGACGAAGAATACATTTGACGAGGTGGGCGGATATTTCCCCACCAAACTCTCACCATCTTTCATTGGTGTCTGTGTGCGGGAGGGTTTTGAAGGACCAGGAGAGATGATCAAGATTTGGGAGAGTGACTTTCAGAAACTATGGGGAATTTTTGAGACTGCAGACGTCATCGTTGGATTTAATAGCGTTGGTTTTGATATGGAAGTTATGCGGCCGCTGTATCCAGGCAAAGTGGATGATCTTCCGCAACTTGATTTGATGCTGCGGTTCAAAGAAGCGACGGGTCACCGTATCTCGCTGGACAGCATCGCGCAGGAAACTTTGGGGAAGGCAAAGATCGGTCATGGCCTTGATGCCATCAAGTACTACAAAGAAGGCAGGCTCGATGAGTTGGCGAAGTACTGTCTCATGGATGTTGAGATCACTAGAGATTTGTATGATTGGGGGAGGACAAAGGGGAAGGTGAAATTTAAAAATAAGTGGAACCGGTTAATCGAAACTCCAATCGACTTCTCTTTCAAACCTAAGAAAGTGAGTGGTACTCAGATGACGTTATTGGGGATATAGTTAGTGGTGTGTTGAAGAAAACTAAAACAATAATTTGTATCTGTCTTCTGCTGGTGACTTCCGGTGTTCTTGGTCCAACTAAAGCAATGGCGTTGGGTACTTCACGTGGATATCTGACTTCGGCAGCTGAGTTGCAGCACTTGAAATCAATATATGACGCGGGCGATGCCTCTTTACGATCTCGTGTGAGCAATATGTTGTCTTTTGGACAAAATTCACCAACATATTGGCCGTATGGCACCATATATCCGGTTCTTAATGCTCCTAGCTCTGGAGTCTGTCCATCTTCCACATCAAAAGATAGCGGCAATAATGATTACTTGGATTACAACGGTGGTGCCCGGTTAACCTACGAAAAAGTCTTGGCGTATTACTTCACCGGTGACCAAGCGTACGCAGATTTTGCACGGGATAGGATTATGGAACTTGCTACATCAACCTCATATGGTGGGAGTAACTATAGTGGCTCCAATCAGTGTATTTTAGGTCTCGCGTTCTCTCTATCGGAGTGGATTACCGCTGCGGATTTACTTTCAAGCAGCCCTAGTTGGACTGCAACCAATAAACAAACATTTCAGACGTGGCTAGCAACTGTTGCCTATAACAAGGTTGCGTGGGCCTCGCGGACTAGGGCAAATAACTGGGGAGCTTTTGGTTCTACGGCGTCAGTAATGCTTGCAGATTATGTCGCTGGCTTCGTACCTACGTTAACAGAGGTTTCACCAACTCCTCAAATACTTACATCCGCACAGGCTTACCAATCACATATCCAGCAAGCTAAAGATAGAGCTTTAGGTGTGTTTAAAGGAGATTCGCAGTGTACTATCTGGGGAATTCAATCATACGGTGGTATCCCTGATGAACTTCGTCGCGGAGCTGCTGGTTGTACCGCTACATCTATTCAGACTGCTGATAGTGCACTGACGTACCAACAGCACCATGTAGATGCAGATGTCTTACTCGCGGAATTCCTCTGGCACAGGGGAGACACCAGCATGTACAATCTCACTTCGTCCACTGGTATGGGGTCTATTAAAAAGGCGATTTACTTTATCATTAATAATCCTCAGAACGCATCTGGCATTGATTGGGATGGGTATCGTAAAGACCATTTGTATGTATCGGCTCGCTACTATAAGGATCCGATTATCTTAAATAAAGCTAAACAGTATTCTAGCCAAGGTACGCTCATGTCTTGGACACATATTACGCACTATGATCAAAATACCGTGCCGCCCGTCGTGGCCCCTCCTGGCGTGATAGCGACTGCCGCACCCACTCCAACTGGCGCACCTGTTGATTCGTGCAATAAAGCAGATATAAATCGAGATGGGGTAGTTAATTCTACCGATGATGGAATGCTTGTAAGTGACCTACTAAAAGCAAGCCCGACGTATTCGCGCAGTGATATAAATCTCGACGGGAAAGTTGATCTCTTGGACTACTCAATACTCGCGAAAAACTTTTCCTTAACAGGCGTTTGTTTGTAAAACACCTTTAGTTGGTTTTTGTTTGGCCGATTTTTTCCAACATGGTCTTGAGCTCACCCGTTGGAATTTTGGAAAAGTCTATTTTTTCCTTCGTCGCGATTACCAATCCTTCAATTAGACGTCTAGCTCGTTTTGCATCGCTTTTGAACAGATGCTCCACTGTAATAGTTTCTTGATTAAATTGACGATCGACTACTCGAAGGGTGGCAAAGAATATGCCCTCTTCCACAATGGCAGTTAAGACGTCCGATATGAGCAGGCTATGGACTTGCTTGGAAAAAAAAGAAAAACGGGTGGTGACTGAGATTTTGTTACTATTTACTACCAGTGTGTCGGGGAAAAAATCTATCGGGAAAACACTTTGACAGCGAAAAATCGTACCAGTGTCAATCTGAGCCAAGTCCCGTAATTTGGCACTATCGTTTTTTGTTTTGGTAAAAATGTCATGAGTGACAGAGGAAGGCACACTCACACTATAGCTGGAAGTGGAAATCGAGTCAAACATTTCCGCATATTTGCCGTACAATTGACGCATGAAAGTTTGTCACACGGTCAACGCCTGGACCCTACATAACGGGAAAGTCTTGTTAGTTAAACATAAAAAGTTGGGAATATGGTTAGCGCCAGGTGGACACGTAGAAGCAAATGAGTTGCCACATATGGCGGCGCAGCGAGAATTTTGGGAAGAGAGTGGGGTGAGGGGGCAGGTGATTTCAGCATACAAATCGCCAAAAGCGGGAAAGACTTCGCAGTATTTGCCACTGCCGTTTTACTGCAATTTGCACGAAATCAATAAGCCCAGGGGAAACACATTTTGTGAGCAGCACTACTCTTGGGGATTTTTTGTCCGAGTCACTGATCAATCAGGATTCGCTCAAAATCTCGAGGAAACTGACGGAATCGGCTGGTTTGGACCAGATGAAATAGACGATCTTGAGACGAGTGAAGATATTAAAAACGAGGCGAGATTTGTTTTTCAGAATTTCCCAAATTAAAATCAATTAATATGAGTGAAACTTCAGATCGGCAAAAAATGACTAGGAGAGAGCTCTTTCAACATATCTCTTCCCATACCAGGCAAGCCATTGATAAGTCTGACCTAAGTATTTCCGATCAAATTGGACGTCTTGCTAATTCGCACGAGGGAAAACCCAAATTTAAGAAGAAAGGTGTGTCGCGTAGGCAGGTACTTAAAGGGGCGCTGATAGCTACACTTGAGGGAACACTCCGACCGGTTGGTCGAATAATTGAAGGTATTAATCAACTAGCACGTCGAGATGGAAGTGAGATGGAGGGTAACTTGTTACTTTTTACAGCAAGACTAGAAGAAATGCTTCAAGACTATATTCGAGACTTTCCTAATTTAGATGAAAGGAAGCACCAGATAATCGAGGCGTATATCAAGTTTTATGCTGCCTCAAAATACGCTTCTGCTTCCGAAAAACAATTGGCAGGAAATTTTGTTACTCACTTTCTCTTTGGTGATGGACGGGAATATTCTCTTGGTGTGGATTATGAACAGGCTCTAAGTAAATTTTTACAAAGCTTGGATGATAATACAAAAGCCAAACTAGGCATTACTGAAACAATGAATCTCGAGGATGCTCTCCGCATCTTTACCCAGGAAGCGCTTTCCGATCATGCCTTAACGAATAAAATGCATCGTACGGAAGGCACATATGTTCGATCAGCTGACGACTCGAGCCAATATTTTGTTGGCCACGATCTGAAGTCTTTAGCTGGTCAAAAGATTCATTTTTTTTCAGTAGTGTACTCACGAGATCCCGAGATAATGAACAGTCTTGGTCAATTTACGGTTGAGGCGGACAGTATTGTTCGCGAGGTTAATGATGGAAAGATTATCTTGGATCGGGTGACAGTTAGAGTTGTTGATCAATATGATTGGAAGGTCGATCCTGAATTCGGAGCTGTGGCTCAAATGAGTCAGATTGTCCGGGAGACTGGTTTGGAGGAGTTATTTAATAACGATCTCCTCAAGCCACTACTTGATATTAAATTTGAGATTATGGACGGAGAGGGTGAGTTACTTGAAGAAGCTGGTTACGCTAGCAATTTTCCTATCAGAGGAGAGTATGCTCTTTCGTCACCGCTAGTTATTCGTTTGACCCAGGCTTCGGCGTTGCCAGACGATTTTCATCCGGAGGCAGGTGAGCCAACAGTCACAAATCTCGACTCATAGGGGGGGTATAATACAGGCTTCATGGCACTACTCATTTCAAACCTTCATGTCTCGATCGCCGACAAGGAAATCTTGCACGGCGTAGATCTGGCTATTAAACCAGGTGAGATTCATGCAGTCATGGGACCCAATGGCTCGGGGAAAAGCACACTCGCATACACGTTGGCGGGACACCCTCAATATACGATTAACTTGGGGGAAATGAGTTTGGATGGAAAAAGACTTAATGAAATGTCGCCTGACGAACGCTCTACTGCGGGGCTATTTTTAGCTTTTCAATATCCTGTGGAGGTTGCCGGCGTGCGGGTAAATAATTTCTTACGGGTAGCTTACGAAGAGCGATTCAAAAATGAACCAGCGCGCAAGTTCCCGACAGTACTCGCATTCCGCAAGCATTTGGAATCGCTTGCTGATGAATTAGGTGTCAAGAAAGATTTATTGTCACGCGGACTCAATGAAGGATTTTCTGGCGGTGAGAAAAAACGCTTGGAAATTTTGCAGATGGCCGTACTTGAACCAAAGTATGCTTTGATGGACGAAACCGACTCAGGTTTGGATGTGGATGCTATCAGTGCCGTCGCAGATGGTGCACGTAAGATTGTGGAGAAGCATAAAACTGGTGTTTTAGTCATCACACACTATCAGCGCATTCTCAAATTCCTCCAGCCCGATTTTGTGCACGTCATGGTCAATGGCAAGATCATCAAATCCGGTGGCCGTGACTTGGCAGAAGAGCTGGAGAAAAAGGGATACAAGGATCTTCAATGAGCAGGTTTGCACAAAAAAAGACAGATAAGTTTGATGAGTCGGTAGTCGACCATGACTACTCGGCGGGTTTTTCATACCCGACGGACAAATATAGTTTCATTTCCAAACCTGGACTTTCTAAACGTGTCGTGGAAGAACTTTCGCATATAAAAGATGAACCCGCTTGGATGTTGGACATCCGGCTCAAAGCACTTGAGCTTTTTGAAGGCATGAAGACCCCAATGTGGGGTGGAGATCTTTCTGGAATTGATTACGACAAGATTCATTATTACTTAAAACCAACGGATGCAGCTGTGGCTTCTTGGAATGATGTACCGGCTGATGTCAAAGCTACGTTTGATAAACTTGGGATTCCGCAAGCAGAGCGAGATGTGCTTGCAGGTGTCAAAGCCCAGTATGACAGTGAAGTTGTCTATGGATCACTGCAAAATATTTGGTCAAAAGAAGGAGTGATCTTTCTCTCCATGGATGAAGGGCTCAAGCAATATCCTGATTTGATCAAAGAGTATTTTGGCCGCAATATTCCAAGTGGCGATAACAAATTTGCAGCCCTAAATACTGCAGTCTGGAGCGGGGGTTCCTTTGTCTACGTGCCCAAGGGCGTCAATGTCAAAATGCCGCTGCAGGCATACTTTCGCATCAATTCTCCGAATGCTGGCCAGTTTGAGCGGACCCTCATCATCGTTGATGAAGGCGCAAGCGTGCATTACGTAGAAGGATGTACTGCACCCGCATTCTCGACAAACTCTCTGCATAGTGCGGTCGTAGAAATCTTTGTCAAAAAAGGAGCGCGTTGCCAATACACCACGATCCAGAATTGGTACAAAAATGTCTATAACTTAGTGACGAAGCGGGCGAGGGTAGAGGAAGAGGCGACGATGGTGTGGACAGACTTCAACATGGGCTCAAAACTCACAATGAAGTATCCATCCTTTTTGCTCGTCGGCAAAGGTGCAAAAGGAGAGACGCTCTCTATGGCGCTCGCTGGAGCGGGGCAACACCAAGATACCGGTAGTAAGGCCATGCATTTGGCCCCATATACAAGTTCCACGATCATTTCCAAATCAATTTCCAAAGATGGTGGGCGGACCAGTTACCGCGGTATGGTGACAGTGGGACCACAGGCGCACCACAGTAAAAATACGGTGGTATGTGACGCGATGCTTTTGGATGGGTTATCGCGCTCGGATACCTATCCAGACGACCGGATCTTAAATGACCAAGTGGAGATCCAGCATGAGGCTACTGTAAGTAAAATTGGTGATGAACAGTTATTTTATTTGATGAGCAGGGGAGTGAGTGAAGAAAATGCTCGTAAAATGATTGTGAACGGATTCATCGATGATCTTGTGCGCAAACTTCCCCTGGAATATGCGGTAGAAATGAATAGACTTATTGATCATGAGATGGAAGGCTCGGTTGGCTAATATGCGGGAAATTAAAATCACTAAGTCTGGTGAATATAGAGTTGAGATTGATAAGCCAGGTGATGAGGTACAAATCACTGGGATGTTTCACGGTCAAAATGATGATGACATCAATATCAATTTGACTATCGTTCACAGTGCGCCACATACACGGGCGAAGACTATGCTTAAAGGGGTGGCGCAGGATAGAAGTAAGATCCGCTTTTTTGGCAGGATCGTTATCGAAGAAAATTGTGGTGATACACAGTCATTTTTAGAAGAACGCATCTTACTTTTATCTGATCAAGCCAAAGCTGAGGCGGTTCCCGAATTGGAGATTAAAACCGATGATGTGAAGTGTTCGCATGCCGCAAGCATCTCGCGTATCCCTGAAGAGCATTTATTTTATCTTGAGTCACGTGGAATTCCACCCAAAAAGGCCGAGGCAATGGTCGTCGAGGGATTTTTAAATTTTTAAGTTCTTTTCTCTTGCTCCAGCAGTTCGCGGGCGGCAATAACCTCTTTTTTTGTGAAGGTGACACCATCGTATCTACCATCGTCAATGTATACGACTGCTGTATCACCAAGCATGTGTGACAGATTCACGGCTGCTGCCAGACCAATGATGCCTGGACTCATTTTTTCCCACGCGCGCATTTTTTCTATTGGATTCATACCCTACTTTCTTCCAAATTCCTACGATGGTCAATGGCGTATACTGCTGCTGTATGGCAGGGAAACATTTTCCAGACATTGAGCAACCCTTACATTCAACTACAGAATACGGGTGCGAAATTGGCAAGCTTCTGCACGGCATGATGAGCAGCGAACCAGGCTGGCGTACTATTTGTGGAGCAATGCTGAGCGTAATATTTGAGGGAAATGTATTCTGTTCGAAGGGGTATGTAGATAATAATCCTGAGCTCTTTAAGGATTCTAGAGTCCTGGCAAGATTTGACCTTCAGGTGCGCAGAGTAGTCGCTGCCGCAAGACTTCGTGTTTCTTGATACAATATAGGTCATATGTTTGACCCGAAACAAATCAAGAAGGACTTTCCAATCCTGGCAATTCCTCACCCGAGCGGGAAACCTTTGGTCTACCTGGATAGCGCGGCCACGAGCCAAAAACCCGAGGTAGTTATAGATGCGATCTCCAACTACTACAAAACGAGCAATGCCAACGTACACCGCGGTATCCATTTCTTGGGTGACCGGTCGACACGTGCTTGGCATGACTCCCGTACAGCGATAAGCAAATTTTTTGGCGCAGATTCGCAGGAACTGATCATGGTCCGTAACACGACCGAGGCACTGAATTTGATTGCCTATTCGCTGGAAGACAAAATACATGAGGGAGATGTAATCCTGGCGACTGAGATAGAGCACCACAGCAATTTGGTCCCTTGGCAAGAGTTGGCACGACGCAAGAAAGCTAAATTAGAACTGATCCCGGTTTTGGAAGATGGGACGCTGGACTTAAACTGGCTGGAAGCAAGATTCATGAATCATGAATCAAGAATCAGAATTCTCGCGTTGACTCATGTTTCTAATACGTTGGGAACGATAAACCCAATCGAAAAGATTCTGTCTCTAGTATCTAGTCACCAGTCGCTAGTTACCGTCTTGGATGCTGCTCAGTCTGCTCCTCACATGCCGATCGATTTCCATTTGCTTGGCGTGGATTTCATGGCTGTGTCAGCGCACAAGATGCTGGGTCCCATGGGAATTGGTGGTTTATTTATCAAAAAAGAACTGTTACAGACGATGAAGCCAATACTGTTTGGTGGGGGAATGATTGGCGAAGTGACGAAACAGTCGGCGACTTGGTCCGAAGACCTGGAGGACAGATTTACCGCAGGGACTCCTGATGTAGCAGGAGCAGTCGGGTGGGCAGCCGCTTGTGATTATCTAACCAAACTTGGAATGAAGAAAGTTTTTGAACATGACCAGATGCTCGTCAAATATGCGCTCGAAGAACTTTCTAAAATTCCTGAGATAAAAATCATCGGACCGATAAACAGTACGCAGTACACAGGTAATAGTGCGCAGGGACATACGGAAAAAAACTACGTACTGCGAACTGCGGACTACGAACTGAATCGGTGTGGTTCTGTGGCTTTTGTTTATGAGGGAGTCCATGCCCATGATGTAGCCCAAATCTTGGACAGCGAAGGCATTGCGGTGCGTTCGGGTCACCACTGCACCATGCCGTTGCACGTAGAAATGGGTTTGGCCGCCAGTACCAGGGCAAGTTTTAATGTGTATACGACAAAAGAGGATATTGATGCGCTGGTGAAAGCTTTAGCAAAGGTAAAACAGGTATTTCTATGAGCGATATAGACGAACTATACCAAGAGCAAATTCTTGAGCACTATAAACATCCAAAGAATAAAACACGTGTTTTATCTGGGAAAGGAAAAACTTTTGCTAATCCGGGATGCGGTGATACTTTTTGTGCACAAATTATTGTTAGCGATGGTAAAGTAACCTCGGTCACCTGGACGGGTGAGGGTTGCGCGGTGAGCAGCGCAAGTATGAGTATGATTTCGCAGTGGCTGCTGGGTAAAACAGCTAGCGAGTTGCGAGGTACAAACTTTGCTGATTTGGCAAAGGAAGTAGGACTGCCAAATGTACTACCAGCTAGAGAAAAATGTGTACGTATGGGGTGGCGGCTGGTAGAAGAAGCAGTTCTTTGTTATACTTGAGGAAATTATGCCAGATGTTTTCAACGCAGAAGATAAAGAGCCCAAACGTTCACGGGTGCAAAACCTGAAGAAATCTGTTGCAGCCAGTGAGGCGCTGCAAAATGCCCAGGAGAGGGGTGGAAGCAGACTCTCTGCATTTTGTGCCATGCCGGAGAGTGTTGAGTTTGATATTCAGCATGCGGATGAACCGGTGCTCATGCTCCTCCGGCAACATCCGATCGTAAACGTTCCCTGGATTGTCATCACGATTTTCCTGGTGCTGCTGCCAATCGTGTTACCAGTATTTTCATTCATATCTTTTCTGCCGGCCAACTTCCGTTTTGTTAGTGTTTTGGGCTGGTACCTCTTTGTATTTGGGTACGCAATTCAGAATTTCGTGCTCTGGTTTTATAATGTGTACTTGATCACGGATGAACGTATCATCGACATCGATTTCTTTTCACTGATTTTCAAACATATTAGTGAAGCAAAAATTGAACATATCCAGGATATTACGTTTACCAACACAAATCTGGCGCAATCACTTTTTGACTATGGTGATGTGCGTATCCAAACCGCCGCTGAGATTCCACAATTAGATTTTGAGAAGGTGCCACACCCAGATCTCGTGTCCAAATTTTTAAGTGAAATGATGGATCAAGAAGAACAAGAGAAACTTGATGGGAGGGTACGATGAACTCCGCGTTTCAATTTGTTTTCGATCCCAACTCAGCATTTATTTTTTCATCCACGTTTTTGTTGTGGCTTTTAAAAATTCTTGCACTCGTTGGCTTTGGTGTATATGTAGTGTTCGCTCTGGTGATGGTGCGCCAGATATCGCTTATGACCCGGACTTTGAAAACAGGTCTTGAGTTGTTTATGACGGTTTTAGGTTTGGCGCATTTGGTGTTTGCAGTTTTGGTCTGGTTTTTTGTCTTCCTCATACTCCCTTAAGAATTTGCTATGATTGAGTCATGCAGGTGTCGCATGCGCAAGTAGTGGGTGTGCCCACAGAGGGCCTTTGGTCGACTACCCTGACGAGAGAATTGGGGGGTGGTCACGTATTTGTGGTCATTTCATCAAGAGGGGAAGAGGCATCTTTGCGCGGAAAAGCAGTTGTCGAAAGTATCAGCGCATACACGGGAAGCATTGATTTCAGTTCCCTTGCTTCCTTTTTTCAAAATTTGGCGACTGATACCGTCTCGCTTGCCGCAATCTATAGTAGTAATGGAGAATTAGCGCTTTTCGGGTCGCCTACAATGGCAATTTGGCTTTCAAGAGGTGAGAAGGAAGAGTTTATCGTATCCGATCCACACAAATTCGTTTCCTTTCAGGGCAAAATGAGTGAGGGTGACCTATTTATTGTGGGGACAAAGAAATTTTTCGAGAATCTGCATACCCCAATGAAGTCGTATTTGCCTGCACAGGAGTTGGCTGATGAACTTGCTACCACCTTGCCATCTCAGGCAGGGGACAGCGCAGCTCTCATTATCTCTGACCGGAAAAATGAACTACCAGTAGTAGAGAAAAAAATAGAGAAACCGCGGGCAGCCTTTATATCACCCGTCAAGCTTCCCAAACTGTCGACGCAAAAAAGTAAAAAGGCGATGGCAATTATAGTAGCGGTGCTGGGGCTTCTTATTCTGCTGGTATTGTTTAGTTTCTTCTCGGACCGCTCAAGGAAAGCGGCTAATGCCAAAGTATTGGGTCCGTTGCAAATCCGGCTGCAGCAAGCTCAAACCCTCGGGTCCCGGACGCAGACACTTGAAGCGCTCAATTCGATTGAGCAGGACATCGCTGTTTTGGAGCAGTCGAAATCAACAGATGCGAGTTTGAAAAAGGAATTGACCCTGCTTGAAAAGCAAGTGAGTGAACAAATCCGCACGAGGAGTGGTGATAAGCCACAGGGGAAACTGAATATCTTTTATGATTTCCGTTTGGTAGCTCAAGATTTCTTGGCAAATAGTATAGATTTTGATGCACCGGGGAAAGCATTGGTGGTGCTGGATGAATCGAAAGCAAGAATCTTAGCGTTGTCGGTTGAAAAGAAGCAGACCACCGTATTGGATGTGGATGCTACGCTGACCAAGCCGGACGCAATTGCTATTGAAGACAGGAAAGCCTACGTTCTCGGGCAAGAAGGTGTCATGCAGCTTTCGCTTCCCCTGGATGTAGTGGGAAAATTGGCGGCTGTAAAGACTACTGATTGGGTATCACCTTCGTTTTTAGGCGTGTTTGGAGGTAATCTCTACGTTTTTGATAAGGATGCGCACGACATTTTTAAATATGACGGATCAGCGCTAGATCAAAAACCCACCAGCTGGTTTCACTCGAAAGAGGGTTTGGATTTTAGTAAAGTTGTCAGTTTTGTCGTCGACGGTGACGTCTGGATAGGTACCGATACCGGTTCTCTATTGCGGTTTACGCGCGGAAGTCCTGCTCCTTTTTCACCCGTAGATCTTCCTACGGCCTTTTCATCTGCAGTCTATGTGTACACGACGCAGAGTACGAGCAATCTCTATGTTTTAGAGCCAAGAGCTAAGCGGATAGTCACCTTGGGCAAAGATGGCACGTTTGCTGGAAGTGTTTCCAGTGATGATTTAGCGACGGCTACTTCGCTGACTGTAGATGAGAGCAGCCATACCGCCTACGTGCTCTCTGGCAGTCTGGTATACTCGGTTCCCTTATGATGCCTCTAGTCGTTAACCGCCATGCGCGCCACGATTACTCGATCTTGGAAGAGATGGAGGCAGGTTTGGTGCTTACCGGCGGCGAAGTGAAGTCCCTACGGGAGAAGTGTGCCAACATCAAAGACGCATTTGTGCGTGTATCCAACGGTGAGGCTTTTTTGGTGAACGCCCGCATTGATCCCTACTTAGCTGTGACTCAAGATGCGCCAGACCCCACGAGGTCACGCAAGTTACTGCTCAAGAAGCGGCAGATTCACCAAATCGAAGAGTTTCTGAAGGTAAAGGGTTTGTCTGCCATCCCACTTATGGTTGGTACCGGAGGTAACTACATCAAGGTGCTGATTGGCATCGGCAAGGGGAAAAAGCAGTACGAGCATAGAGAGGAGCTCAAGAAAAAGGACCTCCAGAGGGAGTCTGAGCGTGGTATACTATAGGTCTTGGGGATGTACGCCTCGACATGTATTGCTCTTTAACATCTGCACACCGTCTTTAGTCAAGGAAGACGTTAAAAAGGACCAAAAACAATATCTGCCAAATCTTTTGTCAGAACAGTAGCTGAGAGATTCGACTCTTTTGTCGCTTCTTTCGCTGCTCCACAATTTGCCTTCACGGCATAAAGTGGCATTTATATCTCGTATTTCACTAGCGTACGGGTATGGGTGGAAACACAGTTAGTGTGACAGTTTCGCGTTATCTATCCGTGAAACATAAGCCTTTTGATAGGTGAATCCTGGAAACTGCTTGTCCACTGTTCGGTCTAGGATTATCAACAATGGAACATGTGTGTAGATGATGTTATTGGTACTATATGGACCCCGGTTCAATCCGGGCATCTCCACCAAAATCTACTTCCCGTGGGCTAGGGTCAGCGCATTAACCTTGCCCGCGCCGGCCTTTTTAAGCACCTTGGCGCACTCTTGCAGTGTACTTCCGGTGGTCACTACATCATCGATAAGCAAAATAGTGAATTTGGAGCGGATTTTGACCGTACAGGTAAATGCTCCCTCGAGATTGCCTAGACGCTCACTACGCTTCAAATGTGCCTGCGTCAGAGTCTTTTTAGTCTTTTTGAGCAGGTCTGGAGTGAAAGGTTTGCCAAGTTTGGCCGCAAAATTCTTAGCCAAGAGCTCACTTTGGTTATAGCCACGCTCCCGCAATTTCGTAGGATTCATTGGTACGCAAGTCACCAGGTCTGCTTCTCTGAAGCTTTTCGGACAGAAACGGTATAAAAGGGGAATAAGTGTGTCGATGTAGGCAAAACGTCCAGAGTACTTAATCTGGACGATCAGTTTTTTAATGCTTCCATCAAAATGCGCAACGCTCCAGAGACCGTCTAAATACCCATGGGGTTTACACCCCACATGGATCCCGATTGGCAAAATTGCCTTGGTGCAGACTGGGCACAGGGCCGACTCGTAAAAATCGATCTTTTTGGCACAATCTTTGCACAAGTACGTATTGAATCGTCCACAGCCGATACAGAAGCGTGGAAAGAGTATGTCTAGGAGGGTATCCAGGATGACCATCAGGATTTATAATAGCGCGATTGGAGGAGTCGCATAGCGGCTATTGCAACAGTTTACTAAACTGTCAACCGAAAGGTTTCGTGGGTTCGAGTCCCACCTCCTCCGCCTTCGCAAATCCTTGGCAAAAAATTCCAGAATGCGGTACACTCATTGCATGGACACGCAGGAAACAAATCAGGAACCTCAGGCGGGGCAGACTACTGAGCAGCGTAATGAACATGAGCGCAATGAAGAAAAAGTTCTGCTTGAGTGGGATGCGCCGGCCCGCCCATTTAAAAAGCGTGACAGGGAATATTACACGACGATCGCTGTGATTGTTTTCCTCGTCTCGCTGATTCTCTTTTTTGCAGGGCAGTTCTTATTTATTGCAGTCGTTATTAGTTTGGCGTTCGTTTCCTACGTCCTTGCTTCAGTTGCTCCAGATCATATTCATAACCGGGTTTCTACATTTGGTATCCACGTCGGCGACCAACTATTTTATTGGGAAGAACTTGGACGGTTCTGGTTTACAACCAAGTATGGCCATGACCTCATGCATGTAGAGACTGCAAGGGCTTTCCCGGGAGTTTTGATAGTTCTTTTGGATGGGGTAGAAAAAGAAAACATGAAGAAAATAATGCTCAAGTACACAGTACATGAGAAGCCACGTCCCACCTGGCTGGATAAAGCCGCCAATTGGATGCAGGCCAAATTCCCACTCGATAAAGACGAGCCGCCTCAAAATTAGTGCTCCCGGTGCGAATCGAACGCACATCTCAGGCTTCGGAGGCCCACGGTCTATCCATTAGCCTACGGGAGCAATAAACACTAGGCGTATTCTAACATTGGCGTTAGAATCGTGGCATGGACAGTAAAAATGAAATCTCAGCCGGCGGGGTAGTTTTCAAAAAAACAAACGAAGGAACCTTTGTCCTTGTGTGTAAACATAGCGGCTACCATAAATGGGTGTTACCAAAAGGTCTGGTGGAGAAGGGCGAGAAATTAGAAGAGACGGCTATACGTGAAGTGGAAGAAGAAGCTGGAGTGAAGGCCAAAATAATTGAACCAATAGGTACACCAGAAAAATACGTGTATATTTTAAATGGCACTCGTATTTTTAAAACCGTACACTATTTTTTGATGGAGTACGTGAGTGGGGAAATTGACACACATGACTTTGAGATGGAAGATGTCCGTTGGGTATCACCCGATGAAGCGCTGCATTTGGTAGAGTATGAGGGAGCAAAGCGTATAGTAGAGAAGGCGATAGAAATGCTGAAAAGATAAATATGGATACAAAAACACCAACTACTGTCAAAACTAAACAGCCATTTTATAAGTCACCCTTCCGTGAGTACTTCAACATGCTCTCGGATATTGATAAGGGACAGCGCTATAGTAATGAGTATGGCTCAGTATTAATTCTCTCACTGGTTGAAGAAGTAGGAGAGGTTGCCAGGGCCTACCTCGCTGAGCATGGCAGAAAGAAGTTGAATTTAGCTGCCCAGCGTGACGAAACCTATGAACAAGAGCTGGGGGATCTGATGATGACCATCCTGCGCATCGCCCGCATCAAAAATATAAATCTTCACGAACGACTCATGTATTCATTGGAAAAGATTAAAAAGCGTAAGTTGGCGCCAAAACAGTAACTTACCAAATTTTCTCACGTTTGTGTTGAAAAATTTTACCCAGAAAACTTTGTGACTTGGTCTGTTCTTTCTCGCGATTATTATATCGAGGATAATTGCGCACGATCTCACTAGCTTCTCCTACGTTGCTAAGTGAGGCATGATGACTGGCAACCTGATCCGGTTTTTCACCGGATAGCAAACCTCCCTCGGGGAACACTGATTGTGAAAAACCTTCCTCTCCGTCATCTTGCGTTCCATATGTTATACGGAAATAAAGACCTTCAGATAACTTAAAAGTTTCTGATCCCTGTTTTGGTTTGTCCTCTATTGTTTCGGTAGAATATTCAATTGGCTGGCCAATTTCTACTTTGTCCCACTTGAGGCGAGCCAGTACAATTTCGGTCTGTCTGGCGTCTAATTGTATTGGTTTGCCAAAAGGTCTACCACTTTTCAGTTCTTTTACTCCGTTTCGGATATACATGAAAACTTCATGATCAGATTTCCTTTCCTTCCTATTTAAACTGCCCGGAATGTATCCAGGCTCTCCGGGTGTAAAGTACATGCTTGTGGTTCGAAGTGATTCCAATGGATTTCTTTTCTGTTCACTCATAGGATATGAATAGTATCATTCTACACGAGGCAATTAATGAAAAAACATAAACTAGAAATTCTCGTGCTGATTATACTTTTGATTGTCCTTATCCTAGGGATAGGTACGTCAGTTCGTTTGGCAATGACTCAAGAAGATAACCGCTCCTACGCCGGTATTCATTTCGGTGGTCAATCTAGTGAGGGATACTAATTCTCAACGATTATTTATCGTTAATTGCGGAGGCTGCAAGTGCGCCAAGCAAGGGACCGCAGAGATAGATAAATAAGACTGATAAATTACTTCCAATTGTTTGAGTAGATAGTAACCAAGGGGCGATTCCAACGGCTGGATTAAAGACTCCTCCTGAGATTGGTCCGCCAATTGTAGCTCCTATAAATAATGCTGCGCCGATTGCGAGACCAAAATATTGGTTGCCTTTGACTCTTTTGTCCGCGGCGGTGTGAAGAATCGTGTTTACGAGTAAAAATGTAAATATCGCTTCGATGACAACTGCCCATAGAAAAGAGACGTGAAGGGCTGGTTCGGGCAGGAAAAGAGAACGTGTATTTACAGAGTAAAAAATGCCGGCAACAAGCGCGCCTAAAAATTGAGATAAAACATAATACAGTGATTCTTTTCCCGTCATCTTTTTCTTCAACCAAAAAGCAAACGTTACTGCCGGATTGAAGTGAGCCCCACTGACGTGGCCAAATACATAGACCATCGTCATCAGTACTGCACCAATAGCAAGTGGGTTACCCGTGAATGCTACAACTGTGACTAAAAAGAATGTGCCGATAAATTCGGCAAGATATTTTGAATTTTGCATATGCCTATTCTAGCGGACTTGTCCGCCGAAGTCCCGCATTGCGGGACGAAGGCGGAGAGGACAGGATTTGAACCTGCGTGAGGGAGAACCCTCCAGCCGCTTTCCAAGCGGAGGCACTAGACCACTATGCGACCTCTCCAACTAAACACTTCAAGGTGATAGTATACCAGTATGATATATCTAGGATGTGACCACGGCGGGTTCCAACTAAAGGAAAAAGTGAAAGGTTGGTTACATGAGTGGCAGATGCCATTTGAAGATCTAGGCGCTATTGTCTTAGATCCGAATGACGATTATCCAGACTATGCATTTGCAGTTGCCCAAAAAGTGGTGGAGGATGTGCAAAATCGAGGGATACTTTTGTGTAGGTCAAGCGGCGGCATGGTGATTGCGGCGAACCGTATAAAAGGCGTGCGGGCTGTCAGCGTCTACGATGAAAAAAGTGCGGTACATGCCAGGCATCACAACGATGCAAATATCATCGGGATCTCTGGAGACTGGACAGGTGAAAATGAAGCAAAGGAACTCGTCCACGTATTTTTGTCGACGCCGTTTTCACATGGCGAGCGTCACATCCGCCGCATTCAAAAACTAGACAGTTTGGGTATTTAACCCAATTTTTTCCAGCAGCGCCAGCCATACAGTTCTGCGAAAAGCGACATAATCAGTATCTGCGGACTTGTTGTTTCTTGAATCAAATAGTATTTTGCTCTTTTGGAGAGCTGGCAACTGCTCTACTATCGGAAGTGTCTCAAGCGGTCTATCCATCATCGCCAAGAGCTTTACCAATTTTTTTGCATTTTCTTCTGGAAGTGCGCTGACATCAGCTTCGCTGTGAATCGTGAAGGTTTCCATATATTCCAATGATATAGTATCTACTATGATTTCAGTAGTTCCCGCCATCCTTTCTGACTCAATCAATGTGATCCAGGAACAAGTGGATAGAGTAGTGCGCGAGTCAAAGTTGTCACGGGTGCAAGTTGACATAATCGATCCGTTATTTGCAGATAACCTCACGATTTATCCAGTAGATTTGATCGAAGTAAATTTAAACGGCCTAACTGTTGATGTTCATCTGATGACCAATGACCCAATCGATGAAGTGGTCGAATGCAGTCATGTGCCTGGAATCGGTACGGTCATCGCTCAGATTGAGCGGATGGAAAGTCAGAATGACTTTATCCATAGAGTGGGCGAGTTTGGTTTGAAAGCAGGTTTCTCACTCGATTTGCATACCCCAGTAGATTCGATTGAAGAAAATTGTTTCGAAAAACTAGCTGTCGTTCAAGTCATGGGAAACAAAGCAGGGGAGCAGGGAGAGGAATTTGCTGGCGAAAAAGTGCTTGCCAAAATCAGAGAACTTAAAAAAATCAAAGATGAACAAAAACTCCCATTTGCCATTGCTGTGGACATTGGGATCAATCCTGAGACGGCCAAATTATGCCGCGAAGCTGGAGCCGATGAATTAGTCACTGGAAGTTATTTGTGGGACTCTGCCAATTTGTCGACTGCAATTGCAGCCCTCTCTTAATTTTCGTACACTTATATCGGGTCTCACAACCGAAATTTTTTGTGCGTCCTGTGTTTATGCTCTTACCTCTTATCTCTAATCTCTTATCTCTGTCTTTATGATGAAGGTTCAGTCAAACATCCCGTCGCCAAAATACTCGCCATATATCAAGCGGGTAGCGATCTTTGGATCCGCAGACATAAAAGAGGATCATCCCGTATATAAAGACGCATTTTCAGTTGCCCAGCTTTTGGCGAAAGAAGGTCGACTGATTGTCGACGGTGGCGGACCAGGTGTGATGCAGGCGGCTTCACAGGGAGCACGATCGGTGGGCGGTCACTCTTTAGCAGTGACTTTTTATCCGACCGACATGCCAAACTTTGAAGGGAGAGACAAGAGTAATATTGTCGATAAAGAGATACGCACGAAAAACTATATTGAACGCATGTTTACTCTGATGGATAACGCCGACGCATTTGTCATTTTCTATGGCGGGACAGGGACACTCTCAGAGTGGGCAACCGCGTGGCTACTAGCGCATTTGTACTATGGCCACCACAAACCTTTCATACTATTTGGTGAATTTTGGAAAGAAGTCATTTCGGTGATCACCAAGAATTTTTTGATCGAAGGTCCGGAAATGAAAGTGTTCCGTATTGCCACAGATATCCAACAAGTACTCTATATTTTTGATGAGTTTGAACAGGAAATGCAAACAAGGACGATCGTATGACAAATTTTGATGTTGTCTCTATCGGAAGTGCAGTTTTGGATATGTTGTTTGTGTCCAAAAGTTTCACCCCCACGGCCGTCTCAGGTGAAATGATGCTGTGTGAGATTTCGGGTGGAAAAGTGAACGTAGAACAAGCAGTGCTTTCCTCAGGAGGCGCCGCTACCAACACGAGTGTGTCGTTTGCCCGCCAGGGGTTAAAAGCTGCATTTGTGGGTGAATTGGGAAAAGATCCAGCCGCACAAGTGATCATCGATGAGTGTGCCCGTGAAGGAGTAGATACGTCACTAGTAGTAGAGATGCCGGACGAGCAAACAGGTATGTCTGCAATAATGGTGGCTCCTGATGGGTCGCGTAGCGCTATGACGTTTCGCGGTGCATCGTACCAACTGTCGCACCAGGATATTCCCTATGCATCTCTGGAAGGCACGAAACATATCCACCTCTCCTCGGTCGGCAATAGTGATTTGATCCGTGAACTGTTTCTATGGTGCCGTGATCACAAAGTGGGGTTGTCATGGAATCCAAGCAAAGATGAGTTGGAAGACGTAGTGCTGCGTACCGGGGATTTATTCGAATATGTCTGTGATCAAATTATCGTCAACGATCAAGAATTTGCTGTCATTGAGTCGAAAAAAGAACGGTTATTTAAAATGGGGAAATTACTAGTGATTACCAAAGGAAAAGACGGCGGGGAAATCTATCAGGATGGCTCTTCCCGTCATTTTGAGGCAAAGCCAGTCAAAGCTGTCAGCGAACTTGGTGCTGGTGATGCATTTGCCAGCGGCTTAGTGGGGGCTTTGCTTCGTGGTAAATCTCTGGATGAAGCAATTGCTTTTGCTGTCGATAATGCGACCAGTGTAGTGCAAAGTCTTGGTGCCAAAACCGGTCTACTACGATAGATTTTTAAAGTCTTCTGCTTCGGCGAACAATGTTTGTGCCATTTCAGGCTCCAACGAGAAATCTTGACGCAACTTATTAATTGCCTCGTCTTTTCTTAATTTATCTACTCGAACCAAAGTAATAAGGTTACGCGCTTCATGATGTACTGCCATAATATTGAGAATTTCACACATAAACACCCCTTTCGCTGACCATTGTCTTCCTGTTTGATTTAAAGTCAAATCTTTTCGAATGTAAAGAAACGTGTAGGATAGGTAGTTATGCGATCGCCTTTTCAGATAGCTATAGACGGACCAGTTGCAGCTGGCAAGGGGAGTGTGTCGGTGCTGCTTGCCAAAAAACTTGGCTTTTTATATGTCGACACCGGAGCAATGTATCGAGCCAGTGCATTTATTGCGCTGCAAAAGAAAATTTCTCTTGGTGACGAAGAAAAAATTGTCGCTGAAGTAAGAAAACATAAAATTTCTATGCGTGTACCAAAAGGGAAAGAAGCAGATGGGAGATTAACGACTGTACTTTTGGACGGAAAAGATGTTTCCTGGGAAATCCGCAAGGAAGAGATAGGGTTGGCTGCATCCAGGGTTGCTATCCTCGAAAACTTGCGTGAGGAACTTGTTAATCAGCAGAGAATAATCGCTGACAGTCATGATGTGGTGATGGAGGGTCGCGATATCGGTACGAAGGTGTTACCAAACGCTCAACTCAAAATTTACTTAGATGCTGCCATTGAGACACGTGTAGAGCGCAAATTCACCCAATTGGGAAAATTAGGAACTCCACTGTCACGAGAAGAAGTACGAAAACACATATTGGATCGAGATACGCGTGAGATGACCAGGGCTATCGATCCACTGCGCCCCGCTGAAAATGCCTGGTTGCTGGATACAACAAAACTTTCTATTGGCGAAGTCGTAGATCAGGTAGTAGAACGTGTCGGGTATAATCGGTAGTTATGAAGAATTTTCAAATAGCAATCGACGGACCTGTGGCTGCAGGTAAGGGTACAGTATCTAGATTAGTAGCGCAGCGTCTCGGCTTTTTATATGTCGACACTGGCGCGATGTACAGAGTCGCTTGTTTGTTAGCACTTAGAGCCAATATTCCTCTGGAAGATGAGACTTCGGTTGTGCAAGTAGTCAAACAACATAAAATCTCTATGCACACTCCGACTGCGGATGAGCAGGATGGGCGATTAACAACGGTACTTATAGATAACGAAGATGTTTCTTGGAAAATACGGACAGTCGAAGTGAGCCGCGGCGTACCCATTGTTGCGGCGCACAAAGCGCTGCGGATCGAATTAGTCCGCCAACAACAAGATATTGCCAAAGCACAGAGTGTCGTCATGGAAGGCCGTGACATTACATTCCGTGTTCTCCCAGATGCTGATATGAAAATCTTTTTGACGGCAACTGATACTGAGCGGGCACGCCGCCGTCATGTAGAGCTGCTTGCAAAGGGTGAGGATGTGACTTTCGAGCAAGTGCATGCGGATTTATTGGAGCGTGATAGTCGGGATATGGAGCGTGATGTTGATCCACTCCACGTTGTGGAGGGGGCGCAAGTTATTGATACGAGTACATTATCGATCGAAGAGGTAGTAGACTTGATTGTTGCCCATGTTAAACAAAAAGAAAAATCAGCCCAAGCTTGAAGAGGTAGAAGCCTCCGAGAGAGAACTTTCTAGGAAAGTGAAGAAAGAGGAGCGCAAAGATCCTACCCGTTGGATCGCACTCGTCTTTTTTGTCATCTTTCTCATGATCTCGCTTATCTTCTGGAATCAACACTAAAAACAGAGATTAGAGATTAGGGTTTAGAGACAATATTCGCTCCATTTAGGATTTTGTCACGCTTTTGTATTGGCTGAGGTGTGGGTGTTGCGACAGCCACATTGCACGTATTTTGCGGCTCCGTCCCCGGTAAAAAGTATTCCGTATATGGCTGGCAGGCACCGCACTGTGCACTGGATCCATTCCGGCAAAGGGAAACTGTAGAGAGGTCATTGGGGATAGGAAAGTGATTTGGGGACTTGGGATCCAAAAATAACCGGATGAGCGTATTCCAAATTGGACTGGCTCCAGTGATTCCTGAAGTAACGCGGCTCATTTGTGAATTATCGTTATTGCCGACCCAGACAATGGCTAGGCGGTCATTGGTAAAACCTACCGTCCAGTTATCACGCAAACCATTGGTAGTTCCTGTTTTGACTGCGACTTCTTGGCCGGGAATGGTAAGCACGGAATGGTTGCCAAAAGCGGGAGTCCGTGCCTCATTATCTGAGAGAATATTGACGATTTGATATGCGATGCGTGGATCAAGTGTTTTGTGCCCGCCACAGGGTTCTCTAGTCTGAATACAGGGATTCTGGTACAAAACATTTCCATGAGAATCTTTGACAGTCAAGATTGCCTGTAGCGGTACAGTCGTCCCGATATTTGCAAAGGTGCTGTATGCAGTCGCCATATCTGTCATCAGTACTTCGCCACCACCTAGAGTCAGTGAGAGACCGAAACGGGATGAATCGTCCCAGGTAGAAATTCCCAATTGACGTCCCATTTCCACCATGTTGGCGACACCGATGCTCGCGAGGGTCTTCACCGCAGGGACGTTGTAGGAGGCTGCGAGGGCTGTGCGGATTGTCACCCGTCCGTGGAAGCGGCTGTCATAATTTTTTGGTGCATAGGGAACTTGACCTGGAGCTGAGAAAGAGATAGGGCTATCGTCGACAATACTTGCGGGTGTCAGCCCGCGCTCAAATGCCGCAGCATACATTATCGGTTTGATGGAGCTGCCTGGCTGTCGTGGACGGATTGTCACATTTACTTGGCCATCCTGTTTTGTATCGAAGAAGTTTTTGCTCCCCACCATAGCGAGGATTTCTCCGCTTTTTGGATTAGTTATGAGGGCTGCACCATTCCCTACTTTTAGAGGCCGCAAGCTATTGACTTGTGATTCCACGATCTGTTCTGCCGCTTCTTGGACGCTGTAATCGAGTGTAGTCGTTACTTCTAACCCGCCTTGTGAGAGTGCTTCTTCGCCAAACGAGTGAGCTAGTAAATCCTGTACATACATGACAAAATGTGGGGCTTTGATATCCGTATGCGGCGGTTGAAAAACCAGCTTTTCTGATTTTGCGCTTTCGGCTTGCAGTGGTGAAATTTTTCCATCTTCTACCATGCGCCGTAAGACTTCACGCTGCCTCGCCATCCCTAACTCTAGATTTGATCCATATGGCGAATACACGCTGGGTGCTGCTGGCAGTCCGGCAAGAAAGGTAGCTTGTGCAATATCCAGCTTTGATGCATCTACCCCAAAATAGTTTTGGGCTGCTGCTTCGATCCCGTACAGCGTTCCACCGTATGACACCTCATTGACGTACATCTCCAAAATCTGATCTTTGCTAAACGACCGTTCTACTTGTAAGGCAACGAGGATCTCCCGAGCCTTACGGGAGAGCGTGCGCTCATTAGACAGCACTGTATTTTTGACAAGTTGCTGTGTAATGGTGGAACCACCTTGCACTTTTCCTTGTTCGACAAACAAAGATATTGATCTGGCTATTCCTGGGATGGATATGCCTTTGTGCGAATAGAAATCCTTATCCTCGATGCTGACTGTTGCGTCAGTGAAGTACTTTGGTAAATCCGAGAGTTTAATGAGTGTGCGGTTTTTCTCTTTATAGATGCTGTAGAGCAGTGTCCCATTGCGGTCCAGAATTTTTGTGGTGAGTGCTGATTGATGATTGCGCAGATCATCCGGCGTAGGTAAATTGACTAATATTTTTGATGAGAGTCCAAAGAGCAGGATTCCCCAAAGAGCGGGGATGAGCAGGATTGCACCGAGGCGAAGTGTGAATGTTGCAACTTTCGGGAAACCGTCATAACTTTTGTGATTCCAAATATAGAAACTTTCTTGAAAGTTTTGTGCTTGCCCATAAAAGAAAGACACCAGTGAAAACACCAGTGCAAAGAGGGGAATTCCCATCCAAAAGAATACGTTTTTTGATCGATATTTCCGCGATTTCTGCCTCATTGTCTCGCATACTATCAGGCAGAGGTGTTATCGAGAAGAGGGAAAAGGTATAATCAAGCCCATATGAATTTAATCGATACGGTTAGAACATTTTTCGACGAAAGGACAAGTGCGGATATTGAGAATGAGGCACGGATAAAGAAAATAGAATTTTTTTGGCACACACTTTTGCAACAAATACCTGATGCGGTAGACAGTAAGAACAGACTTGGAAAAGTGGCGAACCAGTTGATTAATTCTTTGGATGAACTTATTACTGATTTTTCCACTTTTGGTTCTTTACCACTAGCGCCATTGTCTTGTAAAACACTACGAAAAGTTCCACTTTTGATTTTATCTCAATCGGTCGAATCTGAAGGAGGTCTACAATTGGTAGACATGGTTGACATGGATGAAGAAGAGTTGAACGCAATCAGAGCCAGTGGGTATGAGGTTCGTTTCAATTCAGACCTTGGTTTACCCATTGAAGCGACAATAACTGGTGAAGATAGTAGGAACCACATCCGTCTCAGATTTCTTTTTATTCAGGAAGCGACGAAAGATATCGAAACATTGAAGCGTGAAGTTTTTTCTGGATCTTTTTCAATATCAAATCCAAAGTTCACTATTGATAGGAATGAGATACGTTGTGCGCGGGGAAAAGTATCGGAATCTTATAATTTGATCGGTAATTGTGAGTTTGATGAACAGAAATTAAAAATATTTGTTTCTCTTTCCAGAGAAAGCGACGGTTATCCAAAGGGGAAAAAAGTCAAAATACTTGAGCTTTTTAGAAATTCTATACCAATTACTGATCGCACGTAGTTATAGTAGGTCTTTTTGAATAGTCTGCCAAAGGTCGCTAGTAGTGCCTTCGTAGCCCAATGCCCAAATGGCTATCCCACCTAGGTGAGCCTGTTTGACGAGTTGGAATTTATAGAGAAGGGACTGCGGATCGTCATAGTAGGCCATTGCTGTCGTGCCCTCATCATCAAAGGTGAGATATGGAGAAAATGCACTGCTATCCCAATGGCGTACTGCTTTGCCGGAGTAAAGTAGCTTCACTACATCCTTGTACTGGATAGTCATTCCAGTATTTGGGATCGTGAAAGGGTGCTGCATGGTATCGACAACATCCCATTGGTACCCATAAAAAGGAATGCCAAGCAATATTTTTTCTGATGGAACCTGATCGGTGTAGGATTTTAAATCCGCCATGATGTCTGATGCCCATAAAGTTTCGCTGCTTCCATAGAGGGGGGATACGGGTCCGGCTTTGGGGCTGGAACGGCGGTGATAGTCATACGTCATAGCGACGAGATGATCCACAAGTGGTGCCAGTTCTTTTGGCTTTGTAAGACGTTCTACAGTCGCTGCGTCGGAATATGATGCGATAGTCAAACTAATCGGGTGCGGTTGCTGATGAAGAAGGTTTGAAAGACTTCTGATAAGTATTGTGAATTGTGATTGCAAATCCCGGTCGACGATGCCGCTATATTCGACATCAATACTGATTCCTTTCAAAAGCGGATCTTGTATTAGGATAGCAACCTGATTGATAAAATTTTGTCGCGCACTTTCACTACGTACAAACACGGGGATTGCATCTTGATCCATCATTGACAGCACGACGTCGCTGCGTTTTTGTGATAGCGCATTTTTCGGCAGAGCAGAGAGTGATCCGTCACCACCTATTGTTAGAGAAAAAAAGGCAGCATCTGTAAGTACTCCCGGTAACTGTGCCGTTTTATATGTCCAGTATGGGACATATCCATAGATAGTAGGTTTAGAATATTGCGACTGAATTTGCACGGGGGCACTATGTTGACTGATTGTTTCAATGTGTGTGGTGGGTGGTGGAAAAAGTGACAACCAAATTCCTAATAAAATAGCCTTCATGGTGAAAAAGTTCCTGAAGAATAAGGAACAAAGTACTGTTCAAATACTGTGTGGCCCTTGTCGTCTACTGGTCGGGTGCAGTCAACGCAGTAATCTTTGGTAAATGGATCGGATAACATTTCATGATGTTGCGTTTGCAGGCCATCGGTTGAGTCTCCGGCTTTGGGTGGTAGACCTGTTGTCGGAACTATCCAAATATCACGGTAACTTGCATCAAGTTGGTTGGGCTGTGTGCCTTGCCAAAAATATTCGGTGCGGGTAGGGCAAGGGGAATTTGGGTCAGGCACGAGTCCCGATGTAGCGCAGATGATGGCAGACTGGACATCGTCCGGCTTGTCTGGCCACACATCTTTGACCCCTTTAAGAAGTGAGCGCATGATGTCATTCCAAATTGGTGCCGCTCCGGTAATGCCGGAAACCAGTGCGCGGTTCATAGGCGTATTATCATTATTGCCGACCCAGACCGCGGTCAGTAGATTCGGTGTATATCCAATAGTCCAGTTATCGCGTAGGTCATTGGTGGTTCCGGTCTTCACAGAGACTGTATGTCCTGGGATGATGAGTTGGCTTGATGGACCGAAAGCACCTTCACGGGCATTATTATCCAGAAGTATGTGTGAGATTAAGTATGTTGTGGCGCGGTGCAGCACACGGTTGGCCAGGGCATTTGTATCAAGGGTCCCTGATGGCGAGGCATTTTGCTCCGTCAAATCATCGACTGCTTTGACGGTATTCTGCGGATCATATTGTTCTAATACTTTCCCTGTGTAATCCTCGATTTTGAGAATTGGATGCAGATTTACCCGTACACCCTCATTGGCTATAGTTCCGTACGCAGTTGCCATATCCAGCATTGTCACTTCACCGCCGCCTAATGTCAGCGATAGCCCATAGCGGGTGGGATCTGTCCAAGTAGTTATGCCCATGGCGGTGGCCGAATTGATGAAACTATTTACACCATTGATTGCCAGAGTTTTCACTGCGGGAATGTTTAGGGAATTGCCAAGCGCGAAACGGACCTGCACTGGACCACGGAATGTTCCGTCATAGTTTTTGGGACAGTAATTTGGCTGACCGGCAACTTGGAAACAGGTCGGAATATCTAAAAGCATGCTCCCTGGTGTAAGCTTTTGACTTTCAAATGCAGTCACATAATTTAATGGCTTGATAGAACTCCCAGGCTGTCTAAATCCCGTGGTGACATTGAATTGACCGTCATGCGTAGCATCAAAGTAATCACGGCTGCCGATCATTGCTAATATTTCACCGGTTTTGGGATTGGTTATGACTGCGGCCCCATTACCGACGCGGTAATTTTTTAATTTGTTAATTTCAGCTGAGAGAGAGGCTTGGGCTTTGTTTTGTATATCCAGATCTAATGTGGTCGTGACGCGCAATCCCGAACGGGCAATGTCATAGTCGCTATACTGTTGGCTTAAGAGGTCTTTGATGTAGAAAACAAAGTGTGGCGCCTTGATATCAATTTTGCTTGTCGCAAATGTGAGCGACTCACTCTCAGCTGTTTTTTCTTGATCGGGAGTAATGTATTTTTCAGCTAACATGCGCTTCAAGACTTCCACTTGCCGCTGTTTGGCAAGATCCGGCCGTGTAAACGGTGAGTAAGTTGTCGGTGAGGCGGGCAGTCCGGCTATCAGCGCGGCTTGCGCAATTGTCAGATTCTTCGCATCAGTATCAAAGTATGTGTGGGCGGCAGCTTCAATTCCCCAGGACGTTCCACCATAGGGGATGTTATTTAAATACATTTCCAGTATTTGGTTCTTGGAATACAGCGCCTCAGTCATGAGGGTGAGCACCGCTTCTTTTATTTTACGCGACACTGTCCGTTTGGGGGTGAGCAGGGCAGTCTTTACCAATTGTTGGGTGATGGTAGAACCACCTTGGAGACGCTGCTGGAAAATAGTATTTTTGAGCGCGCGGATGATGCCGGTAATATCAAAACCAAAGTGGTGGTAAAAATTCTGATCCTCAATGGCTATCGAAGCTTGGTAGACATACGGAGGTAAGTCAGCTAGCTTGATGGGTGTGCGGTTTTTATCGGCATAGACTTCATAGAGCAGTTTCCCGTTACGGTCCAAAATCTTCGTGCTGATAGGAAAATTTTGTGCATCGTTTAACCGTTTTGGAGAGGGGAGGTCATGAAAGAACAAAATAATCGGAAGCAATATAAGGAACAAAAAAGCGCCAACAGCAATGCCGACTTTAGCACGCAGTGACAAACGTTGCAGTATTTGAAACACTCGAGAAAGATTAACTTTGAGCCGCTGCTGGTTCTTGCGCCGCTTACTCATGGTACTATTTTATCATCATGAGAAGTCCTGACATACTGGGAACCAATTGGTATAAATTTTTGGAAGAGAATGGCAAGGTATTAGCACGTGAATCCTTTGTACTTCTCGAGCGTGAGGAGCGGTTGGGTTCCAATCTTCCTGATTATTCATTTATCGTGTTTCCCATCGGTAAAACCTATGAAGGGTTCATCAAGTTGTATCTACAGCGCATGGGGATACTCAACAGGCCCGATTATGTGGATACGAGATTCCGCATTGGGCGAGCTCTCAATCCTGATGTGGGCGAGCGGCAAAAGGATGAATGGTGGTTGTTTGATGATCTGGAGCGCTCCTGTGGGACACCGGTAGCCAGGCAACTTTGGAACGCGTGGATTGAGTGCCGTAATCATGTATTTCACTACTACATTGGGCAGGCTACACTCTTGAATTTAGACGAGGCCCGCAAAAAAATAGATCAGGTGTGTAGCGCGATGGAAGTTGCGCTACAATGCATGAATCAAAATAAGTGATGGGGAGTATCTTATGGACGGCAACTATAAATACAAAAACGTCACCATTTCCGGATTACCTGGTGGCGGATCGACGACTCTTTTAAAATTGCTTCGTGAACATTTGGAATTTGATGGGTGGCGTGGTTTTTCCGGTGGTGAATTTATGCGCGCCTATGCGCTGGAGAAGGGTATCTTTCACGAAAAAGGAGCCCTCCATCACAGCGCCGCTGATTATGAAGAAGATTTCGACCGCAAAATTGACATGGGGATGCGTGAGAAAGTGCAAAATGAAGAGAAGTGGATTCTCGAATCTTGGTTATCAGGATTCATGGCACAGGGCGTGCCGGATGTTTTAAAGATATTGGTTGTGTGCAGTGATGACGCGATTCGCATCGATAGAATTGTGAACCGCGATGGAGCAACCGTTGAAGATGTGAAGGCGAACATTACCAAACGGTACACGGACAACAATGCGAAGTGGACCAGAATGTACAAAAAGCAATGGCAAGAGTGGGTGGTGGACAGGGGACTGGCAAAACCCGACGACCCCATCGACTTTTGGCGTCCCAATTTGTACGATGTATGTATCGATACCTATTCGACCAATAAGGAACAAACTTTTGAAGCAGTCCTTGGTCATTTACAAAATGGGTAGCCGGTTGACTCATGCATCTTGCTACACACATCCGCAAACACTACGAATGGTACCTGATTTTGGTAGCCTTCTTCGCATTGACGCTATACCGGTTCACGACACACTTCCCGACATGGTTTGATGAGGTTGTTTTCAAGGCTCTTGTATTTGGATTGCCCGTGTGGAAAGTGACACGCATGCGCCGTTTATCGCATGCGACGCTCGGTTTTGATGTGAAGACTTTTTGGCCAGGGATGTTTACCGGACTCGCCGTAGGTGGATGTTTTGGTTTCTTAGCTCTCATTGTCGCCAGTACCGGTCATACACACTTTTTTACGCCGGGGATTTTTCAGACGGCAAAGTTCTGGGAACTTTTTGGATTAGCGTTTGCTACTGCTTGGTGGGAGTCACTCTTTTTCTTTAGTTTTGTGCTGACCTTTTTAACTAGACACTTAAAAGATGAGTGGCAGGCAGTAGGGTATATGAGTCTGCTCTTTGTTTTGTTTCATGCCCCGCTGCAGATTGTTAGTGTGGGTGTGAGTGCCTCTATCATGCCGCTTTTACTTCTGGCGTGTTTTGCCTTTGGTCAGGGAGTTCTGTTTCTTCGTACAAAAAGTATTAACGCCATTATTTTGTCTCATGCCTTCTGGGGAATGACTATCCTTGTCGCCTCGTTACGCTAATCGCGTTTTTCATCCTCCTTAGCCATTTCTTGTGTCATTTTCCGGTAATCAGCATCCATGATTTTTAAAGTATGTATAAGATTTCGTAGAGAATAGTCTTCGGCATGATGTAGCCCCATATACTCAGCATGTTCAATAACCATTTTTTTCTGATTTCTTGCTTCAGAGCCAAAATCAGGTATTAAACATTCAAGTGCAAATTCTTCATTAGAATGTCCGAAAACGGTTTCCCACTCATTCCAGAAAACCAAAAAGAAAAACTCAGCTATGAGAAAACTTACATAAAAAGATCGCGAAGGTTCCGGCGCACCGTTTGAAAAGATACTCGCAACAAGAGAGCAAAAAGTAATAGCAAAGGTAGCCATATGATCTCGAAAGAGCATCATGCGAAAGCGTCTATTCTTCGTTCGATCGTATTGACCTGCCCATTCAAACAAGAGTTTTACTTGAAATTCATTATATTCATTTGTTCCGTACGTGGAAATCATTTCCCGCATGGTGGTGGCTTCCTGAAAGATTTCACCATCTTCCTGCACGGGCTTTGTCGTTGTCTCATGAAGTAGTTCTTCAATAGACACGGGGCGCTCCTTTAATTTTCCAGGCATAATTCCAGAAATTATACTCTTTGGTAAAAGTTGACCTTTGGGACGCGATCGGCTAGACTATCCCTTCCTTCCCTATGAGTCGAATCCGAATACTATTTTCTTTTGGGGTGGTGCTATTGGCTA
>DATIJC010000010.1:0-7627 GCA_035479015.1 Patescibacteria group bacterium | reverse complement strand
GGTTTATTAGTGAATTTTGCATCGATATCATAAATATCACCACTATTTTCCGGTTCTACTTTTCCTTTATCGATATTTATCGTGGCATACGCGGTCATGAAACCACCTGTGGGACGCAGTTCTCCAGAATTTTGGAAAATGATCAAATACTTCTTGCGGGTCGTTGCCCCCGCGACATCAGGAAGTAGCTCGACCGCGCTACGGTTTTGTACCAAAGCAGTGCTAGCCCCATGTACCAGCTCTTTCGCTTGAGTTATACGCGAGCGAATAACGGTAGTACCAATTTTTTCGGGATACCGGCGCTCATTAATTGCAGACAATTCTTTATCTACGATGGAGAGTTTTCCTGATATATCATCTAGAGCTGGAGTAATTTTGGAAAGAGTTTCCAAAATTTTAGCGATCCGATCCTGGGCAGATCCACCATTAAACGTTCCCTGTCCCTTGAACCCTAATACATCAGCGTACGGCTCTATCTCTGCCACTGCACGCTGTGCTGCCTCTATTCCTGCAAAGCCGGCTGTGAAACCGTGTTGTAAATCACCGTAATAATTACCCACGATTGGGATTACGCGCATCCACGAAAAAGCTTGTGTTTTCTGGTACAAGACATGTGTTCTGTCAGAAAGTACTGTCAGTTTGTTCGCTGCCTCGGGAAGATTCTGACTCTTGATCGCATCATATGCTTCACTGGCAGCCGTACGTACAGCGAGAGCATCACCCTTCATTGCCAACACACGTGTCACAAGAAATGCTCCTATGAGGCCAATAAATAAAAGCACGGCAAAGACAATGCCAACTCCCACAAATACTTTCTTTCGGCGCGGAGAGGAAAATTTTTGTTCTGACTTTGCAAAAGCTGCTACAAAATCTTTTGAGAGTGTGGGTTGCACCATAATTTACCATTTCGATAACATCGCTTTGGGAGTCTTGAGCAGTATAACGATATCATGCCAGATATTTCGCTGTCTAGCGTACTCGGAGTCCATCCGAGCTCTGACATTAAACGGCACATCGTTTCTGCCCGAAGTTTGCCAGGGACCAGTAATACCCGGTTTGATAGAAAGAATGTCTTTGATAATGGGTTTTGTCTCCGGGTACTTCTCCTGCTGCTCCTGCAGCTCCTGTTCTACGTAGGCACGCGGACCTACAATGCTCATCTCGCCTTTCAAAACATTTAGGAGTTGCGGGAACTCATCAATGGTTAAGGCTCGCAGTACTTTTCCTATCCTCGTAATACGCGGGTCATTTCGCAGTTTCCAGTCGCCTTTTTTAAATTCTTTGAGCAATTCATTATCCTTCTGGTGCAGCATTTCATCTGCGTCCGCTACCATTGAGCGGAATTTATATAAATAAATTGGTTTTCCATTTTTCCCGACCCGGCGATGCTGGAAAAAAATTGGCCCAGGTGAATCCAGCAAGATTAGAATGGGGACAACCACCCATATCGGTAAAAAGATTATAAAGAGCAGCAGGGCTGAAATAATATCGAGAATCCGCTTCTGTTCTGCGTAGGAAATCATATAAATTCTGACTTTTCCTCTTTAAGCTGTTCTACAATCTTCTTGACATCCTGTGACCTGCTCTTTGGCATAACAAGTAATATTTCACCTGTATCGACGACTACAGTGTCTTCCATGCCTACCAATGCGATCAATCGATCGTGAGTATGTACTAAATTGTTGAATGAATCATGACAGACCACTTTGCCGCCTTCTGTTTCACACATCACGACGTTGCCTGTCTCATTTTTTGCTTGCAGGTCATAGACGACTTTCCAGTCACCAATATCGTTCCAACCAAAGTCTCCCGGTATTAACACCAGATTTTCTGCTTTCTCAGAAATCGCATAGTCAATGGAAATCTTTTCCACTTTTTCATATGCTGCTTCCAGTGATTGCACAAACCTACCCGTGTTAATTGTCTCCAACAAACCATACATTACATCGTACATATCCTGTCGATATTTTTTAAATGCAGCGATGAGACTTTCCGCTCTCCACACATAATTGTTCGCGTTCCAGAAATACTTGCCCGTCGCAATAAATGCTTTGGCAGTCGCGACATTCGGTTTCTCAGTGAAATTCGTCACACGGAAAACCGGTAGGCGGTCAATTCTTTTTATCTCATCATCAATTTTGATGTACCCTAAACCTGAGTGGGGGAACTGCGGTAATATGCCAACTGTCACGAGATGCTCACCGGACGTGGCAGCAGCTACAGCAGCTGCAATCACATGGGTGAACTCTTTCTCATCCGTCACCACATGATCTGATGCCAAGTTCACAATTACAGCCTCTGGATCATTCTTATATGCAAGGAGTGCACCTAAAAACATAGCGGCTGCGGTTTCGCGCTTTTGAGGCTCACCAACTATATTCTCTGGTGGAACATCGGGAAGTTGTAACCTGACGTCTGCAACATATTCCTTGTTGGAGATTACCAGGACATGGTCCGGATCGGCAAACATGAGAGCCCGCTCATAAGTGTCCTGCATGAGGGTCTTTTGTGTATACAACTTTAAAAATTGCTTTGGCGTCTTCTCTCTGCTTTTGGGCCAGAGTCTGGTCCCACCGCCACCTGCCAAGATAACTATGTATAGATGTGGATTTTTAGGCATAGTATCCTTTCCGTTTTGACATCATATCATGTACCAGCCCCCGGATCCTGACAAGAAACTGATCAAGAGCGAACCGACTAACCCATTCCTTCATCTGCTTTGGATCCCAAGTAAAGTCCTCACTCTTTTGCAAAGCCTGCACTAGACTTTCTGCAGTTTGCTCGCCAAAAGTGAGACCAGTTTCCCCTAACTTTATAGTCTCAGCTACTCCGCTATTTTCGTAGGTGATGATAGGTGTCCCAAAGCTTTGGGCTTCCAAACTAACTATACCAAAATCCTCTTTCTGGGGACAAAGTAGTGCCCTGGCACCTGCGTAATATTCACCTAACTTTTCATCCGGCACAAAACCTACAAATGAAATGAGTGGTGAGTTATTTGCTAATTTTTTGAGTCTTGTTCCATCGCTTCCAGTTCCAACTATCACAAGTTTTTTTTGTAAGGATAAACAGGCCTCGATTGCTAAATCGATTCGTTTGTACGATACAAGTCTTGATACTATCAAATAATAATCTTTACTTGAAACTTGAGGTTTGTAACATGTAACTTGTGTATATGGTGGATATATAACGTCTTCGCACTCTCTGTGATAATACTTTTCGATACGCTTCTTCACTAGATTTGAAATAGGAATGAACACATCCGGCCTGGCGCCAGCAATAAAATCTATTTCGCGCAATTTTGAAAAAAAGAGTTGTTTGAGCCAACGAAAATGCTCTCCTTCATATTCGCTCGTGTGACTCCATAAGTAACGGGTTGGTGTCAAACAGTAGCAAATATGCAATTGCTCTGGTTTCGTGATAATGCTTTTTGCCGCTTCGCTAGTTACTGAAATGACGATGTCAAAACCATCAAAATTTAATGATTCAAATGCGAGCGGCATGAGAACCGCAAACCATTCATGGTGCTTTTCGGCAAACGGAAGGTTTTGCAAGAAACTTGTGCGCACTTCCCAGTCGCCCACCCAACCAGCGGCTTCGGCATCAAACACCGAAGTAAATAATACGGATTGTGGAAATGCTTCACGCAGTGCAAGCAGTACTCTTTCCGCTCCGCCAAATTTATTCACTCTGTCATACACGATAGCAGTACGCGGTTCTGTAATCATGAAAGTCTTCCAGTCATCTTTGCGAATGTTCTGTCATCCCTGCGAAGGCAGGGATCCAGTCAACCAAGTAAATTTCCATATAAATCTTCCCATTCCGGATTATTCTCTTCAATTAGTCTGATTTTCCATGATCGTTTCCACTCTTTTAATTGCTTCTCACGCAAAATGGCATCATCAACATTATCCGTTTGGTCAAACCAAACTAAATCATGAACCCCATACCTTTTTGTAAAACCTTTCAGCTGGTCAGCTTTGTGCTCCCCAACTCTACGAATTAAATCGTTGGTCACTCCAATATACAAAGTGCCGTTTCGTTCACTTGCCAGAATGTATACAAAATATTGATGTTTCTTCATTGTCTGGATTCACCTCAGGGGTGCTCCAAAGCCTGCCTTCGCAGGAATGACAATCAACCGCACTTATTTACTTTAATGCTCCTTCGTACACATCGATCGTCTCTTTAACCATTTTATCCCAGGAGAATTTTTTAGCTTGAGCGATTCCTTTTTTTACAACTTTTTCCTTGTCGGCTTTTTCAAGCTTGTGAAGTGAAGTCACAAAACTTTCTAATGACTTTGGATCAAAAGATTCACAGGCCCCGTCATAGATTTCTGTAAATACAGGGATATCAGACGCAAGCACAGGCAATTCCGCGGCCATTGCTTCCAAGCCAGTCAATCCAAACCCTTCGGAAAAAGATGGTTGAACTAGCGCAAAACTGCGCCCATACCAACGGCGCAGTTCATTATCACTTAAATGTCCCAAATAGCGCACCCGTTCTCTCACCCCTAAATCGACAGTTTCCTTTAAAAACTTTTTCAGAAACACTGAACGGGATGACGAGATACACAGTGTGTATTCTGGAAGCTGCTGCAAGGCCTTTGCCACTAATAGCACATTCTTATGTGGATAGAGCGAACCCGTATAGAATAATATTTTTTCAGCTTGTCCCCGTGATGTCGCAGAGTTAAACCACTTTTCATCGACACCTTCATACGTCACATGAATTTTCTTACCATCCACCTTGGGCAGGAGTTTTTGAATAGTTTTACTAATGCTTTTGGTCGGGACAATGATCGCCGCAGCCTTTGTAGCTGCTTTGGAAGTGGTTAACCTGTATGCTCCATATTTAAGTGTATACATGAGCGGCGAAAGGGTTGTCACGCGGCTGCCCCGTTGCTCATGCCACAATAGATCGTGGATCGTGGTCACAAACGGACCTTTGTACAACAGTGGTACATTGAAATGCGGAACGTGCAGCAGATCTAATTCTTCTTTGGCAAACACTTTGGGCATGAAGACTTGCTCACGTAGCGTGTAATGACGGGTGTTGGCAATGACGATTTTTACGCCATCTCTGGGGGTTAACCAATCCAATTGGTTTTTGCGTGAGAGGAAAAGTATCCACTCGAACCGCTCGTCTTGTATGACCCGGCGTACCAGTTCTTCAATGTATCTACCGATACCAGCATTTTCCACACCTGCTAGTCTGCAGTCTATGCCTATGCGTTTTTTGGTTTGGATACTCATCGCCTGTTCTCCAGAAAGTTAATTGCAGTGATTATAAGCCCTGAGAGAAATGTGTGTCTGTAATGTTTGTGGTAGAACAACTTCATCGCCTCGTAAAAGGCATGCGTGCTCTGAGAATGGCCCTTTTTGAGTCCTGAGCTGTGTTTATCGTGGTGCACGATGACAGCTGGGAAGTAGACGATCCTCCATCCTTTTTTTTTAAACCGATAGCACCAGTCGAGGTCTTCACCGTACATGAAAAATTGCTCATCCAATAACCCAACTGCATCCATAGCGGATTTGCGGATAAGCATCGCCGCACCTGTACACGCATCTACTTCATGCACGATACTTAGATCCTTCCACGTTTGGTGATACCCTCCAAAAAGCCGGTTCAAAATAGGAAACCCCCACGAAAGCTTTTCTAACTTGCCAAAATAACATAATGCATTCCAAGGAGTAGGGAACCCTCGATGGCATGCAGGATCAAGTGCCCCATTTCTCAACACAACCTTTGGAGTCATGACTCCTATTTCAGGATGCTGACTAAAATACTCCATAATACTTAATAGATTAGTTTCTTTGTCAAAATATGCATCGCTATTTAAAAGCATCACAAACTCTGTGGTAACTTTTTGAAGCGCAACGTTGTTCCCGCTAGCAAAGCCCTTATTTTCCTGCAACGCAATTATTTTTAGATTATCATCCTGAAGTGTTTGTAGTTTCCTTATCGTGTCATCGCTGGAGTGGTTATCAACTACGACACATTTGAGCTGTAGCGCTAAAACGCTCTCAACTGAGCGCAGAGTCAATTCGCTCGTGTTATAGGAAAGAATTACGATAGTGAGGTTTGGTTGTTTCATCGTCCTACTTGGTTATAAATTGTATCTAGATCTTTTGAAATGCTCTTCCAATCGTAGTTCTTCTCCACAAGTTGTTTACCATTATTGGCTAGAGTAGCAGCGAGCTTAGAATCAGACTGAAGTTTGATCACGGATGCAGCTAAATCCTCTGCTGTATCCGCTATCAGTGCCTGTACTCCATCCTTTACTCCCAGTCCCTCCACCGCGAGGGGTGTCGCTACAATTGGAGTTTCAGTCGCCATCGCTTCCAAAATCTTATACCGGGTTCCTTTTCCACTCCAAACCGGAGCCAATAAAACATTTGCCTTACTATAGGCATCTCGAATGTCACGCACATGTCCTTTTACGATTACTGTTTTATCATCAACTGCATATTTCTCAATTTTGGGCGATGGAGAGTTCCCCACTATAAGTAACTTCGCATTCGGTATTGCTGCTGATATTTGCTTCCACACTCGTTCAACCAAATATGTAACCGCTTCCACATTGGGCAGCCACTTAAAAGTACCGACAAAGAGAATGTTAAAATCCTTGGTTTTTTCTTTCTTCGTTTGCCGGAAAAACTCAATATCTACACCATTCGCCACCACATCAATAGAACCTACATTTTGGACACGATGTAAAATGTACTGCTTGTCTTCCTCACTCATGGTAATGAGGCGCGTGGCAGTCCTCCAATAGTGCTCTTCCCAATATTTAATTTTTCGCACATCCCAATATAAAAATGGTTTTAAAAATGGAAGAGCTAATCGGCGTGTAAATTCTTTATATCCTAAGTGCTCAATTGTCTGTACGACCAGAATGACAGGCAAAATAGTCTTTGGAATATTGGGCATCATGTAAAACGTCTCAGCATGGATTAAATTGTATTTGTTACTTTGTAATTCTTTTTGGATCGCAGCTTCAAGTTTTATAGATCGGTACATCGTGACAAGCAACGGATGAAACGAGAACTGTGACAGCAAGATGTTCTTGGGTGTCCACACTGGACCCCGCTTAAATACTACAATTTTTTTGCAATATGGTTCGAGTTTAGATATGTACTTGCGTTCATCATCGCTACGGATATACGAAAACAATGTAATGTTGTGTTGCGTACATAAATTCTTTAGCAAATTATATGTGCGGATTTGACCACCTGACACGAGTGGGTAAGGCAAATATGGCGTCAACATTAAAATATTCATAAAGGTTTTGTTAGATCAATGATGACATATTCCTTGGTTTTTGCGATAACAGTGTACTTCTTCATGAGCGCGTTTGTCTCATCATCAAAGTTTACACTGACATAGTACGCAGCACCTTCCGATATTTTTTTATCAATGTCAAAACCAATGGGCCAGCCTGTACGGTTTGTCTGGAATAAAAACGCTGTGTCTCCTTGGTAGGGAGCAATAACTTTTGCGTCAGCTGGCAAGATCTTGTCAGCTATCTGTCCCGCATGGATGATTGCCCAATGATTTATTTGGTAATACCCCTTCACTTGATTCCAGGAGAGAAACATCATCAATATAACTGTTATAACTGTTA
>DATIJC010000009.1:0-12857 GCA_035479015.1 Patescibacteria group bacterium | reverse complement strand
TGGATCACCGCCGGTGGTGACAAGAGCAAGACCGAATCAGCTCGCCAGAAGATCACTAACGCTATTATTGGTCTGGCGATCGTCGCAGCTGCCTTTGCAATCTCAAAGGTCTTGGGATCATTCTTCGGAATCAATGTTGGTGGCAACATCAATATCCCAACGGCATACTAAATTTGTTTGAACTTCACCCCGCCCTTCGCGAAGGGCGGGGTTTTGCGTTATAATGGCTTTATGAAACTTCGCCTCGTCCAAATTTTCTTTACGTTTGTCTTTACCTTTTTCGCGTTTGCTACCCCAACTCTAGCGCAATCTCCATGGACAGCAGGAAATCGCTGTGTCGGATCCACGACACCTGGTGCTGGCGATGTAGCAACTATCCAAGGCGTTGAGTGTTTGGTTGCGAATTTACTGGCAACGATTATCACGATCGTTGGCATTGCGGCGTTTGTCATGTTTCTGATCGGCGGATTTAGGTATTTAACTGCGGGCTCTAATACCAAAGGGGTGGAGTCGGGGAAAAGCGCAATCACTTATGCCATCATCGGTATAGTCGTCGCCCTGGCGTCATACCTGATTTTGCGTTTCCTCGCTACATTCACCGGAGTAGGATCGATACTGTTGTTTACAACACAGCTCCCTGGCTCTCCGTAGGGTATAATAAATTCATGACCCGCTTGAGAAAAGTATTATTAGCTTTCTCTCTTCTCTTTGTTTTTCTGTTGACCGGAATAAGTAATGTTGTACCCCCAGCACACGCCGACTACACTCCATTTGATCCAGCCGTACTTGGAAAAGAAATTGATGATTTCTTAGGGGCTGGCGCTACTGGTTACCTAGTTTGGCAATATTCTGGAAGTCGCAGTGCCCCATTTGGAAATGACCAATATTCCTTTTTCCAAGATGTAGATCCAGGCCCCGCAATATGCGCCATGTTGAAAACTAAAGCTGGTCAATATCCCGATAAGTTTGTCGGCGTGAACATGTGGGACGCTGGACTCCACGTCGGTGAGCTACCAAGTCACTTTAGTTGGCTAAAAAATAATTGCGGAGTAAAAGTAGTGCGTGTTTTCGCCAAAGTTGGTGACGCATCACTGATGGCGGGGGTCCTAGGAGCCGCACAGGGGGCAGGGATTCAAGTCATCATCGCGATCGGTGACTATAGTAACGGCGGCGGCGGTGTGCCACAGGGGGCCGGTATCGATTGGTATCAGAGTGGCTATCAAGGTGAATACAAATCATTCGCAAAATCAATATTAAGCGCGACGGGTGGAAATTCTGCCCTATACGGATACGAACTAGCTAACGAGCCACATTGTGGCGGAAATCTCGCCGCATTGCCTGCATATAAAGCGTGGGGACAAGACATCGGATCTATGCTCAAGAGTGGTAGTCCCCGTGTCGGGTATGGACAGATGGCCAGTCAAGACGCTACTCGCTGTGATAGTCCGCGCACGCCTGAAAAAGACTTTACCCAAACAAACAGCGCGAGCGCTATTTCGATAACATCTGCTCACTACTACACTGCCGATGAAAAGGCCAGCGCTATGGCGGCATTAGCTCAAAGCAAAGCAATTGAAAACCTTTTTATATTGGTGAAGCTGGTTTCCCTGGAGGATTACCGGGAGGAGCAGGTCCCTCTGCCCCGATGTATATTTTTCCCGGAATTGATGATCAAAAAACACAGGCACTTAAAGAGCAAATGGCAGCAAACTATACGCTCACTTGCGGGTCACAACTCACACTCGGACCGCTGATCCTTAACGAATCACAAGTTGATAAAGCGGATGCATCGGGACCGCAAGGGCCGACATACATTAATACCGTGGATGGCGACTGCTCAGGAACTCGCTGTCTCGTGCGTGATGTCATCGGCACAGCCTTCATAAATTATTCCGGTACCACAATCCCTCTTTTTCGTTTCCAGGGCGCGGACGTTCCTGATCCAGAGCGCAGTTCCAGGCGCCTTGATGATCTTGAGGGCTTCTTTGGCGCCGCATATACCAAACAACAAATAGCCCAAGGTGCCAAGGCGGCCGCAGGCTACGACCGGCTTCACCCGATTGCAAACGGAGTGTTTGAGCACCTCGCCAGTAAACAGACCGAGTGCCAAGATCGCATAGATTTTCTAAAATCCATACAGCAGGCTTGCTCAGCTCCACTTCCGAGCGTCAATGCAATTAACAACACACCACCTCCAGGTTGGAGTGCAGCAATTACCAATGGACGCTGCGCGCTTGACCAAGCAATTCCAAACACCGCTTACTCGTACGTAAGTCTCTATAACTCTAAACCATCAAATTTCTCTTGCGATAGTACAAAAATTGACCGGAGCGGAAGTTGGTATCAAGCGTTCGCAAAAGTAGAGACGACTATGCCACTCGGATTTAAACCTGCATACATCGTAGAGTACTTTGATGATGTGAAGTTTGACCCACAAACTGATGCCGATCTTAATTTTTATGCCAACTGGTTCTCCCCCATCGATCCAAATTTAAATCCCCCTGTTCCGCCGGATGGGACTCCCTATGGAGCCGGTAATGAATCCCAGTACGGATTGTCAAAACTCCATCAGCGTATCCGCGTCGTGAAAGTCTATGTGCCTACGGGCTTCTCGGTCTCTAAACCACTTGAAAATCCGAGTCCAGAAACTGCCCGCATTCCCACGACCAATTATGACAGCGGATTGATGCACGTGATGAAATCGCTCATGGATTCTGACACGCAAAAAACCGTTGAGAAGCAAGCCGAGCAGGACATTAAAACACTCTGGAGCCGGATAAAACAAGGAACAGGCATGATGAATCCCGCACCATTTAGTGATGAATTTATCAAGTGTTTTGAGTGTGTTGACATTGATTCGGGTGGATCAACTATCGAGTCAATATTAGTGAAACGTATAAATGCTCAGGGCGTATCCCCCGCGATTGGAGACCTCGAAGATCCTACCTGCCAAGCCGATGATCTCTTGGGAGAAAAAGCCGACCAGCGGAAACAACAAATTAATCCCATACCCAATCCCGACCCCGTGAATGAAATTGGCATTCGGGCAAAAGCCACACTGAGAGCAAAAGCGGAGAAAATGCCGCTCTATGAAAATGTCAAAATCCGTACCTATCTTCTGCTTCCCGAGGAATATAGAAATATCACCAACTATGAGACAAATTTCTTAAACGTGTTTGTCCCTGCCCCAAGTCCCTTACAGTCGCCGCCCACCCAATTCAACTTCGCTTGGCGCGAAAAAGATAATTCAAGTGGAAAGAGGCCCTGGAAGTATCTCCAACTTAACGACACCAAACCAAAAAATGGAGCCGCCAACAGCGTGTTTGTCTCCTCGCCACAAGTTCAAGGAAATTTGATAGGTTACAACGTAACCTATGACGCTAGTGGGAATCAAAATCAAACACCAGTGTATCTCCAGGGTGAGATAGTTGGTCCCGATTTGCAAAAATTTGATATTAATCCTCAGGTTCCCGGGGGGAAACTCGCTCGCGCCCTTTGGGAACTCGTGTGCAACCTTACTCGTGGGCCAATACCAGGAAAAAAGACTGTTCCATACAAAGGCTTCGAGACAATACTTACACAGGGTCCATCTGCTTGCGTGACAGCAGCCACACCCAGTCCATCACAACCGCCTGAAGGAGTGATAGACCAATATCTGCTTCAAGAAGTGGCTAAATGTGATGGCAAGAGTGGTGGTATTACAGCCGGTGGAGGCATCCCGCTTGTGTATAGTTCTTATCAATGCAGCAGCAGTGACCCAACTGATCTTGCTTCTCGATTTAGTGCACCGCCAGCTGATGTACCAGACCTCACTATTCCTGAATGGAAAAATGGCACCGACGGCACTGCAGCAATCTGTAATGAGGACTTCTATTCTTTCGTAGCATGCACATATAGTCCGGCCCGCAAAGCCCCCTACCCGGCCCTCATCGCCCATAAAGTAGACAGTAGCGGAAAATTTGACCCAAATGGCACGATGACCGCTTGTCAGTATGTCGTACAACAGGCTAAAGCCGAGGGAGTCAGCCCACGATTTGCGCTCTCAATGTGGGGTGAGGAGTCAGGATTTTCATCTTATGCTTCAAAAACTGATGGTAATGATTTTGGTGTAGTCTCTATTCCTCCGTCGCGGCAATCCGGAACCATCGCAAGTCAGCTCTCTGCGTTCTTGAATACATGCAACTCACATAGTACGTACCAATCGTTTATGCGCGACTATTCAGGAGAGATCACCCCGGATCAAAATGACTTTTGTAACAATAAGTACTTCCCGTATCGCATAAAGGATTTTTACAATTACATCCCACAGCGCTAGATGGATAGTGCTACAATATGTCTTGCTATGAGTAGGCTGGATAAAAAAATAATCATCGCCCTCTTCGCGTTTCTTTTTGTTGCGCCTGCCACTGTTTTAGCCGTGCAATCTGGCGGCAACATCCCTCTTGAATCTCTCAATGCTATCCAAGGCGTGGTCGACTGTGCGCAAGGCAATCAAAACGCAGCTTGTTTCGTCAACGGCGGAATCACTCAAACCGGACAAACAACGAAATACAACTTCGGTTTATTTAGTTCGCAACTTGGAGGTCTAAATAATCTTCTTACTGGGTGGACATTAAATAATAATGGCGTTGCTCACCTAGGACCACCCTATCAAGGGGAACAAGTTGCTTTTGCCTCGTCAGGAGCATTAGGATCCACTACCTCGCTGGTAGCTGCTGTCATATATCCGCGCGTGAGCTTTTCTATCTATATGGCTGACCTCATTCAGAATATAAAAAATCCGCTCGGCGCGCAGACAGCGTACGCACAAGGTTTAGGCTTTTCATCACTTGAGCCGGTCCTTGGACTCTGGAAAATTATGCGCAATGTAGCGTACTTTTTCTTTGTCGTCATCTTCCTCTTTGTTGGCTTTGCCATTATGCTGCGCTCTAAGATTGGCGGACAGGCGGCCGTGACCATCCAGCAGGCATTGCCAAAACTGGTCATCTCCCTGCTTCTCGTCACCTTCTCATACGCGATTGCTGGACTCGCTATCGACATTATGTACGTGGTCATCTATTTGTTCATCGGCATTTTTAGCAGTACAAATGTCCCTGGCATGCTCGCTTCCGATCTATCAAAAGCTGCCTTCCAAAATAATATTTTATTCAACATTATCGCAATCATGGCCAATGGCGTAGTTGGTCAAGTTGGCGCAGCAGTCCAATCAATGGTATCGGGCATGTTGCAACAGTTTGCCGGAGTCTCTGGGACGGTAGGCGATATCGCCGGTAGCGTTATCAATGTTGTTGTATCGCTCATCTTGGTTATTGCCCTGCTCGTCAATATGTTCCGTTTATTTTTTGCACTCCTGAAGGCTTATGCAGGTGTATTCATCTCTGTTATCTTTGCTCCAATTCAACTGCTCATTGGAGCCCTCCCAGGTCAGAATACATTTAGTGCTTGGTTTATGGGCTTGGTAGAAAATCTTGCGGCTTTCCCTGTCGTCATCTTGATGTTATTTATCGCATTTTACTTTTCAAACTCAAATGGCGGCTTAGCTGGACAAATCACAGGAAAAGGCATCGGCGGTTTCTCTGCCCCACAGCTTGGGTCAAACCAAGGCACGGGTGGTACAATCGCTCTTGCTATGCTTGAATTCGGCATCATCTCTATGATTCCCAGTGCGGTTGAAATCGCTAAGAAGGCCGTCCACGGCAAACTTGATATAGATGTGGGCAAGACCATGGGCGATGTGTGGAAACAGGGCCGTGGCAAAGCGATTGTCGGCGCCCTTGCAGGCGCCCCATTTGCGGGAGTGGGGGCTGTAACTGGGTATAAATATGCAACTGATCGAGCAAACAAACTAGGACTTGAGGGGAGAGCGAGGACTCTAGCGCAGCTTGGTGGGGTTGTCGGAGGCGGCGGAATAGGTCTCAACCTACCATCTACCATAAGACATGTTGCGCCTGCCGCTTTGCGTCAGATAGCACAAACCCAGATCACCGAGAGTTCTAAGGAAATCCAACAGGCCGCAGAGACAAGAAGAGCTGAAGCAGAGGCAGCAAGACAGGCTCAAATAATTGAGCATCAGAAAGCACAACAGAGCGCGGCCGGAAGATCGCCTGTTCCGCCAGGACCAAAACCAACAGGCCTAAGTGGTTTGCGTTAGCTTTTATACAAAATAGGAATAAGGATAAGCTTGAAAAAATCAAGCAAGTGTTTACCTAAACTTTAGGAATTCGTCGATCTGTTTTCCAAATTCTTTACCATAGGTTCGTGCTTCTGCTTCTGAGCCAAGCGTCTTTCTAAGAATAATCATGATCGCTCTTGCCGCATCTGGTGAAACTGCCTTACCAAGTCCCTCATTTAGTTTCTTTTCAAGATCAAAAAATGTTTCTACTTGTCCAGACATCAAGAGGCTATAGCAAGTTCCAAGCACATAAACCACCCCCACTCTCGTCATTGCCTTTTTAGCATCAATACTCCCACACCGGATTTCTTCCCCCCAACCTCCGGGCAGTCCGATACCAGCGTATTTATCCTGATTAAATAAGAGCGCCAATTTATCATATGAAAGGTCACCAGCGGAAAGACCAGAAGCATACAGCTTGTAAAAATTTGCAAAATTCGGGCCATTGTTGTACCAAGTTTGAAGATCACTGCCTGGTATCAAGTCTTCTGTCGGAATAAGCTCATACATGATCATGTCGTCTTCATTAATGTAGTCTGCAGCGGTAACTGGCCGAGGATCTCTACCGGGCGAATTTGCCCCAAAACGCTTAATTGGAATTTCTGTAGTGAAGCTAGACAGTCTCTGGCCGGCATTATCCTTAAACAGCGCAAACTGCATCGGCATAGGGATAAATGGAAAAGTTCCCCAAATAGTTCTGGAGGTCTCCATGAGAGGAAGATTAACTAAGTATTTATATTCATCGGACAAGCCCTCTTCTTTTAACGCCTCACCAATTTCGTGCTGAATCGTGCTTGAATCTTTTCCAGAAACCCCCGCTATCGTAGTTCCTATTTTTTCGATAATACTTCTGGCTTTCTTTAGTTTGGCAGGATCTACAACTTGACCGACCCAAAAATTCGTAGCTTCATCTGAGTGGATACCAATTAGCATTAAAAGTCTAAATACGTCTGATGCTGACGTGGCTGTCTCACGAACAGCATCCAATAAGTAAGTCAACGCCTGGTTTGCTTTATAAATTTGATTATCTTGAAATTGGCTACTTCCAGGAATAAGCATTTCTTGATTTAACTTTAAAATATGAGAATACCACGCCTCTTTTACAGTGAGAGGGCTTATAGTGTAACCAAAAACATACATTGATGCTTTAGAGATACGTTCATTTAAAGTGTCATTCCATTCTGGCAGATGTTGATTTTTAAAGTAATCCTTAAAAAGGGTAATTATTTCTTGTTCTTGCACGCTCGGCAATCTACCCTCTTTTCTAATTTTTTCCCCTAAAAATGTATGAAGTCTGTTATTAAACATCAAGTCCAAAAGTCGTTTTGCATCACCAAACTGAGAGGGTGTGAACTCCTTTATCGGCACAAACTTACCAGGGTTATCAAAGTCCTGTAGGGAGTCTTTTCTCTTAGGTCCAGCGGGGTTATATTCCTGCTCTCCAGGAAAACGCAAGCTAACACCATCCAATTCCAGCGTGGCAAGCGCTGTACCTGGCCTGTCTGATGCAATTAATGCTTGGTTGTCAGGAAAAAGAGGGGCCGGACCTGCGGGTATCTGGGCCGTCGCTTTTCCTTCAGTTACAGTCCCTACAATCCCTCCTTTATGATACAGAGCTGCGAAAAGGAAAGCTCGCCTCTTCCCAATCGATTTTCTGAAGTTCTCAATATCTGCTTCTAGGGTGGTTTGGACCGTCGAACTTGCTGATACATCAAGCTGAGCAAGCCTTCCAGCAACCCGTGTCAATCTATTAAATCCACCGCCTTCAAATTGTGCCACATACCCATCTTGGTCCAAATAGAAGTCTTTGTTTGCTTCTGTAAGCTCATTATCGGCTAGAGTCTTGTCTAACGATCTTTTAGTATAAACATAATCTGCGATTAGTAGTTTTCTTTCCAATTCCATGATTTCTTCCGCCGTGAATACACCTTCTTGTTTTAGAGCATCTAGATCTGCATACAGGGGATCCAGGCTCCCTTTTATATTGTCGTGTAATTTTTGAACAACCGCCGCAGGTCCCTGTTCTAGAAGTTTAATTTTTTCCAAAAAACTATCTTTTCTGGTATTTTTCTTTTCAGAAACCCCTATTTCTTTCTGGATCGCTTCTATTTGTGATAAATACTGAGTTTTCCAAGCATTTCTCTGTTCAGGCGAAAAAGGCGGAGATTGTACTAAACCCTCTGCTCGCTGCAAAAGTTGGTCTGCATCATCTATCACAGACTGCGCTATCGGCCCAGCTGTTCCGGTCACTTCCTTTCTAAGCGATTGAATTTCCGCTTCAATCTCATCTCCAATCTCATACGTTTGAGCAATCCACTCTTTCCATGAATCCACCAACACGACCACTTGTGCTTGAATTCTTGAGAGCAGCTCCTTTTTATACTCTTCATGTTCAGCTGATAGGGATGTAATTACTCCCTCACCCTGATGGAGCACTGAGAGTGCGTGTGTGGTATCTCTAGCGGGATCTTTTTTTTCTTTTAATATTGCAAATACTTCTGGAATCGGTTGGGTTGCTTCAAAATCCAGAATTGCCTTTTTTTCTGCCTCTCTCGCCTTTTCAAGAAGCTCTGCATCATCCTTGGGTAATACCACAGTCGGTATAGGACCATGCTCCTTTTGTTCTATTGCATCCTGGGTTTTTACGTTAGTTTGTGCTAAATCCTTAAGGGTTTTTACTTCTCCCCCAATCATCATGACCAGATTGTCTAAATCGGCATAGTGTCCTTTATTGGCTTCTAGAGGATCATCGGCGTGTTCAAATTCAACCTCACTTCTTAAAAGATCCACTTCTGTTCGTAATTCTTCCAATTTAGAAATCTTTTGTGGGTCACCAACTGGCAACTCTGAAATCGCATAATAACGAGTCAAAAAGCTCTTGAGCTTCTCGTTACCAGGATAGCTCATCACTTCCCCGAGCTTTGGTCCCGGTTTCGTGCGCATTTCAACACCTAAAAGTTGGCTGCGGAAGGATTCATCTGCCATGGGCAGATTATAGCACTCTCTCCTTGTCAAATCCTCTGGTTTTCTGTAGGCTCAAGGAATATGGAACAAGTGATGGAACAAGACACCCAATTACAGCAAAACCAGACTTTGGATCAAAAAGCCCCTACAGTCAGTCTTTCAGATGAAGATCGACAACATGCTAGATCTGTTCTTGAGGGCACTACAGCACCACCAGAGAGCGCCCTCGAAGAACCGCTTCCCTTCAACGAAACCCCAGATTGGCAAAATCTAAGCGAAGCACAGAAAAATGAAAAGATTGGTGAAGTTTTGCAGCAAATGGGAGCGAGTCCTGAAGATGCCAAAGAGGTATTGGAGCAAATCCAAGAGGTAAAAGCGCTATTAAAAACTGACGAAAGCACCTTAGTAAATCAAACAGAAGACTTAACAGTAGCCTCTGAAATCAAGGAGAAGAAAAACTTCAGCACTGGGGAGTTGGCAGGAATTGGATTACTACTTTTTCTCGATCTGTCTATGAATGGAGGCAGGGGCGTTTCAGATTTATTTGAAGAAATTTTACACAACAAACTCGCTCCTCAGATTATGGAGAAACTTGGTTTTGACCAGACAATTATTGAGTCCTTCCGAGGTCGAAAGGATCTACTTCGCGGATTATTACAAATGAAAGACGCTGATTTAAGATTATTTTTAAACAACTCTTCAAAATATCAGATTATAGAATTGCTTGAGTCAATGGATGAAAACGACAGACAACTGCTGATTTCGGAAGGATCTCTAGAAAATCGCAGAAAACTTCTCGATCAGCGTGAAATTAAACACTTCTTTCTAGATAAACTGTCTGGAGACGAAATCACTAAGTTAAAGCTGAAGCAACCAGAATCAGTCAAAAATTAGGGCGGCTCAAATTATCAAGCCTCCCTCCAGCTTGATAAAGCTGGAGGGAGGCAAACTCAGAGCTCCCTAGAAGTTAAATGAACCACTTGGCTGCCCTTATTATGAGGTAACCCAAACCCCAGAAAAAGGTAGTGGCGATAAATCCCCAGAATCCAATACTCCACTGAGGGGTGATACCACTCGGGTCAAATATGGCGACACAAAGGACCGCGCCCACAGCAGAACTGAGCAAATATAAAACAATTGCCTGCCCTGCATTTGACCCTCTGATAAGTGAGAACACCACCATTGGGATCACGGCCAATGCGGCGGTTGCAAGCGCGACGACAGGAATTGTGATGATCCAACCGAGCAGATTAGAGTCTTTTGGGACATTTGTAAGGATCCCAATGATTCCCAGAATCGCCCATGACCGGAGATATACACTGGCATTAGACGTCTTCTTCCCGTTCATTTCTTTTTCCATCCTTTTGTTAGAGAGCGAATTGTCTTATCGAGAATTTGACTGGTCTAGCCAAACCCCAACAAAACATCTACATTTTACTATAATATAGGACTAAATTCAAGGATCCTTACCCTTTCCTCATCCACAAGCTATAATTCCCATATATGGCAAACGATGCCACAGATTTTTCAGTACTCACACAAGCCAATATTGTAGCCACCCAAGCCCTTCTAGATAATAAGAGTGGGCATCTTTCTTACACCGAATATCATGACCAGATTCAAAAATTACGAGATTACGTAAATAATAAAAACACTTCTCAGGATTGGTGGGATAACGCGTGGATAGGAACTTTTAAGGGCATTTTTGATCACGACGAAAAGACTAATAAAACAGTTGTCCATCCAGTCTTTTACCAATGGTTGAGACAACTTGGACTACAAACATTCACGGTTATGCGGGATGCAGAAGACCGCGCAGATGTTCCGCAAATTCCCTCGCGTATAGATTTGTTTACACCAGAGGGATATAAGGAGGTCGTCGAATTCTTGGAAGCATGCTATCAGCGCATTAATTCTTCACTAGAGAAACTCCAAAAAGTACAAACCGAGAAGCAGGCTATTATTCAGACTGAGGCAAAAGCCCAGACCGCAGAAGCTACGTCTTTTGTGGGAATGAGCTCCAGACAACGAGTAATACTCGCTCTAGAGCAACTCGCCAAGGAAAAACCAAGTGACCTAGAACTCCATCTACAAAATAATCCAGCGCTAAAACAAACTATTGAAAACTATGCCGTAGCGGCAAGTTTTACTCATCTAGACCCAAATGAGATAGGTGGATATTTAGATAAGATTCAAGGACTTCGCAGTGCGCTGTCTACCAATCCACAATTTCTAACCGAATTCAGTAGCTATTTTGCACGGCGAATCCAATATTTCCGTCTGCAGATGGCCAAAGACGGAGAAATTCGCACACTAGATACGGATGATCCAGAAATAAAAGATCAAGTGGTCGAAGCAGTTGCCACCATGGCAAAAACTACTGGACCAATGACCACAGTCCGTATCCTCACCTCTTCCCCTGAAGAAAATAGAAAGAGGATCGAGGAGAAACCAGTGGAAGGATCTTCGCGTGAAGAGTTACAGGAATATGAAGATGATCGGAGAGCGTATGGCATCCAAGCCGCAGTGCAAAAACAAGTGGAGAGCCAAAACAGACTTTTGCGGCTTTTTGGGCGGGATCAGGAAAATCCCTACCAAGACAATACAGAGTTTCTTGATAGTTTAGGTGGGTTTACTACTACAGAAATCAAACCAGAAACAAACCTAGATCAACTTGATCAGGTTCAAGGTAGTTCGTCAGAGAAACAAGGAAAAAAAGAAAAGACTCAAGAACTCACAAGCACCGTGCAACAACTGCAAGGATTGTCAAAATTTGTAGCAAATCCATCAGCCCCCTTTATCGCTGGAGGTGCAGCTGTGGGTGGAATGGGTTTAGTTGGACTCATTACACAAGGAGTAGCGGGTGGTCTTGGCGCGGCCACAACTGCAACAGGAGGAGCGATAGCTGGTGGTCTCATTGGTACTGCCATACTTCCTGGTATTGGGACAGTTATCGGTTCAGTCCTTGGTGCTATAGGAGCTAGTCTAGGTTCCCTTGCTTGGCATCCATATGGTGGAGCTTCACTTGCACAGCTTACTGGTGGTTTTGAAGCGCAAACATTTGCAAACGTAAATTTAGGAGTCCAAGCCTATGCCCCAGCCACAAAAGCTCTGGCTGCGTCTGCGGGACAAGCTGGAGTTTCGGCTGCCGCTCATGGAGGATTATCGGCTGGACAAAGTGCGTCTGCGGCGGCGGCTAAAACCGCTGGTTCAATTCTTACGGGTACAAAAGGCGTATTAAGCGCACTTCCTCAATTATCTATTCCCTTCACAGGAGTAGCCGCATCCACGGCTCTGGTTACCGCACCAATTGGTACAGCACTGATAGTGACGAGTTTTGTCGTCATGCCGACGATATTAAGTTCTTTCCTCGTTGGCGGAGATATAAGTTCCACAGGCCAAGTCAATCAATATGTCGAGGTTACGAAAGAGGTTAATCCACCTGATGGGAAAAGTGCATTTGAAAACACAGATTTACCAGAGAGGATAACATATGTCATCACCATCACTCCTAAAAAAGATCCTAGTGGTCAACCATATAAAATTACCATCATTAGTGCCTCTGACAAGTATTCAGTTGCTTCAAAACAAGACCCCGCTCCTGCGGCGCCTCCTGAGCAAAATGTATCCGGGGTCGTAGGAGAATTACCACCAGGGGGTAGAAAAATCCAATATCTTACCGACTATGCTCAGGGACAAAACTCAGGAAACTATACCGACA
>DATIJC010000008.1:0-31926 GCA_035479015.1 Patescibacteria group bacterium | reverse complement strand
CAAGGACTCTAGCGCCACATCACATGCTTCAACTGCACTTGTTTCCACACTGGTATCCCAAGGAACGGCATCCGAAGTTGCACTAATCCGCACGCTCCCATCCAAAGCTTGCCAGACGCACGCCGCCACCGACCCTTCGGCGATCGCTATCGCAAGGAAAGGCTTATGTTCTGTGGGTTTTGGTTTATTAGCGAATCCGGGAAACTTCATAGGACCTTTGGGGTCCATTATGGCCTGCCCGGGGGTTAGAAATCAAGAGAGTTTAATGTAAATTCGCCGTATGCCAGCGGAAACGGCCTCTTCTTTGAAGATATGCACAGGACCAATTTCGCCAGTGTGCATCACATGCGGACCTCCGCACAATTCTTTGGAAATCCAATCCTTATCAACATCTGTACCAATTGTATAGACGGAAACGATATCTGGGTACTTTTCGACAAAGAACGCGATCGCACCACTGTCTAATGCCTTTTGTTTCTTCATTTCCTGGCGGGTCACGGGTAAGTCGGCTTTGATCCATGCATTAATCTGATCTTCGATTTGTTTCAATTCATCAGCAGTAATTTTGGTGGGATGCGAGAAATCAAAACGCAGACGCTCAACGGTAATATTGCTTCCCTTCTGACCAACATGTTTGCCCAAAATTTTGCGCAGTGCCGCATGCAACAAATGTGTTGCCGTATGGTACTTTACCGTCACTTCGCTGTGATCCTGCAGTCCACCCTTAAACATCCCGCTACTGCTCGTACGTGATAACTCCTTGTGTTTGTCAAATTCTTTTTGAAATTGATCTTTGTCGACTTGTTGCCCACGCTCCTGGGCAATCTCTTGCGTTAGTTCAAGCGGGAAACCGTATGTCTCGTACATGCGGAAGGCAATGTGACCGTCCAACTGTGGTTCCTTTTCAATCTCACGCAAACCCTTCGCAAGTGACTTTCTAAATTTTCCTTCTTCGGTAATTAAAATTTCTGTGATTAATTCGGCTTGGGCTTTTACGTTTGGATATGATTTGGCGTACATCCCAACGACTACATCAACTAATTCTTGCAAGAAGTTTTGCGAGATACCGATCTTATCCGCATAGCGGATAGCACGGCGAACTAATCGGCGTGCAAAATATCCTTGCGCTTTGTTAGAAGGAATTACCCCGTCCGATGCAAGTAATACAGCTGCACGGATGTGATCTGCGATGACGCGCATTGCGAACGTTAGTTCACGATCCTCACCATATACTTTGCCTGAAAGTTTTTCTAATCTATTTACAATCGGCTGAAATGAATCCGTCAAAAACATATCCGGATCGCCATTTACTGCCGTGAGTAAACGTTCCAACCCTCCACCAAAATCAATATTCTTTTTTTCCAACGGGAAAAAACCCGCCTCAGTTTTCTTGTAGGCCATGAAGACGTTATTACCAATTTCCAAGAATCTGCCACAGTCACAGTTTGGGTGACAGTGATCGCCAAATTTTGGATCGTGTTTGACTTGGGTAAATTCAAAAAAGACTTCACTGTCAGGTCCACCTGGTTCGCCAATCGGCATTTTTTCTGGCACTCCGGCGCGGCTCCACCAGTTTTTGTCAGCACCATAGGCAAAAATCCGATCTTTGGAAATTCCTAAGTCTAGCCAAATGCTTTCCGCTTCATCGTCGCGCGGCACATTCGTATCACCTTCAAAAATAGTTACTGCTAATTTAACTTTCGGAAGACCTAACTCACTGGTAATAAATTCCAAAAACCATCCCAACTGCTCTTTCTTGAAGTAGTCACCCAGTGACCAATTCCCCAGCATCTCAAAGAAGGTATCGTGACGGTTATCGCCCACTTCTTCGATATCCTGAGAGCGGAAACACTTCTGTGAGTCGACAATCCGAACTCCTTGCGGATGCTGCTCTCCCAGCAAATACGGGACCATTGGTTGCATTCCTGAGCCGGTAAAAAGTGTCGTCGGGTCGTTTTCGGGCACCAGAGGAGAGGAAGGGATAATTTTATGTCCACGCTTCTCAAAAAACTCGAGATATTTGCTTCGTAGTTCGTCAGCTGTCATGGGAGAATGATACCACAATCTCTCGAGGATTAACTATATTCTGGAACGTGCTACAATCTGGAAATTAACGGAAAGGCAACTATGGCTAGTGTAAATGCAGAAACAGCTTCAACCAAAATGTTGATCGGCGAAGCAGAAAGAATCACAATTCTTTTACAAGAAAGTGGTACCGTATCAGATCATGTAGATCTCCTCAATAAATCACAGAACGCTATCGATCTCTACAATCGCACCAAAAAATTGGAGTTTGCATTCTTGGCATTTAAGTGCGTCCTTGAGTTATGGATTGCAATTAGCCTTATGAGCATTGACTCATCTAATGCCAGCTTGGCCGCGGTGGGTGTTATTACACTCGGCTTAGCAGACGGGATAAAGACTGTCTCCGACTTTTTCGACAATAACGGAAAACTTGGAGTGGCAAGAGAGAGAATAAAGCAAGCTACTATCGAGTTACAAGATGTGAGATCTGAACTTAGGGGCAGAATCCCACGAGTTTAATTATTTCTCTTTTTGTGCATGAAGGCCTTCTTGAGACTCTCCATGAATCCCCCGAAGTCGGAGAAAACTGCGCGCATGGTGAGGAATGGCGCGAGAGAACGGGTGGCTGTATCTTCTACAGTGTCGATAGCATCACGAAGTCGCCGTAGCGTTTTATGCAATGCCACGAGAACCAAGATTAACATGATGAGCATGGTGGTCGTCGCGACAGTGAGGATAAACACAGCAACCATTAATAATTGAATTTCCATATCGCAATTGTGACAGAATTTCCACTACTTCTCAACTTGTACGGATATTTGCTTGATGGTTTCAGCTCCATACCTATTTTTTGCAATAGCAGTAATACTATGGGGCCCGGTTGGTAAATCTATTTCGTAGACAAATGATCCATCAGTGCTGGTCGCGACAGACTGCGTATCAATTTCTAAACTGGCATCTGGCAGGGTGTTTCCCCGTACGATGACGGGAGAAGAGACAGCAGTTCCATCCTTGGGCATAGTTATAGTGAGCGCTGGGGCGGAGCGCAGTGACACGATTGACCATCCCGCATATCCTGCGAATACAACCAGTGAAGCGATCAGGCAGGCAAGTGCGGGCGTCATGTGAATTCGGCGGATAAACGGCAATGGAATTGAGCGTATCGGCTGTACATCGACTGTCCCTGCATCACGCCGCGCTATAGAAACTAGCATCTTTGCATCTATTCCTAGTTCCCGCGCCAGTGTATCGACAAAACCAAATAAACTTGCGTGAGATGGAAGGATATAAAAATCATTACGTTCGATGGCTTCTATATAGTCCGGACGGATATGTGTAGTTTCAGCCAAATTTGACAGTGATTTCTTTTGTTTCTCGCGGGCTCTGCGGAGGATATCACCTACGCTCTTCATTGCTGCCCTCCGGCTTCATGCGCCGCGATAAATTCCTGTGCGCGTGAGACAAAGATCTCACGGTTTTTACTGCCGTCTGCCTCACCCACAATTCCCTCTTCGGATAATTGATCCATAATGCGGGCAGCACGGCCATACCCCAGAGAGAGACGCCGCTGCAGAATAGACACTGATGCGCGGTTGTACTGCAGTATGACTTTTATTGCATCAACGAGTAGCTCACTATCTTTCCCGCTCGTACCAGCCCCTTCAGTCCCGCCCGTTCCACCTTTTACTGGTTGATACTTCTCCGTAATCTCTTGTGAATATGCTGGCTTTTGACCCTGCTCTTTGATAAATGTAATCAGCCGATGGATTTCCTGATCAGAGACGTAGGTACCCTGTACACGGGATGGCTTTGCTTGATCCGGTGGCACATACAACATATCACCCCGTCCAATCAACTTTTCAGCTCCCGGTGTATCTAAGATCACGCGGGAATCAATCATAGATGATACGTTGAATGCGATACGCGTGGGGATGTTTGCTTTGATAAGACCAGTAATGACGTTTACTGACGGGCGCTGTGTAGCCAAGATGAGGTGAATACCGACTGCACGAGCCATCTGTGCAATACGGGTGATTGTTTCTTCCACCTCGGCTGGGGCAAACAACATGATATCAGCCAACTCGTCGATGACGATAACAATGTAATACATTGACTGGAAGCCAGCCATTTCATTGTATGCCGAGATGTTTCGCACCCCAACTTCAGCGAATAATTTGTACCGGCTATCCATCTCTGCTGCAGCCCAACGCAATGCCGCGAGAACTTTCTGTGGCTCAGTTATCACAGGCGTCAGTAAATGTGGAATGTCGTTGTATTGCGTCAACTCTACCCGCTTTGGATCTACCATGATGAATTTCACCTCGTCGGGCGTAGCACGGAACAGTAAACTGGCAATAAAGGCATTGATAGCTACAGATTTTCCTGACCCAGTAGCACCGGCGATCAGCGCATGCGGCATTTTGCCGATATCCACCATCACTGGTTCACCTGCCACATTTAAGCCCAGCGCCACTGATAATTTAGATGTAGCTTTCTGTATCTTCTCCGAGGACAACATGCGCCGCAGCGTCACATATTCCGGACTGCGGTTTGGAATTTCAATTCCTACCAGGGATTTCCCAGGAATTGGTGCTTCTATACGTATCTGACCAGTAGGTGCTGCCAGCGCGAGTGCAAGATCATTGGCAAGCGCCGTAATTTTGGAAAGTTTTGTCCCCGATCCGATAGCAATGGCATACTGCGTCACTGCAGGACCCGGATTTACTTCCACCACACGTGCATTAATACCAAACGAATCTAGTGTGTTTTCGATAATTTGAGCATTCTCTTTGACATTACCTCTATCCGCTTGTCCGCCACTCTTGGGATCCAAGAGACTTAAGGGTGGCAGCGTCCAAATCTGTGCTGGAATATTTGACACAGTGTTCTTTACAGCTTGTGCGGGAGTCGTGTGCAGCAATTCAATTTTTTTCTCAGCATCCAATAACTTGCCAACAGGCTTGGCTATTTCTTTGGAGGTCTCGGCTGGTTCTTCTTTCTCTTTGGGCGTCAAATTGATTTTAAATCCGCTTGCCGTATCCTCTTTTACCTCGTCAGTCTTTTTCATTTTGACGTCCTTCTTTGCCTCATTGTTTCCCGGAATAATTTCAAAAATGTCCGCAAATGCATGCAGAACCTCTCCCAGACTCATGTCGATGAGCAGCAAGAAACCTGCTACGGTCGCGATCGCAAAAAGTAAACTGGCCCCCGCCGGCAGAATCTTGCCAGAGAGCCCTTCACGCAGTGCAAATCCCATACTGCCCAAACCAAAAAGCCCCAAACAACCAAAGAAAACTATCATCGCTCCTAAAAAGACATGTGGTTTCGTAAATGACCACTTGGCTCCGATCAGCATGAGACCCGCAGAAAAAAGAAGAAACGGAATCAATATTGAGGCCACTCCGAATAAATTGGACAGTACGTGCAGCACATTGCTGAAAACCAATCCTTTTCCAGTAAATGACAGCATGAGTAATCCAGAGAGAACAAAGAAAAAAAGTCCAGCGAGCGAATGTACAAGCTCTTGGCGTAATTTCAAACGGATTGGTGATGAACGATGGCGTCTACTCATTACTCATCTAGAGTACCACTGGGAGGCCGTCTTGGCTACAATTCTTCGACGTGCCGCACGTCTACATCTGAGCGCTCGAGGAGCTTGAGATATTTTTCCGTGGTAGTTAAGCGTTTGTGGCCTACCAATTGACTCACGTAAACCAGAGGTGTGCCTGCGGCAAGCTGCTCGACGATGAACGTGTGGCGAAGATCATTTACTTTTGCATCGCTTATACCTGACAGACGGAAGTACCTGTCTATTGCAGTTCTGATGTTGCGCACTAGGAACGGACGGCAGGTTTTCGTAACAAAAAGAGTCTTCTGCTTGGTTTTGGGACGGATTTCAAGGTATTGGTTGATGGCCGTGAGTGCTGCGTTATTTAATGGGACAGTACGGGGCGGATGTGATTCCAAAGCCCGGATATGGAGTGTTTGATTCTGCTCATCCAAGTCGCTCATTTCCAGACTTGCTAGCTCACTGATACGCATACCGGTCTGAAGCAGTATCTCGACAATTGTCGAGATACGCCTGTCTACTTTGCACGCGTCACGCAGTGCCCTGTATTCAAGCTTCGTTAAAATGCGTGGTTCTGAGAGCAAATATTTTGGATGTGTGATCCGGCCGGCTGGGTTGTCTTCGATGACTCCACTGGTGCGCAAGAAGCGGAAAAATGACTTAATTGAGTTAATTTTCCTATATACTGACTTGTCGGTGTAGTGGGTAGCAATGAGTTTTGACTTGAATTTTTCAATATCCTCACTCACAATCTCACTAGCCCGCAGCGTTGGCTTTTGTTCGTGAAGGAACTGGATAAATTGTTCCAAATCTTTACCATAGGCGATAGCCGTTGCCCCGGCCCGTCCTTTGGCTTTGAGATCTTGTATAAATTGCAAGTGATAGTCGTGCAGTGACAGAGTGTCCATAAGGCTTATAATATCAAATTATCTGACGTAAATCAAGGTATGAGAGAGAGAAAAAAAATTTACCATCAAAAACTCAGTACACCCAACAAAAAGGGGATTTCCTGGCTTGACCGGCCACTTGTAGCCATAGCCCTCACCATTTTGACAGTCATTCTTGCCATTTCGTTCCTCGATACCCTTGCTCAATTAAGACTATCCCATAAGAAACTTGAAGAGGCCCAAAATGAGGTGGACAAACAGCGCCAAATTGAGACCGATTTAGAGCAAAAATTACAGAATTTGAATGACCCGTTTTACCGCGAAAAGATCATCCGCGATGAATTAAATATGCAAAAGCCCGGCGAGGTGATCCTCCAGTTGCCCTCACCTTCCCCAACACCTTGAGTGCTTGTACTGAGCCTGCCGAAGTGTCAGGGGCGGGCTTCGATCCCGCGACCGCCACGTTATGAATGTGGTGCTCTACCAGCTGAGCTACCCTGACTCTGGTCGGAACAATATAGTATAACATTTACTCAAGTGAAATTGCTCGTCTCACTTATTCCTTTATAATAGCCGTACATGATCAGAAAATTACTGAATCTCTTTATTCCCCATTTCTTCCTCAAAGAGGAAATTCCGCCAATTAAAAACTCAGATTTGTTGGAAACGATTAACGATGTAAAAAACTGTCATTCTCTACATGAAGCAATGACATCTGCACTCCAAATTCTTTCTTCAAAATATCAATCCAAAAGGTTTGAAACATATTTGTTCTTTCATAAATTGTATGAAAAAGACCCAAATAAGCTGTGGAAAAGAAGTGGTTTTATGCATTGCACTCAGCAAAACTACTTATTTCGAGTACTGCTTGTTAAAAGCGGATGGCTGAAGGAAGAACAGATTCAGTTGGGTTTTAGTCTCATATGGTACATCTCTCCTCATCAATTCCTAAAAATTATCTTACCGAAAGGTAAGATTGCCGTTGATCCATGGAACTATGCATTTGGAGTTCCTTTTGGAAGATATGCTTCTGGTTTTGGAAGTAAAAGGTTGTAAGGTTAATCGACCTAAACAAAAACCACCATGTTTAGTGGTGGTTTTTACCTCAGTTGCGGGGCAAGGAGTCGAACCTTGTCTGCAGGATTATGCATTCTGTAATCTCCGATTTCTTGGAGTGTCGGACTATATCTTATCTAGCCTTGCGGTCAGACCTCAGCGTATAGTCTCTACGGATTCTCACCTCACCGGCGAGTCTTTCCTCGGGGTTACCATGTCCCTGTTGGGATGTAGGTTTCACCGATATAGCTAAGATTCACCCTTATTACTAAGGAGTGGCCCATTTAGTCGAGCCCTACGTGCAGCCGTACACTACCCCGCGCGATAGGGAGTAATTATACCACTCTGGAGGAGACTTTCTTAAAGAAGAAGTATTTTGCCGTTTCCACCATCAGCATATACAAAAAGATTATCCCACCGATCGCCGCATAGGAAATCAGTTTAGGCGCGTGGAACATGAAAAATGTCCCAATCGGGGTCAGTGGTAATAATAGCGCAATGGCCGCCACCAACAGTGAACTGGCAATCAGCGTCCCACTAGGTTTGCTCTTCCAAAAAGGTATACGTTTCGTGCGGATCACAAAAATAATGCAGACTTGGGAACACAGTGATTCGATAAACCAAGCTGTCTGAAACAGTGGTGCGTTTGCGTGCAAAAGGAAGAGTAAACCAAAGGTTACGAAGTCGAAGATAGAACTTAATGGTCCGAATACTAGGGTAAACCGCTTGATAAACCCGACGTCCCATTTCCTTGGCATTGCTAACTCTTCTACATCTACATTGTCTGTAGGCACGGCTAGTTCTGACAAGTCATACAGAAGATCATTGAGAAGAATTTGAGTTGGCAACATCGGTAAAAATGGCAAAAAGAGTGAAGCGCCTGCCACGCTAACCATATTCCCTAGGTTACTGCTTGTACCCATCAAAATATATTTGGAAATATTAAAGTAGGTTCGCCGCCCCTCACTCACACCCTCACTGACTACGCGTAAGGATTTGCGCAGCAGTATGATATCTGCTGCCGCTTTAGCTACATCGGTAGCATTATTCACGCTTATGCCGACGTCGGCGGTGCGCAGAGAAGGTGCATCATTGATACCATCACCCAAAAAGCCTACTACATGATTATTATTTTTGAGCGCCAAAATAATCCGCTCTTTTTGCTCCGGGTTGAGGCGTGCGAATACCACAATCTTTTCTACTTCCTTTTGTAATTTTTCATCGGACCATGTCTCTACCTCCGTGCCATTTTGGATCTTGTCTACTTCCATCCCAATATCGCTGCATATTTTTCTGGTTACCAACTCGTTATCACCAGTTAAAATTTTGACCTTGATACCTTGTTTAGCAAGCAATTGTAATGTTTCATTGACTGTTTCCTTGGGTGGATCCAGGAAACATAAGAAGCCGACAAAGTGGAGATTCTTCTCGTCGCTTTTTTCATAGGTTTTCCTCTCATCCACCTCACGCGTTGCTAATCCCAAGACGCGGAAACCTTTTTCGCTCAGTTCATTAAACCGTTTCTCCAATTTGTTACGTTCGATAGTAGTCAAACGAGAGATGGCAAATAGTGATTCGGGTGCACCTTTTGTAATCAAAAGTGTTTTTTTGTCTACGTGCGCAACCACACTGGAGCAGCGCCGCTCGAAGTCAAAAGGAAGTTCGGCTAGTAGTTTGGCGTTAATGCCAGAATGATCGTGGGCCAATACCGCAAGTTCCAGTGGATTTGAGAAACTCGATTGTAGTTTCCCATGGATGAGTGCCAAATCTAAAACTTTTTGACTCTCTTCCCCACTCAAATCTTCATAGCGCTCCAAACTTATTTTGTCCTGGGTTAACGTTCCCGTCTTATCAGTACACAAAACATCCATACTGCCAAATAGTTCGATCGACGGTAGATGTTTGACGATCACATTCTTTTTTGCCATGCGCGCAGCACCTTTGGCTAGAGTGATGCTCAAAATCACAGGTAACAGTTCGGGCGCCATGCCTATTGCAATCGAGAGCGAAAAAAGCAAGGCTTCTAGAATATTGTGATGTGCGAGTGCATTCACGAAAAACACAAACAGTACCAGCGCCATCGTCAGCCGGATAATTAACACACCAAAGGCGTGCGTTCCTTTTTCAAATTCTGTGGGTGGGCGCCGCATGGTCAATTGTTTAGCCAACTTGCCAAATTGCGTTTCTTTACCAGTCACCTTCACAGTCGCTTTTGCTAAACCCGATGTCACACTACTGCCCGCTAGCAAACGGTCAGTTTTCTGAATGGGAAGTGATTCACCTGTTAGCGCTGCTTCGCTTACTTCAATATGTTCACCGCTCTCTAAATCACAATCAGCGGGAACAATATCACCAGTGCGAAGCTCAATGAGGTCTCCCACGACTAAATTACGCACCGGAATGCTGTTCCACTTGCCATCACGAAAAACTCTTGCCTTGAAACTCACGTGTTCGCGTAGTTTTCTTGCTGCACTATCAGCACTGCTTTCTTGTATTACGTCAATTGCCACACTCACACACAAGATGATGCCAATGATAATGAAGTCTGTGATTTGCCCCAGTAGTGCTGAGATCCCCGTGGAGAAGAGCAAAATTAAGTTGAGGGGATTTAAAAGTTTGCGGATTCCCTCCTGAAAAACATTATACGGAGCATCACCGTCGACAGCATTTGGTCCGTTCACTTTTAATAGCCGTTCTGCCTCCTGCGTGGTCATGCCTCTATTGTAGCGGATTATTGTCTAGAGTTTTCCAGAGAATTCTACATGCATAGGTACGATATGGTGACCACTTTTTAGAAAGTGAAAGTAACTTCTTTTCGTCAGGCTCTTTTGTTAGACCATAAATTTTTTGAATAGCCCGCTTTAGACCAAGATCTCTGGTAGAAAAAATATCCTCGCGGGCCAGCGAGAACATCAAAAACATTTCCGCGGTCCATGGGCCGATGCCTTTTACGCGAACTAATTCTGCCGTTACGTTTTCGTTTGATAAATCATCAATACGATGCAGTTCTAAAAGATTTTCATTCACATGACGAGCTAAATCTTTGAGCGCGCGTATTTTTGCCCAGGAGATTCCATGAGTCCGGATTGTTTCATCCGGTAGTAGCGAAAGTTGCTTTGCCGAAATTTTTTCTTTGGGAAACAGTTTTTTGAACCGAGCAAATAACACATCCGAGACTTTCACAGAAAGCTGTTGCGAAATGATTGATTCAGACAATGACTCAAAAAGATCATCTGATCTTTGTAGTGGCTGTAGCTCAAATTTTTGCGCTGCGGCAAACAAGATTGGATCAGATGTTTTGAAATGAGAAAGAACTAGTTGAGTCTTATTCTGCATACACAACCTCTCTTCTCGTGCTTCGCTCGAGTTTCTCCCCGAACATCGTGGAGAATTACTCTTCCTCCCCTATGTTTGGGGAGGAAATCAAGTCGAACGTAGAGAGACGTGAAAGGAGAGGTTGCCAATCTTCTTGTAACAAATCTCCCTTATAATTTTCTTCCACTTCCCTCGCATTTTTGGTGGCAAGTATCACATGCTGACTTGTGTCTGTCATATCATATCTATTTTTTAAATCAGCAATGCGTATCTCAAATCCCACAATACCTTCTGGCGTCACACAACAATCTGCATATTCGCAAATCTTGGCGTCCCAGGACTGCTCGTGCTCCGGATCTTTCCAAACTGCTTCCATTTGTTGCAAGAGATCAAAAACTTCTGGTAATCCTAATTCATTTACAATTGCATCGGTGGCAGTGTGTACATCATTGCCATATGTGGCGATAAATTCTTCTTGAACGTTTTCCCAATGTGTGTGATCTTTTTCTAGTTCGCCTAAAAACGGCCGCTTAAATTTGATAATGTTTCCCATGTCATGCAGAAGTAGAGCCTGCGTAATCAGTTCTTCATTAATGTCCTGTCCAACCCAATGGTCACACACCCATCGTCCTACCGCCGTCACTTCCAATTGGTGACGGATAAGATTAGGGGGGATTGTATATCGCTCGTAAATTCTAGAAGTTGTCATGAATCCCTATCATACCAAAAGCGCCCCAGGAAACCGGGGCGCTCTTTTGAATTACATTCCTATCTCACTTGAGCTTGCAGCTCAGGTTCGTGGGATGACGTCGCGTTGCAGCTGACGTCACATTCCCATACCCATATCACCCATGCCTCCACCAGCGGGCATTTGAGCCTTTGGCTCTTTGATGTCAGTGATCAGGACTTTGGTAGTCAGGATCATGCCAGCAACTGAAGCCGCATTCTTCAATGCATGCTTGGCCACTTTGGCTGGATCAATGACACCTTCTTTGATCATGTCGCCAAATTTCAGAGTGAGAGCATTAAATCCCCAATTCTTTGTTCCATTCTGGAGGATCTGGTACGCGACTGCTCCGCCGTCAGCTCCACTATTTTCAGCGAGGGTCTTCAGAGGCATCATGAGTGCATCTTTGATGAGCTTGATACCAGCTTGTTCATCTGGGTCAGTCGCTTTCATGAGATCCAAGACTTTGGAAGCGTGCAAGTACGTGACTCCGCCGCCAGCAATCACACCTTCTTCGATCGCAGCTTTGGTTGCTTCTTTGGCATCGATGACGCGCTCTTTGAGCTCCTTCATCTCCGTCTCACTTGCAGCGCCGACTTTGATGACAGCTACACCGCCAGTAAGTTTTGCAAGACGCTCTTCCAATTTCTCTATATCAAATTCACTTGTCGTCTTTTCAATTTCGTTGCGGATCTGTGAAGCTCGGGCATCGATATCTGCTTTCTTACCTTTGCCAGAAACAATGGTTGTCATGTCTTTGGTAGAGGTTATTGAGCCGGCCCGTCCGCAATCCTCTGGAGTCAGTGAATCTAGTTTGCGGCCAGTATCAGTACTGATAAATTGTCCACCAGTGAGCACCGCAATATCTTGCAACATTGCTTTGCGCCGGTCACCAAACCCAGGTGCCTTGACTGCTAAGATATTAAACACTCCGCGCATCTTGTTGAGTACCAAGGTTGCCAGTGCTTCACCGTCCACATCATCAGCTATGATGACCAACGTTTTACTGATCTTCATTAGCTTTTCCAGGAAAGGCAGTAAGTCTTGAATACTGCTGATCTTTTGATCAGTGATCAAAACGTATGGATCTTCCATAACTGCTTCCATACTATCTGAATTGGTAACGAAGTATGCACTCGCATAACCGCGGTCAAATGCCATACCTTCAGTGAGCTCAATCTCAATTTCCATCGTCTTTCCATCTTCTACGGTGACAACACCATCTTTACCAACCTTCGAAATTGCCTCGGCAATTTTTGCACCGATGATTTCATTCTGGGCTGAGATAGTCGCTACTTTCACCCAGTCACTTTTAGTTACCGGCTTTGCGAGTTTGGTAATTTCTTCCACAACAGCAACGACTGCACGATCGATACCTTTTTTGAGCATCATGGCATTTGCGCCGGCTGCAATATTCTTCATTCCCATCGCGGTAATTTGATGTGCAAGTAGTGTGGCAGTAGTTGTGCCATCGCCTGCAGCATCGTTTGTCTTGCTGGCTGCTTCCTTGACGAGCTGGGCACCCATGTTTTCAAATGGGTCTTCCAGTGTGATCTCTTTAGCTACACTGACACCATCGTGGACGACAGTTGGGGCTCCCCAAGACTTATCGATTGCCACGTTACCGCCGCGGGGTCCAAGGGTGGTCACGACTGCTGCTGATAGTTTGACGATACCTGCCAGCATTTTTTGCTGTGCATCGTCATTAAATTTTAATTGTTTCGCTGCCATGTTTCCTCCAGTATTCGTTATTTATTAGTTATTATTCGTTCGTTATTCGTTACTTGCCATCAATGATGGCTAGGACGTCTTCAAATTTGAAGAATTGATACTCGATCTCACCAAGTTTGAATTCATTGCCGCCCCACTTTTTGTAGATCACCATCTGGCCTTTTTTGACAGGCGCCACAACCTTGTTGCCTTTTTCATCCGTGGTATCAGCTCCCACAGAGACTACTGTGCCGTGCTGGGCTTTCTCATCGTGCGAATCGGGAAGGAAGATCCCTGAATCAGTTTTCTTTTGGGTTTTCGCCGGTTCTACTAGAACATATCCGGGCATGGGTTTGATGCTGGACACAGATAGGGCCATAGGAAATCTCCTTTATCACTCACATTAAGTAAGTGCTATTTTTACCAAATGCCGTGGGAAAGTCAATGGGAGATCTGCGGTGCCACTACCGTTTCAGCAGCAATGAGGGGTTTTTCGATATGTTCGCCCTGCTTCACACGGACTTCTGAGAGCAACACGCCCTCGCAATTTAACCCCTTGTCATGGAAGTAACTATTCACTTCCTCTTTGAGTGCTTCTTCAATACTCGTGCGGTTAGCCTTGATCTCTTGGGTCGTCAGAGACGCAAACACTGCCGAGATTCGGCTGCGGGCAATCGGCCGGACTACTTTGCTCACCACATTTTCACCGATATTTTCCCAGAGCTCAGGTGCATTTTTGCGGTCAATACGAAATAGCACTGATGCTTCGATTTCCAATTCATGCCCATCTTTACTCACGGTTAAAATCGGCTCATCACCCAAGGCTTCTTTGTTCATGCTATCGAGGACAAACCCACGCCGGATCGTATACTCGAGGATTTGTGCGTTAAAAAGTTTGGCGATCTGCCAAAACGGCAGTTTTACATGCAGACCTGGCCCCCAGACGTGCGGTAGTACGCCACGGCCGCGGTCAAAAACACAGGCTACATGCCCAGGCGGAACAGAGATAAAAAATCCCCCCACTACTTCGTCCACCAAGAAAGAGACTACAAGTCGATCAAATTCCATATCACGCTATTGTATCCCATCTACGTCGTAGGTACCACTTCTCCTTCTTCAGCCGCAGGAGGAGTAGCAAAAACTTGAACGAATTTGCGCCGTGCAGCCTTTACCAGGATTAACATGAGCGAGAATAAGAGAGTCGTGATAATAAATAACTTTTTGCCAGCGGGAAGCAACAAAAATACGAGAAAAGAAACGATCGGGAGTGCCACCTGCAGACTCCTGACTCTTGAGCGGGTTTCTCGCGCGTACGGATTTTTGGCGGCGGTGATGGGATTGTAATCCGCAATTGGCTTCTGCAGTGAATTGAGATTACGGAACGGTGACGTGTATTCAGCAGCAATTTCCACCACTAAAATAACCAGCGACTGGATGATATTTAAGATTAAGTTTGGACGAGATAAATCAAAGATCCCTAAGAATACGAGATTATATGGTACGGCCGGATGCGGGATCCACGGATACAACAGGTAGAGATCAGCTCCCTCTAACCCCATAGCGAAAATACGTATCAGAAGCAGTGTCACTAGTACGTTGATCGTCAATTCTATGATTTCTGCGATGAGGATGCGCGGTTTGGTGCGCATGAGGATCTTCATCTCTTTGCGCATCGCAACCGGATCACTACTATGAAGCCGCGCAATCTCCTTTGCTTTTTTTTCGATGCTACGGCGTTCTTCTTCACTGCGGTCAGAGGCAAGCGACACGGGCAAAAGCAATACACGGATAACGATCGAAAGAAGTATGACTGCTACTCCCATGTCGGCTTTGTTTCCAGGAATTTGTCCTAAGATCCAGTAGAAAAACACGAGAATATTGAGGAATGGCTGGTAAATGAGAAGCACGAAAAGATTCATCATGCCAAGTATACCTTATTGGCACGAATACAGATAAGGCCATCAATGACTAGACTCTCGATGATTGTTCCAAAACGTTTCCGGTCACTAAGTTTATGAGTTTCAACAATATGTGTTTGCAACAAAAGCATTGACGACTCTCCCTGCCGCAGGAAATCAATGATGCGGCCGCGAAAATACCGGTCGGTTTCCTCAAATTTCTTTCCCACATCCTTTTTTGACATTTTTTTCTTTGCCGGATTGGCTATCAAAAAATCTGCAAAATTTTGATACCCTCCCACTTTTGCTTTACTATTTGCGCTGCATATTTTCGATAACACACAGGCTTCACAGTGAGGCTGCCGTGCCGTACAAACCAGTGCTCCAAAGTCCATCAATGCCTGATGCCACTCGTCTGCTTTGCCTTTCGGTACAAATGGATCAATATCTAACCGCCCGTACACTCGTTTTACATTGACATCCATCACTACTTCTTGGAAGTTGAAAGCAAATACCCGGATCGCTGACACCATATATGGACCAAATCCCGGAAGTCTTTGCAACTCCTTGGTTTCAGAAGGAAAAGTTTTTCCAACAAGAATTTTTGCAGTTTCGAGCAGGTACTTAGCCCGCCGGTTGTACCCCAAACCTTGCCAGGCTATGAGAACCTCAGACAGTTTTGCGCGGGATAATGACTCAATGGTTGGCCACTTTGAAAGAAACGCCTTATATTTTGGCAATACCCGCGACACTTGCGTCTGCTGCAACATCAATTCAGATACAAGTATGTGATAGGGGTCGCGCGGGACCTCACGCCATGGCAAATCACGTTTATTTTTCTTAAACCAGAATAGCAACAGTTTCTGAAAGAGGATTGGCGAGCTCATGCATGAAGCAGCGTATTCAAACTCTTGAGACGCTCAACGGATGTCGTCTCTAGGAAGTTCTTCCACTGCGCCGGATCAGAGTAGTTGGTCAGTTCTTGCCAAACAGCGCGGCCGGCAGCATAGCCTTTGCACCCTGCGCTCATCGCAACTTTCAATACTTCGGCAAATTTAAAGTACCCGACTCCACGGGAGAGTAAAATCCAGTTTTGATGAAAAGTAGAGACTTCCTTACATGCATCAAGACTCCCTGGATATTGGATTTTTAAAATATCGCACAGTGGCGCAAACCGCCTGCATACAGACAGATAGGTTGTACTCCAATACTCATCCTCAGGAACTTTATACATGACTGGCTCTACCAAAAAGACCACCTCTTTTTGTTTGCACTCCTCATAGATTGCTTGCACAGCTTCGATCTTTGCTGCCGATAGTGGACTATCAGGATTAAAGTACACCAAAAGCTTTGCACCAGCTCCTTTTTCTTTAATCTGGTCTACTCCCCAATTGGGTAAGAATTCTATGGGCGCTTCTTGTACACCACCATAACTTGAGGCTTCAAGTGACAAAAATAACGCACAGGTGGCAGCTTTTGCATCAAGTGTTTTAATCCCGTATTCAGGGTCAGTGAGAACCGCTGAAACATGGGGACTCAAAACTTCCATAAACATTCGCTTGAGCGTTATAAATTTTTCCAGATCGGAGGGATTTTTTAAATCCATGTGCAGACTCTCTACTAATGACCCACGGTGATCAAAGGGGGCGATTGCGTAAAAACCTTCTTTGGTTTGGAAATCTTTTAGGATCATAGTAACTTTGCTTTTACCACGTCACTCACCATTTTTCCATCAGCTTTACCTTTCGTTTGGGGAGTTACTTCTTTCATAATCGCGCCGAAATTTTCTTTACCAACTTTGGCGATCGCTGCTTCTACTATTTTCTCAACTTCTTCTTTGGAAAACTGCGTGGGTAATAGTGTCATGATTACTGCTAATTTACTCTCTTCATCAGCAACCATTTGATCCCTGCCCGATGTACGGAACAATTCAATTGCTTCCCGGCGCTTCTTCACTTCGCGTGACAGCACATCGATAGCTTCTTCATCGGTGAGTTCACGGTGTTTTTCGATCTCTTCGTACTTCATTCCAGAAAGCACAAACCGCAGCGTCTCTAGTTTCACGCTGTCTCGTGCGCGCATCGCATCCTTCATCTGGTCTTGAATAGTTGATTTGATCATAAAGTTATCCTATCATAGGATCATACCAAGGAGGTACGTATGTTCAAAAAAATTACACTCGTAGGCGTTTCTGCCCTACTTCTGTCTGCGTGCAGTTCATACACTACGCCAAGTGTAAATCCGACGGCTACACTAAATCCAACAGCTACACCTGCTGCCATGCTCCCACCCGTAACTGTGAAGATGAGTGCCGTGAAAAATTCAGGTCAAACCGGCACAGCAAAATTTGAAGATCTTGGATATGGAAAAGTGAAAGTAACTCTCACGATGGCTGGGAAGAAATATGTTGACCCGCAGCCTGCTCATATTCATGTCGGCTCCTGCCCTACACCAGGTGATGTGAAGTATCCACTCGCCAATGTTGTGAACGGTACTTCTGTTACGACCGTCTCCGTCAACATGGCAGATCTCTGGAAAGGCGGACTCGCCGTGAACGTCCATAAGTCAGCAGCTGCTATCAGCACATACACTGCTTGTGGCAACCTGGTGGCGCCGACTACAAAGTAGTACAGTAGAGACATGGCCAACGACAATCTTCCCCCTGACTACGATGACGGATCGCAAGATCCGTTGGGGCGCTTTACTACTAATTTGACCGATAGTGCCCGTAAGGGAAAATTAGATCCAGTTATCGGTCGTGATGATGAAATCCGCCGCTGCATGCAGATATTAGCGCGGCGTACCAAAAATAACCCTGTGCTCGTTGGTGATCCCGGCGTAGGCAAAACTGCAATTGTAGAAGGGTTAGCGCAGCGCATTGTTTCCGGCGATATACCCGATACCTTGGCAAATAAAGAACTGCTTGTGCTGGATATTGCGCTTGTGCTCGCAGGCGCAAAGTACCAAGGTGAGTTTGAGGAACGCCTGAAGAACATTCTCAAAAGTTTGCGTGAATCTCCCGACAAATATATTTTGTTCATTGATGAGCTCCATGTACTGGTCGGTGCCGGCAGCGGCGGACGGGGCGCAATGGATGCGGCCAACATTTTGAAACCTGCCCTTGCCCGCGGAGAGCTACGCACCATCGGCGCAACCACCATCCGGGAATACCGCCAGTATATTGAGAAAGATCAAGCGCTGGAGCGCCGGTTCCAACCTGTTTTTGTTGGTGAACCAAACCAAGAGGATGCAATTGCCATTCTGCGTGGCATAAAAGAAAAATATGAACTACACCATGGTATACGCATTACCGATGATGCGATCATCGCAGCAGTTACGCTCTCCACCCGCTACATCACTGACCGATTCCTACCGGATAAAGCTGTGGATTTGATTGACGAGGCTACCAGCACCTTAAAAATCGAAACGCAATCTATGCCTGTCGTTTTAGATAAAGTGAAACGGCGGCTCACTCAACTTGAGATTGAAGCCGCAGCGCTCAAGAAAGAAAAAAGCGAGAATGCAAAATCAAGATTAAAAGATCTTCAGACGGAAATTGATGGGAAGAAAAAAGAATCAGAAGGGATTGAATCACGCTGGCGGACACAAAAAGGATTGATTGCCTCTATTCAGAAAGCGAAGAAAGAACTTGACAGCGCGCGTGCTGAGCTTGAGAAGGCAGAACGCTTGGTGGACTTGGAGAAAGCCGCACAAATTAAATTTGGGCAAGTTCCAACACTTGAAAAAAATTTACACGAAGCAGAAAAAGCACTAAAACGTATTCCTGAAAGTGATCGACTGCTTCGCGAAGAAGTGACCAGTGAAGATATTGCAGCAGTGGTCTCGCGCTGGACAGGCATACCGGCGACAAAATTGCTTTTAGGCGAGTCAGAAAAACTCGAACACCTGGAGGATGAGCTGCGCTCCCGTGTGGTTGGCCAAGACGCTGCATTGCAAAAAGTTGCCAACAGTGTGCGCCGTTCACGCGCTGGGCTGTCAGCACCCAACCGACCGATTGGATCATTCTTATTTTTGGGACCAACTGGAGTTGGCAAGACCGAAACAGCGAAAGCATTAGCAGAGAGTTTATTTAATGATGAAAATGCAATCGTGCGCATCGATATGAGCGAGTATAGCGAACCGCATACGATCAGTAGATTGATTGGTGCTCCCCCCGGGTACGTAGGATACGAAGAAGGCGGACAACTGACGGAGGCGGTACGGCGCAGACCTTACTGCGTCGTCCTGTTTGATGAAATTGAAAAAGCCAGTCAGACAATTTACAACGTGTTTCTACAAATTCTTGATGATGGCAGACTTACAGACGGCAACGGCCGCACGGTGGATTTCCGCAACTGTATTATCATCATGACCAGCAATGTAGAGGAGTCAGATTTGTCTCACGTTTTCCGGCCGGAATTTTTAAACCGTTTGGATAATGTGATTGTGTTTAATAAATTGAGTGAAAAAGTTTTGGAAAGCATTGTGGATGTGCAACTTCATATGATAGAAGAGCGCCTGGCCAAACAAGGACTGCATCTTATCGTAAGTGAAGAAGCACGCGCGTGGTTAGCAAAGAAAGGTTTTGATCCGCTCTATGGAGCTAGACCCCTGCGACGTCTTATCGAAACCAGTATCCTCGATGAGGCGGCTATGTTAATCGTCGAAGGCAAGAAAAAAAACGGTGATACAATCACTGTCACAACTTCAAAAACTGGAATAGCCATCAAATGAAAAAAGAACCCACCTCCCTCCCCGACGTCTTTCAACTATTCCCCGAGGTCTACCCTGACGATCGTGGCGCATTTTTAGAAACATACAACGCCGATACATTCCGATCGATAGGCATTATTGATGAATTTATCCAAGATAACTTGAGCATCTCCAAACAAAATGTCTTGCGCGGCATTCATTTCCAACTAGAGCCATTCTCTCAATCAAAACTTGTTTCGGTTGCCAGTGGAAAAGTTTTTGACGTCGCCGTAGATCTGCGCCGCCAATCCCCCAACTTTGGCAAATGGATAGGTGTGACTTTGGATGATGCCACACACAATATGTTGTATATACCCCGGGGCTTTGGCCATGGATACTATGTGCTCTCCAGTGAAGCGAAGTTTATGTACAAAGTAGCAGGGGGCGTATATAACAAGGAATCTTCCGCAGGTATTATTTGGAGTGACCCAAGTCTACATATCACTTGGCCGCTCGTGGGTACACCGATTTTGTCTGCCCAAGATGCAAATCTGCCCAAGATTTCTGAAGATTTGAAGTTGTTTTAGTTGTCATCCTCGAACCGACATGTTCCAAAGTTATACAATAACGGTGAGATGGTAAACGACATTGTTATTCGCCCAGCAAGAATAAAAGATGCAAGAAGGATTTCTACAGCATTCCGATTGGCCTATACACCATTATTTATTGATCAGAAGCTATCAAGCGAAACGATAGAAGATATGTATCGGGATAATAATGTTAAAAATATTGAAGAGCGCCTGAGGGGTAATTATTTTTTCATCGCAGAGGAAGCTTCGGATGGCGGGCTTGTAGGGGTAATTGGATTACGAAAAAACGATGGCTCGAATAAACATGACAGAATATCAACTTTCTTTGTATTGGAGAATTACAGAGGCAAAGGAGTAGGAAGTAAGCTCTTTGAAAAGGTCATGGAAATAGTAAACCAATTAGGTGTTCAGAAATTGTTTGTAAATTCGAGTTTGTTTGCAGAGAAGATTTATGCTAAATGGGGATTTCGAAGGGTAGATTTGAAAGCAAAAAAGTATCCGAACGGTGATATATATAAAAAAATGTTTGGATGGAATTGAACTTAATTTATTGACTGGATGCCTGTCTTCACAGGCATGACACTACAGTAATTCTTCTACCCTCTTCCAAAACTTAGCTACACCATCATCACCTACTTCATGAGGATTTATATCATCCGCTTTTGCATGAGCACCAGCCATCGCTTGGAAAATCTTTTGCTCATGGCACCAAAATATAAATTTTGCCGCCGCTATCGGATCATCAGGAATGCGTATCCCGCGCCAATGTTTTGCGATCTCAAGTAATGGGTTCTGCTGAGCAAACAATAGCGTCTGCTCTTCACTTGTCGGGATCAGTTGATGGCGCTGCAAAAATTTTAAGTTGTCATACTCCTGCCTACCAACTGGCGTCGAGAACAATAATATGGCTCCCCCGACTTCGCGTGAATGCAGCATTGCCTTAAACGACTGTTCACTGGGTTTTGTCACTTCCAGTGAAATAACATTTTGCGTGTACGCGCTCTCATATAATTCTACAATTTGCCTATCACTGTGTGATGTAGAGGTCTGCACATATGGCAAGTGCTCCACACGTTCCAGCATCACGTCAGCGAATACATTCCGTTTGGCAACCAGAGAAAAGTGATACCGGCTGGATAACTTATGCAATTCCATCAGCAGCATGACCGCAAAGTTAACACCTACTGCTGCGCCCGAAATAGGAACTGCTATCGAAACTGGAGTTTGTTTCTTTGGATCATATTGTTCCAGACGCTTTTGATACGCCTCAGAACTTAAATGTTTTGATAGTTCGGGGCTAAGCGGATACGGAAGGACTTCAAAGTGAACTGGCGGCAGATGCGACTGCTTGCCATATACGGTCAGCGCTTCTTTTGTGTACTCACTCGGGACAAAGGTTATATCCGTACCGGGCACATACCAAATATGCTGAGGACTATCATCGGTCACCTGCATGACTACAAGCACTTTTACTCCTGCACGCTCTGCCAGATTTCTTTTCATCGCACCGATTTGGTGGGCAATGCCAAAATGTGAGGCAACCAGTAGCAATGTTTTTGGCAATTCCACCCGCTGCTTCAAAATTTCAAACAACTGCTCCTCTAATTCTTTTGCATCAGAAAGCAAAATACGCCGGTAAATCTTTGTAATGATATTCTCCATCACGCCACTCTGCGCCCACTCCATGATCCCCCGTGCATATGGATTGAGGCTTGTGAAGCGGTGAATGACGCGGATCGATTCGCCGCGGGCCGGCAGCAAAATAGGTTCACTACTTTCGGGCGGCCCGTGACGCAGTGCGTCAGATACACGCAGATGCCCTAAGCCCGCTGGAGCGTAGGCAAAGACTATTGCTAGGGACGGATCGGACAACTTTGATGTCACTCTAAAATCCTAGCACTTCTTTGACAAAAATGATGGTGACGCGACCCTTTTTGATCTCGCGGTGAAACGTGAGAAGTTTGCTCACAAAGCTTCCCATGCCATGCGCCTTTTGCATGCGGTCATTTTCAAGTGGCAGCGTATATTCGTACAGACGTTTCATAACTGTATCCATATTTTCGACAATTTTCTGCGCCCCTACTACCCAAATCACATGTTCTGAAGCGTAGGCATACGCGGGCAGTTGACTCCCTGTGTTTGAAGCTACGATCACATCACCTTGCAAGGTAATTCCATGCACACTGCCTATTGCCCACTGTGGCGCTGCACCCAGTTTTTGCATTTCAGTTTCCTGCGTTGCACGGTCCATTTTAGAAAGCTTTACCTTGACGCTATCATAATTTCCCGACTCATTGATTTCTTTGGTCACCCCAATTGTCTCTAGAGTCACCGAAGACATGGTCATTACTTCAGCTCCTTTGGGAACGAGTTCCACAACTTTCGCTTTCGCATCAGCGCCCGTATTGACCACTATTGCATCAAATCCATTTTTTTGCAGCGCTGCAATCGCTTCTCCAATTTGTTCATCAGTTGGGATAGTTGTCCATGTCATACGATCTCCTTTCAACCTGTTATACTCCACTACAGTATCCTACAACAAATCGCATGATTCCATTTACTGCAAAATATTATCAGCATCTAAAAGATGAAGTCATACGCTTGCACACGTTGCGTGAAGAGGTGGTCGGCAGGCTGGCTATCGCCCGCGAGCAAGGCGATCTTTCAGAAAATGGAGCATATAAGTACGCCAAGATGGAATTGGGTGACATTGGACGGCAGCTGCGTGAATTGCACCGGTTACTATTTGAAGGAAAAATTGTTGAGCACACACACCCTGGGGTAGTAGAATTTGGCGCAACTGTCACCTTGGTCAAAGATAAAAAACCAATCACATATGTACTCGTCAGCGCGTTTGAATCGGACCCAGCGGCACACAAACTTTCTATTGATAGCCCGCTTGGCCTCACGCTGCTTGGCAAGAAAAAAGGTGATATGTGCGAGTTGAGAGCCCCTGCAGGAATGATTCAGTATGATATACAAAATGTTGACTAATCTTTCAGTTGATTTTCAGCGATAGTAGTATAGTATAACAAGCATTATGAGAATACTTGTTGTCGAAGATGAACACCGCATTGCCACCTCAATTCAAAAAGGCTTGAGTTTAGAAAACTTTGCTGTCGATGTAGCCCATGATGGAACAGATGGCTATGACATGGCGTCTACAGAAGAGTATGACTGCATTGTCCTCGATCTAATGCTTCCCGGTATGACGGGTATTGAGATTTGTAAACGGCTACGCAATGAAAAAATTCACACGCCTATTCTCATTTTGACAGCGAAGGGTCAGATCCGCGATAAAGTCGAAGGATTAGACGCAGGCGCTGATGACTATTTAACGAAGCCGTTTTCATTTGAAGAATTACTTGCCCGTGTTCGGGCTCTTACCCGCCGGCCGAAACAAACGCTGTCAGCTGCACTCGTGTTTGGCGATTTAAAACTTGATTCCAAATCTCATGAAGTTACCCGTGCCGGAAAACTGATTGAGCTCACAGCCAAAGAATTTGGGCTGCTGGAAAACCTCCTGCGTCATGCTGGTCATGTCTGCACGAAAGATGACATCATCGCCCACGTCTGGGATTATGATGCCAATATTCTTCCCAACACGGTGGAAGTATACATGAAGAAGTTACGCAAGAAGGTCGATGATCCTTTTGAAAAGAAACTTCTCAAAACTGTCCGCGGGTTTGGATATAAAGTAGGGTAACTATGTTCCGCTCAGCCCGGTTGAAACTCACTGCCTGGTATCTGGCTATAATTCTGTGTATCAGCGTGAGCTTTAGTGTAGTGATCTACCGACTTCTCACGCTGGAGTTTGAACGGTTTGTCCATGCCCAGGAGCTGCGGTTCGAGCGGCGCTTTTTTCAAGGCAACTTCCCACAATTTGATATCAATCCGCCCACTTCTTCCTTTTCTACGGTGGACCCAACCCTCGTCGAAGAAACTGAACGGCGACTCCTGTTAAGTTTTATTTTTTTAAATGCATCAATTGGACTATTTGCAGGTGTATTTGGTTATATTCTAGCTGGCCGTACTCTCAAACCCATTCAAACAATGCTCGATGAACAGGACCGGTTTATCACTGACTCTTCTCACGAAATACGCACACCGCTCACCGCACTTAAAAGCATGTTGGAAGTAAACTTACGTGACACAAATTTAAACCTTCCTGACGCGGTGCAAACCATGCGTGAGTCGCTGGAAGAGGTCAATCAGCTGCAATCACTCTCCGATGCCCTCCTCCAACTCGCGCAATATAAGAAACCGCATTCAAGTGTGGAATTTGAATTTCAAAAATTGTCCCCACTTATAGCAGACGCTGTAAAGAAGACAAACCTTCTCGCGAAACAAAAACACATTAGTGTAGTAGTTCATGACGGTGGTGTATCTGCTCAGGTTGATCAGTACAGTCTTACCGACTTGTTAGCAATTCTGCTTGAAAATGCGATGAAGTACAGTAACGAAAATTCAAAAATACAGGTAGATGTAAAAAAAACAGATCATCACGTGCGGCTAATTGTCAAAGATCACGGTATCGGCATAAACTCCACCGATCTTCCGCACATTTTTGACCGTTTTTATAGAGCCAGCACCTCCCGCTCTACGAAAAAGACTGGCGGTTACGGACTGGGACTCTCCATAGCTTCAGAAATTGTGAAAATGCATCACGGCACAATAACCGCACAGAGCATACAAAACACAGGAACAACGTTTGTTATCAATTTACCTCTCCGTCAACCTTTTGCGCGTAAAAGTCTGCTGCAATTCAGTTTGGGTTCAGTGTAAGAGAATATACTCTGGAAAAATATGCAACTCTGGAAAAAGTCAGTCATTGTTATAGTAGTAGTAATTGTCGGATGGTTACTCTTCACAAAAGTTCTCTTTAAAGCATCTACCTCCCCGACATATCAGACTGCCCAAGTAACCCGCGGTACCATTGTTGCTGCACTCACGGGATCGGGAATTGTCTCTACAGCAAACAACGTGGAGGTGACCACCCAGGCTTCGGGCGTAGTTAAAAAAATCACAGTTAAAAACGGTGACAGTGTAAAATCTGGCCAAAAAATCGCTGACCTTGAATTGGATGAAGAGGGCCGCCAGCGATACAGCAGTGCTCTTTCTTCGTATCAAAGTGCACAGAACGCACTTGCTGGCAGCAGGGCTTCTCTTTACTCTCAACAAAGTAGCATGTTTGCTGCCAATCAGAAATTTATCAATGGTGCAGCTGCACAGGATTTAGCAACCAATGACCCAACCTATATTCAACAAAATGCGGATTGGCTGGCAGCTGAGGCAAATTACAAACGCCAGTTGGCGGTGATCACTCAGTCACAAAACGCTCTGAACGCTGCGTCTATTTCTCTGCGTCAATCCTCACCAAGTTTGTATGCACCAATCTCAGGAAAACTTTCTGGTTTCTCACTCCAATTAGGCAGCGTCATCACTGCGCAGACCACCACATCCGGAAGCAGTTCTTCACAAAAGATTGCCAACGTAACCACCAATGCCATCCCCACAATCTCCGTCAATATCACACAAATTGATGTACCTAAACTTGCAATCGGCGACAAAGCCACAATCACGCTGGATGCATACACAGATAAAACCTTTACTGGAAAAGTTGTCAGTATTGATACTGTCGGATCCGCAACTTCCGGTGTGACGTCATACCCGACGGTGATTGCGCTAGATGAAGTAAATCCAGACATTTTCCCTAACATGTCAGCGACGGCAAACATCATAACCGATAGCAAAACTGATGTGCTCATTGTTCCTTCCAGTGCAGTAAAAACTTCAAATGGAGAATCGAGTGTGCAGACGATGGATAAGAACGGGAAAATTTCCACGGTTTCCGTTACTATCGGTATATCTAGTGATAGCGAAACCGAAATCATTTCAGGACTTTCCGAAGGCGATACAGTGGTGACCGCAGTCATTGCTCCAAAAACCACAACCACCAATTCTACAGGTGGCACATCGGTATTTAGTACATTCGGTGCAGGACGAGGTGTGGGAGGTGCGGCCGGTGGAGGAAACGTACGTGTCATTAGGGGGAACTAATGAAACCCATTATTTCCGTGTCTCATGTTCGCAAGGTGTACACAACTGACACAATGAAGACTGTCGCGCTCGCTGACATTTCCTTTAAAGTAGAAAAGGGTGACTTTGTCGCAATCATGGGTCCATCGGGATCGGGAAAATCTACGCTTATGCATATTTTGGGTGCACTGGATTTGCCAACCGGCGGTGAGTATTTCTTGGATGGAGAATTAGTTTCTAAACTCTCAGATGATGAACTAGCAAGCGTGCGTAACCGCAAAATTGGATTTATTTTCCAAGCATTTAATTTACTTCCCCGCACTTCGTCAATTAAAAATGTCTCCCTGCCGATGCGTTATGCCGGCATTCCAGAAAATGAGCGATTAGAGCGGGCCAAGAAATATTTAGAGATGGTGGGACTGGGACACCGTCTCTACCACACGTCAGGACAGTTATCTGGGGGTCAACAACAACGTGTAGCAATCGCTAGAGGCCTCGTCATGAATCCCGCGATCCTCCTTGCTGATGAGCCAACGGGAAATATTGCCAGCGCCCAAGCTGAAGAGATCATGGGCATTTTTCAAAAGATTAATGATGACGGACACACGGTCGTGATGATCACACATGAACCAGATATAGCTGAGCACGCCAAACGGATTTTAGTGATCCGCGATGGGGAAATCGTTTCTGACAGGCGCAATAAAAAACAGAAGCGGGCAAAATTCGAACTGAAACAAGACATATAATGTCATTCCTGCGAAGGCAGGAATCCAGTCAACAAACAATACATTATTGAATTTTATTTATTGCATGGACCCCTGCCTACGCAGGGGTGACAGAGAAAACACGATATAGCATATGAAGGATTTGATTGAATTAATTACTGAATGTTTTGGAACACTTACCATCAACAAGATGCGTACGGGTCTGGCTATCCTGGGTATCGTCATCGGTATCGGCAGCGTCATTGCACTCATTTCTTTGGGACAATCCAGTCAAAAAGCTATTGATAATCAAATCCAGTCTCTCGGAAGTAATCTCCTAACTGTGTTACCCGGTGGAACCAGTACTGGAGCAGTACGCGGTGCAGCGGGTGGGGCTACAACACTTACGCTAGATGACGCGTTGGCGATCCAAAAAGACACGTCGCTTATTGATATAGCTGCAGTCTCACCAGAGTATTCACGGCGCGCACAAGTGATTGCTGGAGCCAACAATACCAATACGCAAATCACGGGAGTCTACCCGCAGTACGCTGATATTCACAAAGTGACGATGGCAAGTGGTGTGTTTATTAGTTCTGCTGATATCACTGGACTTGCTCGCGTTGCCGTACTCGGGCCGACAGCCGCAAGCAATTTGTTTCCCGGTATCACTGATCTAACCGGACAGAAGATCCGCACGGGAGGACAACTTCTTACAATAATTGGTGTCACGACTGCAAAAGGCGGAGCAGGATTTAATAGCCCTGATGATGCTATTTATATTCCCCTCTCCACTGCACAAAAAATTCTGTTTGGAGCGAACAATGTTAGTACTATTGCGCTGGAAGCAAAAAGCAGCGATGTAATGACTGCGGCGCAAGATGAGGTGGGATACTTTTTACTAGCCCGTCATAAAATCAGCGATCCTGCCAATGCGGATTTTTCCATTCTTTCACAAAACGATATTTTAAATACCGCATCACAAGTCACGGGAACATTTACCACACTGCTGGGTGGTATCGCAGCAATTTCTCTGCTCGTCGGCGGCATAGGGATCATGAATATCATGCTTGTCACTGTCACGGAGCGCACCCGTGAGATTGGACTACGCAAGGCCTTGGGGGCAAAGAAACAAATCATCGTCACGCAATTTTTACTGGAATCAATTATTTTGACACTGGTCGGCGGGTTTATTGGAATGCTGTTTGGCATTGGTGTCTCACTTTTACTTTCGAAAATATTAGGACTACCTTTCACCATTTCTCCGACTTCCATTGCACTGGCAATCAGTGTCTCGGGTGGCATCGGTATCTTGTTTGGTTGGTACCCCGCCCGCACCGCCGCTAATCTGCAGCCTATCGAGGCACTACGGTATGAGTAATGCTTCTGTCATCCCTGCACAGGCAGGGATCCAGACAACCAGTAACACAATTTTGAATTTATTTATTGACTGGATTCTTGCCTTCGCAAGAATGACAAACCCAGTCAGTTTGTTTTAAGTAATGTATGAGAGGATATGCACCTATGAACAAAAACATGATGATGGGTGCTGGAATTGCCGCTATAGTCGTAGCCGGCGGTGCAGGATTCTTCGGCGGTATGCAGTATCAAAAAAGTAAGGCTCCTACATTTGGAAACGGCACATTTGTGCGCATGGGTGCTAATGGTGGCCGGCAAGGAGCGTTTGGCGGCCGTGCGAATGGTATGCGGCCAGTTGCTGGTGATGTGATCGCCAAAGATGATAAATCTATTACCGTTAAAATGCCGGATGGAAGTTCCAAAATTGTTTTGCTTTCGGGAACTACTGTGATAAACAAAGAAGCAACTGGCACACTCGCAGATATCAGCGTGGGAACAAAAGTTGGAGTGTTTGGTACAGAGAACTCAGACGGATCTGTGACCGCACAGAATATTCAATTGAATCCCATGATTCGCATGCTCGGGGTATCACCGGCTCCGACGGCCAGTCCAGCCGCAAAGTAAGAATGAGGCTGTCATTAGTGTCACCCAACCGAGTGCGGTGAGTTTGAAGAGATCATCTTCGCGCTTTTCGACTTCGCGAAGAGACCTGCCTACGGCAACATACACATTATTTTTTCCGGCCACGCGTGTAATAACTAGCGCACTGCGGACTCCTGGCTGAGGTTGCCAAGTAAATCGAGTTTGCCCTTGCGCCTTGGCGTATTGAATCACTCCGACCGGTAAATTAGGTACAGTCCCATACAATTCGCCGTTCCCCACCAAAGCTATTCCAGTCTCAGAATAAATATTCGTATATGTAGCAAGACTAAGTGAAATATCTACGCTTTCGCCAGTCACAAGCGAGTTAGGCGCAGCTCCATTGGCTAAAGCCAGTGCCTTATCTTCTGATAGTGCAATTTGTGGATCATTTGCAGACTGGCGCAGCATTTGTTGACCCACCACATACACCAATCCACACAGTCCTGTGATCACGAGTGCAAACGGCAACCAAGTTTTTAACGCTTTAAACATTAATATCCGCCTTTAGCGGCAAAGAATAAATAATACACTACGGCATAGATGATGCCGCCAATTACTACATAAATAAGTATCCACTGCCAAAGTGGGCGCTTCTTGTAATAATCTTTGTTAGATTTGTGATAGTATTTGGGCATATATTAAGCGTGCCACATAGATGCTTTTAAATCAACTTTGTCACCATTAAATTTCACACCTTCATCCAGAAGCATCTGTTTTTTCTTGGCAACGCCACCGGGAGCAGAGTATCCTGTCAATTTCCCATCAGAGGCGACCACACGATGACATGGAGTCGCTGGTGCATCAGGATTAGTGCGCATAAAAAGTCCGACAGCTCGTGCAGCTTTTGGGTGCCCAACTAATTTTGCCAGTTGTCCGTAGGTCACTACTTTCCCCTTGGGCACTTCTCGAAGTTTTTCATACACAAGCTCGCGGAAGTTTGTTTCCATACATATTATTATAGTAATTGATTTAATCTGAAATGGTGTATTCTAAAATGATGAATTATAGCTGTATAAAGAAGTGGCAAGAGAAACCAGAACTTCATAAATTACACGACTTACCTGATCCTCCCAAAAAACTTTTTTGTAGGGGTACATACGATCCAAAGATTTTTCAAAAATGCAGCGCGGTCGTCGGCAGCCGGCGCATGACAAATTATGGTCGCCAGGTAATAGACCAAATAGTTCCTAAACTCGTACTGGAGGGAAAAACCATCGTCTCCGGATTTATGTACGGTGTGGATCAATATGCCCATGACGTAACGATTCAAAATGGCGGCAAAACCATTGCAGTTTTGGGATGGGGAATAAACATTCCATTTGAGGAGGCCGACGAAAAACTTGCTGCAGAGATAATTTCTCATGATGGCTTATTCTTTTCGGAATGGGAAGATCAGCGCGCTACACTCTGGACTTTTCCCATGCGCAACCGGATTGTCGTGGCGCTGTGCAGTGAAGTGATTGTGATCGAAGCGGCTGTGAAGAGTGGATCGCTGATCACCGCCAAAATTGCGAACAAACTAAAACGAAAACTTTGGGCAGTGCCTGGGCCAATCACCAGTAAAACTTCTGCCGGCACAAACGCGCTGATCGCGGATGGTGAGGCAATCATGTGGGCAGGCATTCAAATGAAAAATGAGAGTGATAAAAAGTCTTCCGATCCCCTCCTTAAAGCTCTACAAAACGAACCACTTACTACAAATGAACTAGCCAGAACCTTACATAAATCTGTTAGCGAAGTTGGAGCGCAACTATCCTTATTTGCGATCACCGGTGAGGTGATCGAGCGGGAAGGAAAATACTATGTTAGTTAAAATGCACTCAGTCGCTAACATAGGATTGGAAACCGTCCCTATCGATGTGGAAGTAGATGTCGCGGCTGTAGGGTTCCCCGGATTTACGATCGTAGGCCTTGCCAGCAAAGCAGTAGAAGAAGCGCGGGAACGTGTAAAGACAGCAATAAATAATTCGGGGTTCGAGTTCCCTCCCAAAAAAATTACTGTAAACCTTGCACCCGCTGACCTCCCAAAGGACGGCGCAGCATATGATTTGCCGATAGCTATCGGTGTACTGTTAGCCAGCGGTCAAATATCTTTGGATGTCACTTTGGAAGAAAAACATTTACTTTTTTATGGCGAGCTCTCATTGGATGGCGCACTGCGACCCACACGCGGTATTTTACTTTTAGGTTTATATGCTCAAAAGCACAAAAATAGTCTCATATTTGTCCCAGAGATAAGCGCAAATGAAGCAAGTGTGGTGGAAAGCATCACTGTGTATCCGGTCAAAAACCTCCAGCAACTTGTCTCGCATTTATCGGGAGAAAAAAGCATATCCCCTTTGCCGTTTACTCCCGTTCCGGAAGATGTGGACACTTTACCCATCGGTTTTGATCTGACAGAGATTGCCGGACAGGAGCTTGCCAAACGTGCATTACTTATCGCCGCCGCGGGAGGACACAATTTGCTTATGTGGGGACCGCCCGGAACTGGCAAAACCATGTTGGCGCGTGCACTTCCCGGTATCTTGCCGCCGTTAGCAGCACGCGAAGCGCTAGAAGTAACGCGTATTTATTCTATTTGCGGAATGCTCTCCAGTGGACAGGCGTACCTGCGTACCCGTCCATTCCGCTCACCACATCATGGTGTATCGGCAGCAGGGATGATCGGTGGGGGCTCTAACCCACTGCCCGGTGAAGTGAGTCTTGCTCACCTC
>DATIJC010000007.1:0-19174 GCA_035479015.1 Patescibacteria group bacterium | reverse complement strand
ACATTGTTCCACCACTACTAGGATCAAAGTCCAAATGGAAGTCTTCCCGAGTTCCATCAAAGGTTCCGTCAGTAGGGACAGCACTACTAAATGACCCTCCATTGACAGAGTACTCTACCGAATGGATGACATACAGAGGATCACTAATAGCTGTCCCAAACTGACGGAAGATGTTGTCGTATTGACGAGTAGGAGAACCAGCGAGAGACAAACCTGGACCACGGACGAGGTTGGTGTAAATCAGGATGCGGTTATTGGCTCCACTGTCTGAGACGATGAGTTTATTATCTACCAGAGCCATAGTTCTCGGCCTACTGAGCGTATTGGCAGCTGCATTCCCACCTTGATTCGTACCAACGGAAGTTAGATTGGGCTGACCTATGACAACATCTGCTGTGGCGTTGTTTGAAGACGGTATGCCACTGTTATAGATCAGCACCCTACTGTCATTTACTGAATCCGAAATAAAGAGTCTTCGACCATCAAACAAAGCGTCCACTGGACCACGCATATTGTTTGCTGCTATCGAGCCACCTTGATTGATTGCACCGCTCGTCATATTAGGCTGGCCTATGACAACGTCTGCCGAAGCTCCGTTAACTGTCGGGACGCTATTCCATATGAGCACCCTATTGTTATTAAAATCAGGTAATACTAGTTTTCTATCGAGAATTCTCACCTTGCCTATTTGTGGACATATTGTGCTTGCTGTTGCTGCAGAGCAGACAGCGGAACCCGATGTAAAATCAGGTTGACCCACAACTACATCTGCTGCGGCACCATTAGTGTTTGGTACAGTATTATAAATTAATATTCTTCCACCTCCGTTTGTAGAATTGCTAAGTTGATCAAGGATCAGGAGTTTACCGGAAGCACTGTCATACGATATGTTAGATGGAAATGTAAGCTTGGTCTGGCTAATAGCTGCTGTAGTGGTCGTGAAATCAGTCTGACCGATAACCAAATCCGCTGAAGCATTATTTGAAGTAGGTATTCTATTAAATATTAAAACTCTTGCATTACTTTTATCTGCTATGAACAACCGTGTACCATCCGTTTCAACTCCAAAGGGATTATTTAACGTATTGGGTCCTGTAGATCCACCCTGATTTACCGAACCTGAAGTGAAATCGGCTTGTCCCACCACTACGTCTGCGGCTACTCCATTTGTTGTTGGAATTGTATTCCAGATTAGTACTCTATTATTACTTGCGTCGGCTACTATCAGCCTCCTTCCATCAGATGCAAGCGATCCTATTCCTAAGTTAAGAGTTGATGCCGTTAAACCAGTTGAAGAACTTGTAAAATCCGGCTGGCCAATGACAACCGAAGCTGACATGTTCGTGGTATAGGCGAATACACCCTGAGGAAGGAAAAGAGCTAGTGAGAGAAGGCAAAAAACCGCGAACTTTTTCATCTACTCCAGCGTATCAAAATTGCCAGAATTTTGCTATCATCGGCTCATGGATTTTTATCAAGGAAAAACCGTCCTCGTGACGGGGGCAGCAGGATTCATTGGATCGCACCTATGTGATGCTCTCTTAGCAAATGGTGCAAAAGTCATCGGCTTAGATAACTTCATCTCCGGACGAGCCGACAATATCGCCCATATCAAAAATCACCCGAACTTCACCTTCATCGAAGCAGATGTTAATCAAGGTTTTTCAACTCTCAACTCTCAACTCTCAACTTTGGATCTAGTGTTCCATCTCGCTTCTCCTGCCAGTCCACCAGGATACCAAGCCCACCCAGTGGAGACATACCTCGTGAATTCCTATGGCACTCACCTTTTACTCACCTACTTGAAAGAAAAACACCCCACAGCCCGTTTCTTATTTGCCAGCACCTCCGAAATCTATGGTGACCCTCTCGAGCATCCGCAGAAAGAAACCTACTTTGGCAACGTCAATCCCAACGGCATTCGGTCTATGTATGACGAGGCCAAGCGCCTGGGTGAGACAGTCTGTGGCGTATTTTTGCGGTCTTTTAATATGGACACGCGTATCATCCGCATCTTCAATACATACGGCCCCCGCATGGATCCCAATGACGGCCGCTCCCTCGTGGAGTTTTGTGTCAGAATGCTCAAAAATGAACCCATTACTCTGTACGGAGATGGCAAGCAGACACGCTCATACTGCTTTGTGTCAGACCTTGTAGCCGGAATTTCGCTTTTTATGGCCTCACCTGATTGCCGGGGTGAAACCGTAAATTTGGGTAACCCGCAAGAGCAAAGCATGCTGGATCTAGTACATATGATTGAGGCTCAATTGGGCAAGAAGGCAACACTCCAATACAAAGAGGCGCGCGCGGATGATCCACGTCGGCGCCAACCCGACATTTCAAAGGCAAAAACACTCTTAAATTGGGTTCCGCAGGTCAAAATCGAGGCCGGACTCAAGGAAACCCTTGCATATTTTGCCTCTCTGGGATAAATTCCGAGGCATGCGTAGAATTCCCAAAACGATATCCATAATTGTCCCCACGTACAACGAGGCCGCTACCCTGCCGGCGATCCTTTCCATGGTAAAACACGCCAATACCATGCGCCTGCGCAAGCAAATCATTGTGGTGGATGACGCGTCTTCTGACACCACCCGCAGGATCTTGAAGAAAATAAAGGGAATCACAGTTGTCTCCCACCGAAAAAACCGCGGGAAAGGTGCCGCGCTTCGGTCCGGATTTGCCCGGGCTAAGGGAGATATTATCTTGATTCAAGATGCTGATACCGAGTACTCACCCAAAGACTACCCCAAACTCTTGGAACCTTTCTTTGAGAGCCGGGCTGACGTGGTCTATGGATCCCGTTTCCGTGGCAGTGAGCCCAGGCGGGTCATCTACTTCTCGCACCATGTTGCAAATCAAGCCCTGACGTTTTACTCTAACCTGCTCACTAATATCAATATCTCTGACATGGAGTGCGGGTATAAAGTATTCCACAAGAATGTACTCGAGAGCATTCTGCCAAGTTTAGTAAGCAATCGTTTTGGTATCGAGCCTGAACTTACGGCAAAAGTAGCAAAGTTGAAACACGTTCGTTTTTTTGAAGTCGGTATCACCTATCAAGGACGGACATATGCAGAAGGCAAAAAAATCGGGTTTTTGGATGGACTTCGTGCCGTACTTGAGATTACCTATTTTAATCTCTTTACCTAACGAGCCTCTGCTGGAAAAGTGGGCACGCCTGTTTCGGTTTCTTGCAACCTATCAAACAGTCCACTCAATACTTTCGGAAAAAAAGACAGCATGGGTTTTGGACATCGGCTGTGGACAAGATATCTTGTACTACAAATTCTTAAAAATAGTCGCCAGAGATCACTTTCGTTATGTTGGTATCGACCCACTAATCATTCCCAAAAAAGGAAAAGGCTACGAGATACGCAAAGCAACTTTTGAAGAGTCGGCTATCAGCCAAAAATTTGACGTCATTGTCATGCACGCGGTCTTGGAACACGTCGATGATCCAAAGTCTCTGCTTAAATTTGCAATCAAGCATTTAAGTCCCGATGGAAAAATCGTCGTCACTACGCCCACACCCGGAGCTCAAAAACTCCTAGAGTTCTTAGCTCACTATATCGGCATCCTGTCCGCGCGCGAAATTGATGAGCACAAAAATTACTTCACGAAGGAATCATTACAAAAACTTGCAAAGCCCTTGCATGTCCAGCTCATACACCGTTATTTTGAATTTGGTCTAAATAATTTTGTAGAAATCTGTCATTCCGGTAAAGGCGGCGACTAGGAGCATTATCCGGAATCCAGGAGACTAATTTGAAATGCTGGATCCCCGATGCAGGCGCACTTCGTTGCCTCCTCGAGGATGACAAGTCACTTCGTCAAAACGTAGGCCTTAATATTCCCACTACAGCTATACTCGCCTTCAAGCTTTGCACTTCCAAATAATGTCAATTCATTAAATGCTGTTTTTCCAAAAGTAAATTCATTATTATCCGCGATAACTAGCATTTTTTCTGCCTTGCCCGGATCCGTAGTTATGTCATAAGCATTGCAGCCATTTTTATTTAAGAAATAGAGGTACTCAGTTGCGTAGTGGTATAAATACCAAGAATTCTGCGTCACGAAAAAAGGACTTTTTTCGCTGCTACAGATCATGCGGGTACATGACTCTAACTGAGATATTGTGCGCCGAATCGGTGCTGCGTAGAGTTGCCGCCACACCGGTCGAGACCAAAGATAAATGCACAACAATACCGCGACGAGCAGTATTTTTTTAGGTAGAATGGTCAGAACAAACAAAAACAGCGTAAGCACTCCAAAAGCATAGTGCGGAGGTATCTGCGTGGGTGACAATGCAGTAGCGACCCATGTCCCAACCATCAATAGTATGGGCAAGAACATTGATCGCTTTTTCCATAATCCTAAAGCGATCAGCGCAAAAAAAACAAAATGGAAACCTTGAATGTTGGAGCCCAAAAGTATGGTCGCCAATTCTTTTAAATTGTCCAATATTCCAAAGCTTTTCCCGGCATTTAAGGTTGCACCTAAAAACAGTCTGTGGATAAAGAAAAAATTGTGCCGTACTTCAAAAAACAAGATCGGTAAGAAAACTACCAAGAATGAGCTCGCAAAAAAACCAAACACTTCTACAAATTTTTTTCGCCACAGATATACAGATACACCGAACAAAACTACGCTTGCTGGAAGCATAGAATATGAAAGTCCCACACTTATTGCGCATCCAAGAGCGACTATGGCAGGGGCAATCTTTTTCTGGCGAAGAGGTTCCATAAGAAACAAAAGTGCAGGGAGAAAAAAAGGCAGAATAAATGATGGATTCCATGGGTTTCTGGTCTGTAGTATAAATTGCGGGTGAATGCAGATAAGCAAAACTACTACGAGAAACCTCCATCTATAGGAATATTTGCGTAGTACATACATACAGCACAAAAACGATAGGCAGTAATAGAAGTCCACGGCCATTACAGAAGAAAATGCACTTTGATTACTCAGTACATAAAAGGGGTAAAGCAAATAAAAATAGATAGGACTTTGATTAATCGGTAGAACACTTGTGCTAGGTCCAAGCAGCGGTACTTTACCCGTGTTCTTCCACTGCCAGAGCACATAGTGATCCCTGCCAATATCGGCCATAAACTCAAGTGTGTCTGTAATCTTATAGACTCGTGCGTACAGAAAAATGGCTAGTAATAATATTCCACAGGCCAAGTATTTTTTCATAGCTCGAGTCTATACACATTGCAAAGATTGAAGCATCCTGTAGCTACTTGTGTGTTTTTGAACTTAGCTCGAACAGCATCAAAAGTATTATGTAAATATTTTTCGTTTCCCAGCCCATACTGAGTAAGAAAGACCGGGTGTCCTTCGCGAAGCAGTCGCGCATATTCACCTTGTAAGTTTTGGAAATCGTAACTTCCCCAAGCAGCGACGGGATTTGAGCGGAATTCTTGACTAGCGTTTAAAGGTAGAACTATAAATTCTTCATGAGCGTATGCGTCTATCAGATAAGGAGGAAGTGCTGATATTATCACCGGCTCACTTGAAAATTCTGTGACGTGATCATGCAGATACATATCGAAAATTCGAATTGATTTGTAGTACCAGGGAGTCTCTGCATATTTAAGGTTAAGAGCCACGGCAAACCTCACGTCTTTTGCAATACTTGCAAGATATCCGAGCAGCACTAACAGGATGACAACTGACACAAGAACGTGAGAAGTTTTTTTACCTACCGTTTTATATACGGCCTGAAAGAAAAAGCCCAATCCAATAAATAGCGCTGGTACAGCAACGATAAAATATCTACCATCGTAGGCGTAAAACACCATCATGAAAGCTATAACTGAGGTTAATAAGAAAAGTAATTGAACCCCAACTTTTGAGGTAAATAATCCGATAAACGCAGGTATGGCTAGAACTTTCGGCAAAATCCGAACATTTCTCCACAATATGACTAATGGATCGCCTAAGAGCCAACTCACGTATGCGCGCACGTTGGTTGCTATGTTTGCGGTAGAAAAGAAAGGATTTGCTCCAGTTGACGTACCCTCGACTCGTGTCGTAGGGATGAAAACTGAGAAGAAGAGTCCTATCAATCCTCCAATCAAATTATTCTTTTTAGCATAAAACTCATAGACTACATACAAAAGAGCAGTGGGAATTAAGAACAGTGCGTAAAAAATGAGAGAGTGTATTCGTTTGTTTTTATTCTTTTCTTGGGTGACTATCTTAATCAAATATAAGATTGGGAATGCAAAGGTGAGCGGCAGACTTGCATATTTTGTTGCATAGAAAGAAACAGATAGCACCGACATTATCACTATTGTTTTACGAGTGATGGGAACGAGCAATAATAAAACTCCAGATAAAAATAGCGGCAGGATGAGATTTTCCGCCATTGCCAACTCAGGGAACCATGACAGTGGAAAACAAGTAACGTACAAAACTAATAAAAATAATCGGATACTACTCTCCTTAAACAGTTTGTTGACGATCGTGTAGAACAATCCCAAGGATGCAAATGCAAGCAAGACATTCACAAAATAGAATGCCCGGACATCGCGGACTGTGACAAAAGCAGGGACTAAGGCTAAAGAATATAATGGTGGTACGGAAGGAGTAATAGTGCGGCCTTCACGTTCAATCACAAATCCTTCACGCTTAATGAAACTCATCGCACTCACAACGTAATGAAAAGAATCAGGGAAAGGCTCAAGATTGGGGATTAGGGTCCGCTGAGAAAATGGATTACGAAAAAGCAGTAATGCGAAGACCAATACAGAAAATAGAAACAACAAATGGGTCTGAATAAATTTTCTCATACAGTTCATGGTAGCAAAGACGCGAATCGCTTGCGAAATTCGCTAGTACTAAAATACGCACTTCGCTTAACCGCACTATTGCGCATCTGTATTAACTTCTTCTCATTCTGCATCAACAACAAGGTTTTCTCAATTAAGTCTTGCCTCGTGTCCCATAGAAAGCCGCTTCCCGACGTAACGATCTCTTTCTGTCCACCCGCGTTAATCACTACAGGCACACATCCAGAAGCCATAGCTTCTACAGTGGTAATACCAAAATGTTCGAATAGTATCGGGCTCCTTTCCTCATTTTCATCTAATCCCGTCGCATGCCAGTAAATTTTTGATTTGGACAATATTTCTTGCAACTCACTAAATGGAGCATCCATGTGAAAAAAAACTGGATACCCTGTCGCGTAGTATTTCACTTGCTCAAAATATTCTCGGTGTTTATCACCATCATGGACACTCCCTACAAAGTGAAGCTCCCAATCCCGTCTACCACTCTGATCGACAAGTTTTCGAAATGCTTTCACTAAATCTAATTGTTTTTTGCAATGGCCAGTCACAAAGAATCTACCCACATGCGTGATCCAATTTTTCTTATTTGCCGATACATGAAAATTAGAAGTAGAGACGGGAGGATACAGAATCTCACTGTCCAAACCCCAATATTTTTTGATCCACTTCTGACTAAATGCCGAAATGGTCAGCAGTTTTTGATAGGTTGTTATGTCGGAGAGTTTTGTCACCCCAGGTCCACCATGTAGGCGCATCTCCCACTTTGGGAAAATCCGTTTGAACCAGTTATACAAAATGTAGCGCCAACTTTGTATCGTTAGCCGTATCAGTGCAATTTCATTAGTACTTTGACCGTCCGGTCTACTGATTGAAAACTTTTTACCTGCAGTCGCATGTACTTCGAAATAATACGTTACCAAATTTTTACTATCGCCAATAGCTTTATGGATTGGTTCAACTTCCTCTTCACCAACTAGAAAAGAAAGCGTATCGATCGCAGCCACACCAAGTTTTCGAAAATATAGCGTGATAGAGAAATGTTTAATGTCACGATTGAAAAGGATGCTTGACCGATCACCCAACCACTTATAGATCACGTGATTTTTATATTCATCAAAGACGAAACCTTCAAAAGTAGAAGGATAGATGAAAAATCTTGAGAATGATGGAAGGATGAGGGCTCTCTTTATGTACTCGTATGGGGTGAGAAATATTTGACTGGGGAAAAAAATGGATAAAATACCAAATTTAGAGCGATTAGGAAAGTAATCAAGATACGACGTGTTGATGAACACATCGTACTTTTCTGAATACTGTGATAATTTTTTAGAGGCCATTTGTGGCAGATATTCGATTGAGATATTGTGAAGATCTACTCCCATTTTACTGACTGCTTTCTCGATATTTACCCGCTGATGCGTAAGTATTGATGTCTTGTAACCGAGATCACGCAGGCTCATGGCGTATGCAAATGCTACTTGCTCCCCTCCACCCAGTGTAAATAGCCAGCGGTCATAGACGGCAGCACTACGCTTGCCCTGAGCTTGCCGAATGGAGATTTTCATATTAATAAGTCATTCTTTCTAACGCATCAGTCCTATATGGCCAATATCTATTCAGATGCACGCGCGAAAGCATTAGACGGGGAAAATGCCGAAAAAGAAAAATTGCGGCACTTCGTCTACCACTATAGCGAATGTGCCAAGTATTTGAGCGTTCCAAGTTGTCGTAGAACTGAAACAGAAAAGCTTTTGCAGTTGTCCCACAAAAGCGCACAAAAAACGCAAAGTACTGAGAGATAACTGTGCGTAGTGGAAAATGTGAAAGCACCATCGATAATCTATTGCGTTCGACAAGCTCGATCAGCAAAGCAGATTCTCCACTGCCCGTGGTTGCTCTATGTGCATGATAACCAATCGCAGATGGTTCGTAGAGGATTTTCCATCCAGCCCGCCAAGCACGTAAACTAAATTCAACATCTTCATAATACATAAAGTAGTGCCCATCTAGGAATCCCACGTGATCTATGACCTGACGTTTTATGAGACACGCGGCGCCACAGGCGGCCAGTAATTCTACTGGCTTGTCAAAATATTCACTCTCTTCCTCATAAAACTCGCGGATATCACTGTCGTACAGATCCACCATACTTCCACGGTCTTTACTTGATCCATTCGAAAGCACAATATTGCCCGCGTTCTGTATGAGCCATTTTTTATCTTGTGTGAGTACTTTTGCCGGTATTTCGAGATCAACCTCAGTTACACCATCCGCAGAAATTGTTTTCTCAAGTAGTGTTTTCCCTCCCACTGAAAAATAAATGGGTATTTTTTCGTGCGAGGTCATCGTGTAACCATGAATGGGGATACGAAAATGCGTGGATTTTCCGTTTTGCTCAAAAGGCAGCAGTGCCACAGCTCTACCCATGGTGCGCCGTAGTGCAACTTCAGCTTCCTTCCGTTCGTAGAAACCACTCTTGTAATACACTAATTTAGATAGCTTGAGATCGTTACAATTAATGTCTTCGAGCAAGACCCCTATCGGTGAATGATCAATTGAAGAATTTAATTGTGAACGAGGCACTGCGTGAGATGAAATTGTCAATTCGATAAAAGGGACAGCAAATCGTAGCCTCGAGCTCACAACCCCCACATCTTTTGGTTGCGCCGCTTTAACTAGTGCGCTCAACCAACTTTGATCGACAACGACATCAGTATTGAGTAGGACAATATAGTCGCCAATTGCTACATTTAGGCCTGCCGCATTTCCGCCAGTAAAGCCGCAATTTTCTGAAAGTTCCACAACATGAACAAATGGGAAGTGTGATTTTACAAAGGGAATGGAGTCATCGACGGAATTATTATCCACAAGAATAATCTCGAACCTTTTTTTGGGATAGTCGATGTGGTATAAAGCCTCAAGGCAATCCCTTAAAAGATGTCTGCCGTTGTAATTGACGATAATGATTGAGACTAGAGGCATTTTTGCCATATCCGAAATGTACCATACTCTACTATGAAAAAAATACGCCAAACCCCTATTATCAAGTCTTTTAGTTGGAAATTTCTCCTCATCTATTTTCTGTTCCTTTTTTCGACGCTCTCCCTTTTCTCATCTGGAACCATTGAATCGCAAGACGGCTGGCTATACCTCTCCGTAGCAAGAAATATCTACTATAAACATAAGATCGTTGCTAATCCCCAGACAGATTATCCAAAAAAAAATGTCAACATGAACTCTCAGCTTGGAAAAGATGGAGAATGGAGGGCTCCGGGAAGTACAGGATACTCTGTGGCTATGATTCCAGCAGTAGCTCTGTCAGACCTACTGTTACGTCATTATCAAAGCACCCCGCCACAGTATTTTCCCTTAGAGTCTGATTGGACTGTATTGTTCTTTGCAAGTTTTACGAACTCTTTTCTTACAGCACTCATGGGTATAGGCATACTTCTATACGCCAAAGAGTTGGGACTTACCAAAAAACAATCGTTAGCAACTTCTTTCATTGGAATTTTTGCGACAATGCTCCTTATCCTTTCGAAGAATGCGTTTGCGCACCCACTATACATTTGTGGGCTGCTATTCGCTTTCTATAGTTTGAAACGATTTTCAACGACTAAAGGGATGCGTTACATACTTTTCGCAATATTGTCATTTGCAATTACCTATTTTTCGTATAACGAAGCATATATATTGGCAATACCAGCACTCGGCACATACTTACTATTCAATTTATCACCAGCAAAACAAAAAATACTGATAGTTTTGGCTGCCGTTGTCACGGTAGCCACATCTATACTAAAACCAAATGTCTTTCAATTCCTTCTTGGTCAATTAATCATCACATCCCCAAAACTTTTTATTGAAGGCATGTTTGGACTGTTATTCTCCCCTGGAAAAAGCATCTTTCTCTACTCTCCTATCCTCATACTCTTCCTCATTTTTTGGTCGAAATTACTAAAAAAAATACTTCCTGAAATAATTTCAGTCAGTGTTCTTTTCTTAAGCTTTATATTTGTGTATGCCAAGGCTTGGATTCTTGGAGCATCGGGAAACTTCACGCCCATTTGGTACGGTGGACAAGCATGGGGACCGCGGTACATTTCACCCGTGATTCCTTTTCTTGCCATTTTTACGGCTTTTTGTTTTTTTTCTTTGAAAAAATGGCAGAAAATCTGTATAGCGGGACCAATCCTCCTTGTTAGTTTGTGGGTTCAACTAGTCGGTGTAAGCATCCCATATATTTTGCAGTATAGAGATTTACCATCGACAATCAATGTGGGTTCTGCAGAACTTTCCTATTATGAGTTTGCGAGCTTCATCCCTCGGTACTCACCCATTCTCTCAATGTCCGCTGAATTTGCCCGCAAGATAATGAGTTTTAAAGGGACAGTAGATCATGGAAGTTTTCACACAATTTTTTATGACGGTTTTGAAGTCCCAGTACACACGGGCATTGGATATATCCGGGGATTTAGAAAAGAGGGACACATTTCTATAAAGTTGAATGACGATAGTGAACTCTCTAAAATCTTCATACGTTTTGACAACATTCCTGATACGCAAACTGCCACAGCTTCTGGAAAAGTACATGTGCACGTTAATAACGTCGAAATCGGATCGATCAGTACCCCTCCTAATAGCCCTACAGATTTTTCCTATCTTGTTCCCAAAAATTTAATACATACTGGAGTAAATGCCATCGACCTTACTGTTGATTTTTCTACTGATAGTTCTCTTGAGCATGTGCAGTACATCACTCAGATGACTTTAGATGATCAAAATATAAACCTTGGCTCACTTGACTACCCTGATGTTAGCACAGTCGGACAACATACCACACCAATTGCTTATCAATATTTTGGCAATCGACAAAGTGACCCTTGGGTGCTTTGGTACTTAAGAGCTCGAATAAACGAACGCACATTTGATTTATGGTGGATAAAAAACCTATACTACTGGGATAAGCCGCAAATGTTGTTATTTGGACTGTTTGTAGGAGATGTGACACTATCTGTCTCGACCGCAATCTATTTATTAAAATTGACCCAAGATTCATAAACATATGAATGTTTTTAAGCAGTTAATACTTCCAATCATTAAGTATAAATTTCTCCTAATCCAACTCACAGGTAAGGAGATAAAAGCCAGATATAAGCAGTCGTTTGTTGGATATGCCTGGGTGCTGTTAAACCCACTTTCACAACTACTAGTGTACTCATTTGTCTTTTCTATTGTCTTCCGGTTCCCCACAAATAATGTCCCCTACATTATTTATCTCTATGCCGCGCTCTTACCGTGGACTTTCTCTCAGAATGCTATAGCAACAGCTACGCAGAGCCTGGTTGAAAATGCTTCTTTGCTTCGCAAAGTCTCATTTCCCCGTGAAGTTATCCCGTATGCCTCGGTCATTTCAAAAATTGTTGACCTCTTCTTCTCTGGCATCCTCTTTCTAGCCATGACAGTCATTATGAGAGTGCCTCTTGCCCCCACTGCAATACTTTTTATCCCCTTGTTTGCCGCCCAACTCCTTTTAACCACTGGCCTATCGCTGCTTTTCTCATCACTCAATCTATTCTACAGAGACGTGCAGTACCTCACCAATTTGCTCATGATGCTCTGGATGTACATGACACCGATTGTCTACCCACTTTCACTTGTTCCAGATAGGTATGTGAAGCTGTATAAGTTGAATCCAATGGTAGGCATTATCGAAGGCTACAGAAGTGCGCTGTTCGGATATCCATTTGAGACCAGCATCATTTTGTGGTCAGTGGCAATTTCCATAATCGTTTTCTTTGCTGGATTTATACTCTTCAAGCGAAGTGAAAAAATCTTTGCCGACATTGTTTAGGGTGATAAATCACAATTCCCAAAGTTTGCAGACGAGAAGTGAATTGAGTATTTCTCATTACTGATCGGAAGCTTCACCTGCATTTTTTGATTCAGCGCGAGGGTGGCAGATTTACTCGCTACAATAATAGTTAAAGGCTCTTTGAGAGCCAGTAATGATACTTGTGTTCCAACCACTTTTGTTTGGAGTAAGTCTTCAGCTGGGATACGGACAAACAAATCCCGCTGATACATTGCCGTCTTTACCGGATAATGTATTGCGATCTCACGTGAACAATAGTTATCAAACTCAAGTGGATCACGGACAACTACAAGCGGGCGGTGAAGAGTGATGTATGCATGCAGTGCTGGCAGATAATCTGAGAACACGTCACGCATTGCCCAGTCCCAATAGACGGGTGACCTATGAATAGAAGTGTAGTGGGGATCCATGAGCGTATACAAAGCATCTGGAGATGCACTGATATACGTTTTATCTGGGTACCACGAAAAATAGAGGTTCAATAATTGGGTAAATCTGTCTAATACTATTTGTTCCTCCTGAGGGGTTTTCATTCCCCGCAACACCGGTGGATCTTGTACTATCGTAAATTTCCGGGTCAAATAGTAACGGGCACTTTTAATATCTGTAACCAGAAAGAGCATTGCCAATCCGGTTACAACTATTGAAATTACTACACCTAAGAGTCTGGAAAAAGCTTTTTCATTTATTCTTAGTTCCTCTGATCCATATTTTTTTAGAAATCTTTTCGACTCAGACACTACATAAAAGAATATGGGAATCATTGGTGTCGCAGCCCAGAATACGTGGGACTGATCATTACCAGGAAAAAACTGCATCCAGGATGCCAAACCCACTAGCGTAAACACGAATAGAAACCAGTTTACGTATGAGCTCTTAGACTTCCGGTAAAAAATAAGCAGTGATTCCAGCGCGAATACGAAAACTGTTGTAAAAGTTGTTAAATTCCAAAAAAGATTTTTCTTAGATGCTGATAAAGATGGTAAAAGTGCTGTGTAAATCGGTGTCAGTGAGAAAGTACCACTTAGATTTTTTCCAAATGTAAAAGCCAAAATAATGGATTGTTGCCACCAATCATGGAGTCCGTGATACGAAGCTAGCCAAAGCAAAAATGGGACGGATATGACTATAGATCCCATAAGAAAATAGAAGTAACCCTTCATGCTTTCAGGCTTTGAGAGGAATAGTAGACGTATGACAAAAAAAGTCGAGATGGCTAAAAATAAAAAGATTCCTACTGGTTGACGGCACCAAAAAGTTAAAGCGACGCTGGCACCGGCTACACTCAAAAACTTGCATCGTTTAGTTTGTAAGAACTTATCAATAAGTAGTATGGTTGCCAATTGGAAAAATAAGGAGTACACAGACGACCAGGCAAGGAGTGGAACCATTAGATCTTGATTCGGAAAATACATTGTAGCAATCCAAAAGAGAACGACTCCCGCAGAAAACAACGGCGATAACAGCCGCCTGGAAAGCAGGTACAGCAATATTGAGATGCCTGCATACGTCACTACTGCGCTTAGGCGCTGCACGATGAGTGTCGGGCCAAATAATTTAAAAAAGAAGGCGTGTATCAGTGTGGTTAGTGCCCCATACTGCGTAAATGAATCAACGAATAACTTCTTCCCATAGAACACGTCAATGGCGGGTTTCAAGATTATTCCGTCATGATGTGGATCTATATGAAATTGCGCATAAAATGATGTGTACGCGAACGTCATGACCGCCAACAACACGATAAAGAAGATTTCTTTATATTTCACTTTTGTACTATACCATTGACTATCCGAAATTTTCCCACTACTATTTGGCAACGAAAGAAATGCGATGAGGAATAAAGATCTATCCACTAAAAAGTTTGCTCAGGAGATGCGCTCGCTTATTCTGGATGCTTCATTTCGAACGAAAGTGGGGCATATTGGCAGCTGTCTTTCAATCGTTGATATTTTGGCGGTGCTGTATACACAGATTTTATCCATAAAAAAGCTCGATGATCCAAACAGGGATCGGTTTATTTTATCGAAAGGTCACGCAGCCCTTGCCTTGTATAGCGCTCTCTATTTAAAAAATATCCTCTCTCAAACAGAGTTTGATAGTTTCCATACAGGACTCTCCCGCATAGCTGTCCACCCAGAGTATGGCGTGCCTGGTGTAGAACTTGCCACAGGATCACTTGGCCAAGGCATTGGAGTCGCAGTCGGATTAGCATTGGCTAATAGTTTAAGAAAAAGTAAATCTAAAGTTTTCGCGCTCATTTCTGATGCTGAATTAAACGAGGGTTCTGTCTGGGAAGCGATTATGTTTTGTGCGCACTATAAACTACCGATCACTGTCATCATCGACTGTGACGGACAGCAAGGGTTTGGATATACAAAGGAAGTGCTAAGCTTGGAGCCGCTTGAAGAAAAGTGGAAAACATTTGGGTGGAGCGTCACTAGAGTGGATGGCCATAATCAAAAAAAATTACTTGAGGCGATAGATAAACCCAAAAAATATCCATATGTCATCATTGCTGACACAATTCTAGGCAAAGGTGTCTCATTTATGGAACGCAAAGTGGATTGGCATTATATGCCAATGACGCCTGACCAATATACACAAGCAAAAAAGGAACTTCATGCGTAAGGCATTTGTACAATCAATGCTTGATATTGCCGACCAGGACGAGAGAGTCTTACTCTTAACCGCAGACTTAGGTTTTATGGTGTTGGAGCCATTCCGTGACCGATTCCCAAACAGGTTCTTTAACGTCGGTGTATCGGAACAGAACATGATCTCTCTAGCTACCGGTCTCGCCTTGCAAGGATTTATACCCTTTGTCTACTCGATCGCAACATTTGCAGTTCTTCGCGAGTATGAGTTTATCCGCAATGGGCCAATCGCTCATAAATTGCCGGTGCGCATTGTCGGTGTCGGCACTGGAGTCGACTACGCGTATGATGGTCTTACGCATTATGCTCTAGAAGATATCGCACTCATGCGCACCTTATCATCGCTTCGCATCATAGCTACCGCCGACAGTGCTCAAACGATCAGCGCACTTCAAAGCACTTGGCAACTGCCAGGTCCCACGTATTATCGATTGAGTAAAAATGATCTATTATCTGTTCCAAAACTTCAGGGTAGGTTTACATACCAAGAAATAGAACTCCTACGCACAGGCAAAGATTGTGTACTGCTGACGACAGGATCTGTCAGTCAGGATGTTTATTCTGCGGTAGAGAAACTTGCGCGACAGGGAGTAGACTGCGCGCTGGCAATCATTTCTACAATTGCTCCATTCGACACACGGCAATTACTGTATTTGTTGTCCGGATACAAACATGTTTTTACTTTTGAGCCACATCTTCCGACAGGAGGCGTAGGTTCTCTCGTCGCTGAAGTAATCGCTGACAATAATTTGAAGTGCACACTCACGCGTACTGGTATTACGTATCATCCTGGAGACTACTTAGGTACCCAGGCCCTGATTCACGAGCGCAATGGCTTGGACGTCAATGGAATTATATCAACTGTAAAGAAAAGTCTCTCTTAAACCAGGTCTTTTACTCTCTTATTCTATAGTGCGTAAAAACTTCGCCCTTCGCATCGAAAACAACCACTGTTGCGCTACCAGTTTCAGGCATGCCAGCTTCCTTACCGGTAAGATTATGTAGCAGAAGTTCTAACGGTGTTCCATGTGACACAAGCATGCCTATCTGACCAGGCTTTAATTTATCTATGATATCGTCCAGACTCGCATTCATTCTATGTTCTACCTCGCCCCGTTTTTCATGGTTATAACCCGCCCATGCGTCGGCATCGAAAATATCTGGCCCTTGTTCTCTAAAGACGTCTAATGGTAAGCCTGTTTCATACGGACCAGGTGACCTCGCATCAGATAAACGTTCATCAGTTTCAAGTTGTGCGACTCCTAAGATCTGCTGTAGAATTTGCGCAGTTTCAACCGCTCTGGTCTGGGGGCTATTTATGAAAATTGCTGGTACAAATTTCCTAAGCTTCAGTGTGGTTGCAAGTTTCTCTAATCTTTCTTTTGCTTGAGGTTCCAAGTGCATAACTCGGGAGTTGTTATCTAAGTTATAGACAATATTATCTGGATTATTCACTTTTTCATGACGAACTAAAACGACGATTTTGGAGCCTTTTCCGTTAAGTTCTTGACGAATAGTCTCGTATTTTAGTCCAAACTCATTCTGTAATCGCTCTATAATTAGCTCAACCGCACATAATTGCAGTACTGCCCCAGATCTTCTGTACATCGCACTGGTCGAACCCTCTTTACGACCAGTAAATGTTGTTGATGGCCATGAAGTCAACCCTTGAAGTTTAACTAGTGGCTCCGGCGCAGGTTTATACCTCTCCTCTTGAGTCTCAAGGTATTGTCGAAATCCTTGGACTGTAAACAATTGTCCATCACTTCCTCGCTTACTCAAATTGTCAGACAGGATAAAGACCATCTGTTCCAGCGATAAGGAGCGAACATACGTCTTAACAACAGCTTCCTGATCCATGCTTAGTTTTTCTTTGAAAGCCAACTGCTTTTCTGAAAAGTTCATCACTTTTCCTAATCTCATCAATTCTTCCATTGATTGAATGATAGTCAGAATCTTTTCTGGAACCCCGGATTTTTTCTGGATCCATTCGCCAACATAGTCTTTGTGAAAGTAGCTTGATGAATTTGCAACACTGCCGATCTCATGCAATTCCAATGCCGCCACCAATGCATTCTTATCAAAACGGATACCTTTCCCTTTCTTTTTACTATTAATCTCATCTGCAAATGCTCTTCCAAGTGTTGGTGCCATTAAAACGTGTTCATGTAACACAGCCCAAACTGGAGGCGCTATCTCCTCAATAGATCGTGACAGCAGTTCGTGCGTTTTTCCAACAGCTTCTTCGGTAATCTTACCTCTGAATTCCCACCTCAAATTAGCAAAAAGCTGTGAGCCCAAGTCCACAATCTTTGTTCGAACTTTCTTTTCGCTTACAGCCGCCTCCTTGAACTTAGTTCTTGAGGCTTCTTGAACCTCGACATATTTTATGACTTCGTTTGCGGCTAGTGACATAATCCTCCTTTTTTATTTGTTATGTCTAACAATACTCTTGCGGATGTATTGCGGCCGGTGCTTGACCTCTTCAAAAATCTTGGCGATGTATTCACCAAGAACTGCTATGCCGAGTAGTTGGATAGATCCCAAGAAAAGCACAGCGATGATTATTGTGCTCACGCCGGGAGGAGTACTCGGAACAAAGAATTTTGCAAAAACTTGCACCACTATTCCAATAAGTGCGAGAAAGAAAACAAGGAGTGACAGCAGTGTCATGTACTGCAATGGGGCGAATGAAAATGAGAAAATCCCTTTGGTCGCCCACTGAAAATTTTTAATCAAACTATTGGTGGTCTTCCCAAACATGCGCTCCGGCCGTACATACTCCACGCCAGTTTGTTTAAACCCGACCCAAGCTCGCAGTCCTCGCAGGAACCTGTCGCGCTCTGGTAAAAGCTTGAGTGCCTCTACAACCTTGCGGTCGATAAGCGAAAAGTCTCCTGCATCTAGTGGGATTTTGATGTATGAGAGTTCATGAAACAGGCGATAGAAGAGTTTATAGGCTCCCTGCATGACGAGTGGTGCTTCACGCTTCACCCGCACTCCATAGACCACATCATACCCTTCCAACCATTTCTTATAGAATTTAGGCACCAATTCAGGAGGATCCTGCAAATCACCATCAAACAAGATGACTGCATCACCACTAGCAATTTCCATACCGCTAGTAAATGCCATCTGCGAACTAAAATTACGTGAGTGGTTGATGCCAATGACGTGCGCATCTTTTTTGACAATTTTCGCAATCACTTCCTCACTGTTATCAGGACTTCCATCGTTGACGAATATAATTTCGAAGTCACACCCAATTTTTTTGAACACTTTTGTGAGCCGCTCATACATGACTGGAATAGCTTGAGCATCTCGATAACAGGCTATGATCGCCGATAATTTCTTTTTCTTCATATCTTTTCACCCACAATACACACGTTACCCATCCTCAGAGGGATAGTAGTGCTCAACAATCCCTTCAAAGCGGCATTGCCTACAAGTATCTCTTTAACGGAATTTGGAAAGGGAAACAGCCAGATCAAATGTTTGAGGGATACAAACGATACTGGAGAGTAATCTTCTGTAACTTCCATTCCTACTTTTTCAAATAATTGCCTGCTAGTATCAATACTAAATAATTGGGTGTGCTCCACATCGATAATAGGACTCTTTTCCCCTAAGAGGTGGGCGCTCCAACTCTCCACATCATGATGAAACGATAAAATAAAACCACCTGGTTTGAGTACAGTCATACACTCCCGCAGGAATTTATCCGGCTCGGGTATATGATCCAGTGTCTGAAAAATGAAAATGAAAGAAATTTTTCCTTTCGGGAAAAGCCGCCTCGAAAAAAGAGCTTGAACAATCTTCCCGCGTACTGCCTTAGGAGCTTTGGC
>DATIJC010000006.1:0-11252 GCA_035479015.1 Patescibacteria group bacterium | reverse complement strand
CCTCTCCAACATATCTGGTGTCGGTAATCCCCATCTCTCTAGCTTCATTCCCTTTACCATGCAGAATGCATTCATTACCTCCAACACACATCCTACCTTCAGTGGTATCACCTATGCAGGGAGTACAGTCACACTCAATCTCACATCAGGAGACATATCCAAGACCTATACAGTCATCGCTACACCTAATTCACGGTACGCCCTGAGCTTACCAAAGGGAGATCTACATCCAGGGACTACATATATGGCAGAGCTTTCTAGCCAACGAGACAACAAGTATACGGAGGTACCGGGGTTTACGGTGAGGTTAAGATGAAAAAGTTCGCATTTTTTTTGCTACTCACTTTGTGCTTGATTATCCCTAACCCTGTTTTCGCATACACAACAAACATGGATGCTTCTGTGGTCATTGGTCAGACAGATTTTACGAGTTTTCTGACAAACACTACTACCTCTGGATTTAATCTCCCCACTGGAGTTGCCTCCGATGGGACGAGACTTATCATTTCGGATGAATCGAATAACCGGGTGCTCATTTGGAATTCTATTCCCACAACGAACGGTGCACCGGCTGATGTGGTTATCGGTCAAACTAATTTGACTTCAGGATCTGTAAATCAAGGTGGTTCAGCAAATGCCAACACGTTAAGTAGTCCGTTGGGTGTAGAAACCGATGGTACTCGGCTTTTTATAGCAGACAAATTGAATGCGAGAGTCCTTATTTACAATCATATTCCAACCTCAAATAACGCCTCGGCAGATATAGTAATTGGACAACCTGATTTCATAACTACATCAGCTGCGATAAGTGCGACAAAGTTCACATTTCCATCGGGCATCGATTTTGATCCTGAGACCGGTAAATTGGCAATTACCGACCAATTCACTAACTCTGGAACTGGCGCGGGGCGAGTCCTTATTTATAATAGCGTACCAATGGTAAACGGTGCACCGGCTGATGTGGTTATCGGTCAAACTAATTTTACTTCAGGTTCTGCTGGTGCGTGCCCGGCGGCTACAGCGAGCAACATTTGTCCATCACTTGGGAGTGCTCGAATTATTCAAAGCAAACTATTGCTTGCAGACTTCAACTACAATCGAGTTCTCATTTGGAACAGCATACCTACCACCAACGGTGCTTCAGCCGATTTGGTCATTGGACAAGCAGATTTTACACACAGTGCCTTTAATCAGGGAGCTACTAATCCTGCAGCGAACACCATGCGTGGTCCTGTCGACACACTTTTTGATGGTCGACGTCTTTTTATCACGGATTCAGTGAACAATAGCAGAATACTTATTTTTGATGGGATACCTAGCACAAATAACGCCAGTGCTAATACTGTTATTGGTCAACCGACACTAAGTGCTATGGGTACAAATCAGAACGCATCTACACCAATCATCAATGGTTTAGGGAGACCAAGATACATGGCGCTGGTTGACGATAAACTAATTGTCGCGGACAGAACCAATAACAGAGTCCTCATCTTCCCCAACCTCGTCCGTGGTCCCGGCCTCTCTCTCGCCGGTTCTCCCACTCGTCAGTATGACAACATCTTCCGTCAGTTTGGGACAGCGGTCAGTGATCCTCTGTACGTCATTCATTCAGTAGAATACAGCGTGAATGGTGGGTCATTCTCTAGCGCTGTCCCTACTGACGGAGTATTTGATGGGACTCGTGAAGATTTTCATCTTGATTTTGATCCAGGGACCACTAGTCCCTACACACTACGACTGAGAAGTTTTAACAACAACGTTGATGTGACAGATCATCTCTTCTACTTCTCTCCCTTTGATCTACTCACTCCAGTTCAGAATGGAGTAGTCTCTACAGCTACCCCTACCTTTACCTTCTCAGTCAACAAACAACGTGAGGCTCTACGTGACAACTTGGTAAAGTACCAGCTCTTAGTAAAGAAAGACAATCTGTCCTGGCAAACAATCATAGAAAATTTACCTGTGGATTTTGCCACACACAAAGGAGATACAGATAACCTACAAGCGTCTACATATACAGGACTCTCTACCAACAATGGGACATATGAGACTAGAGACTTCAAAGCTGTCTACACCAATGACTCAAGCACTGTAGCAGTAACCAGTAAGAACACTCCACTTTCAGGAACATACACATGGAAGATCCAAGCTGTTGATCCAGCAGGACACATACAGAGTACAGAGGAGAGAAGGATACACGTGCAAGCCCCAGGTCTCTTCTCTACCTCTATACCCCTAACGCTCTCAAACATCTCTGGTGTAGGTAATCCCCATCTCTCTAGCTTCATCCCCTTTACCATGCAGAACTCATTCCTTACGTCAAATACACACCCTACATTCACAGGGATTACCTACACCGGGAGCACTGTCGCACTAGAAATTACGAATACCATTACAAACATAACCAAGACGTATACGAGCATAGCTTCCAACTCAAGGTTTAGTATTACTGTACCGAAGGGAGATCTTCTCAGAGGAATTAACTATCAGGCCGTGCTCTCTAGTACTCTAGGTGACAAGTATGCACAGGTACCGATGTTTATGATACGTGTTCGACAATAACCCCCAGAATTTTGTATGATGAACGAGTATGCTTTCTGACGAACAGATCAAAGCCATAGTTACTAACGCCAAACTTGTCGCGCCAGAACAGTTGGCTGATGTAGAGAGCTACAGCCGCACGGCGGGGCATTCGCTTCAGGACTCACTTGTAGAAAAAGAGATGACGACGGATGAGGCTCTAGGGAAATTTATTGCTGACTCATTGAAAGTTCCCTTTGTTGTCCTTTCCAAATTGCAAATTCCCCAGGATATTTTTACGCTCGTGCCTCAGCGTGTCGCCCGTAAGTACAAAATGATTGCCTTTCAGCGTAGCGATAAAGGGATTAGCATCGCACTGGTTGACCCAACCAAACTTGATGAAGTAGCGATGATCGAGCGCAAAACTGGTCAAAAAGTTGCGGTTTATTATGCGACTCCACGCGATATAGAAAATGAGTTGCGTCTCTATAAGCGAGACATTCAAAGGACAATCGACGTGCTGATCAAAGAGGACATGGGTGGCGACGGCTTAAACGATCCGCCAGTCGCTAAAATCGTGGATACGCTGATTGAATTTGCCTATGAAGACCGTGCCAGCGATATTCACATGGAGCCGCAAGAAAAAGATGCGATTGTACGTTTCCGTATCGACGGAGTGCTTCAGGACGTACTATCGATCACCAATTACCTGCATGACCGCATGGTGACACGCATTAAAGTACTCTCCAGTTTGCGTACGGATGAACACTTGAGTGCGCAAGACGGCAAATTACAAATCCCGCTGGCAGATGAAGATTTGGATGTCCGTGTCTCAATCGTCCCAGTCGTCACCGGTGAAAAGATTGTCATGCGCTTGCTTTCATCGAGATCACGCCAGTATTCCCTCGCCGATCTTGGCATGAATGAAAAAGATTTAGCCAAAGTAACCAATGCCTATGGCCACTCATTTGGCATGATCCTATCTACTGGGCCAACGGGTTCAGGTAAGACCACGTCTATTTACGCGATGCTCAAGACCCTCAATGAAAGGGAGAGGAACATCACGACTATTGAAGATCCAGTAGAGTATCGTATTAAGGGTGCCAATCAAATTCAGGTAAACGTCAAAACGAACTTGACGTTTGCTAATGGCCTGCGTTCAATCTTGCGCCAAGACCCCAATATTATTTTCGTGGGTGAAATCCGTGACGGTGAGACAGCGGGGATCGCAGTCAACGCCGCGCTCACTGGTCACTTAGTATTTTCAACTCTTCACACTAATGATGCAGCCACGACCATTCCTCGCTTAATTGACATGAAAGTGGAGCCTTTCTTAGTAGCTTCAACTGTCAACATCATTATTGCCCAGCGTCTGGTGCGCCGGATCTGTAACATGTGCCGGTTATCCACTACAATCACTGAAGATGAGTTGCTCAAGTACCTGCCGACTAATGTGATCGCTAAACACTACATTCCTATTGGTGAGAAAAAAGAAATCCGCATTTACCACGGCAAAGGGTGTAAATCCTGTAACTTTACCGGGTATACTGGACGTCTAGGACTCTTTGAAGTGTTGGAAGTAACCAAACCCATCAGAGAGCTAATCATCGCACATGCAGGAGCCGATGCGATCGCGGATATGGCAATCAAAGAGGGAATGACCACCATGCTTGATGATGGTCTACAAAAGGTCGCCCAAGGGGTAACCACGATTGAAGAAATACTGCGCGTGACTAAGACGGAGTTTGTATGAGCAACAATAGATTATTTCTTTCTACCAATGAAAAAATTGGACTTATTAGTAACCTCACTACTATGTTGGCAGCTGGTATTCCTATTATGGAGGCCACCGAATCACTACTTTCTGACTCCAAAGGCAACAGTAAGATCATTTTGGCCCAACTGCGTGATGATTTGATCCAGGGTAACCGCGTCAATGCCTCATTTGCAAAATTTCCTAGGGTATTTGATAAAGTGACGATCAATTTGATCAAAGCATCAGAAGAGGCGGGGACGCTCGCGCAAATTCTCAAAGATTTAAAAGATAACTACCGGCGTGAGGCAGAATTTAGCGACAAGATCAAGGGGGCGATGATCTATCCGATCTTGATTTTGATTATTTTTACCGGTGTGTTGCTCATGATTCTTATTGTTGTTGTACCAAAAATCTCTACAGTCTTTTCCAGACTTCCAATTCAGTTACCGCTGCCAACAAAGATACTTATTGCGGCATCTAATATCTTGCTCAAGCAGACGATTCCACTATTTGCGGCCATCGGGGCAATCGTCTTTTTGTTGGTAATTCTCTACAAACGTAACCGTGGAGCGCTTTTAGGTCCGATTTTGAAACTGCCGCTGATTTCAGATCTTGTCAAAAAGATTGATATTGCGCGGTTTGCCCATAGCATGCATTTGCTGCTTAGCTCAGGACTGCCGATCACAGCGGCGCTCGAACTTGCCCAAGATGTGGTGGTGCGCCCCGATATGCGCAAACTGATTGGGAAAGTGCGCGAGACCGTTGCGTCTGGTAAACACTTCTCCGAAGGGTTTCGCGATACGCACAATTTGATCCCGGTCATCATGGTCAAACTATTGGAGGTGGGTGACAAGACAGGGACGCTGGATAAATCCATGGAAGATATTTCCGATTACATGGAGTACGAAGTAGGTAATCAATTGAAGACGATCACAGTAGTTCTTGAGCCTATCATGCTGGTCTTCGTCGGTATCGCTGTCGGTGGCATGATGCTTGCTATTATTGCTCCTATTTACGGACTTATCGGACAAGTTGGTGGACGGTAGACTACTGCCCAATCAATTCCTGGACCTTTCTGACGAAGACATCAGGTGCGAGCTCGGACTTGACGAGATAGGTACTTGCGCCATGTTTGAGCGCTTCTTCTACAGCAGGATCTTTAGAAAGATTGGTAAACAACACGATCGGGCCGTTGGTTGGCTTTGGGTTTGTCTCTTCGATTTTTGTTAATACACCAAGTCCATCAAGTTTGGGCATCATGACATCCATGATGATCAGATCAAAACCACCAAGTGATAATTTATTAAACCCATCCTCGCCATCATCGGCAGTCGTCACAATATATCCCGCGTCTGTGAGGACACTCTCGAAGACCGCGCGGTTGGTTAGATCATCATCGATGATTAGAACTTTCTTTGCCATAGGCCTACTCTAGTATACTTGAGTGGAATTGGCAAGATGTTTTCGGCTATACTACTAAGATGCGCCAGCGCGGTTTTACCCTCATCGAGTTGATGATCACAATCTCAGTGTTTTTGATCTTGTTAGCGTTCGCTGCACCCAATATTTTGCGTACACGCAACAGTGCAGTGGTCAATACATCGATCGATACGGTACTTGCCGACATAAAACAGCAGCAGCTCAAAAGTATGGTAGGTGATACAGGCGGCAGCGGGAATGCCAGTTCGTATGGTGTCTATTTTGGAACTACTTCATACACGCTATTTAAAGGGTCCACTTATAATTCAAGCGATACGACAAATGTGGTGGTGCCACTTGAGGGTTCAGTGCAATTTAGCAATGTGACCCTACTAAATTCACAAGTAGTATTTGCACGGGGAACTGGAGAGATTAGCGGTTTTGTGACTGGCCAAGACTCGTTTTCACTTTCCGAGCCAAGTGGAGGTCGGGTAACATCAGCGACGTTTAATAAATATGGAGTGGTTATAACTGAAAACTAATATATGTTTTTTATTGTGAATAAAGCTGGTTTACCCCCCGAAGCTTCAGCGCAGGGGGGGCAAAGTTTGGTCGAAGTTTTAATCGCTTTGGCGCTTACGGCCCTAGTGCTTCCGGCACTTTTGACAGGTCTAGTGGCAAGCCGTCAGGGGAAACCCCAACAAATGCAGCGCCAACAAGCAGCAGTCCTCATGCAGGAAGCGATGGAGGCAGTGCGGGGTGTGCGTGAAGATGGATGGACGAATTTCGCCATAGACGGCACATTCCATGTAGCAACGTCTAGTGGCAAATGGGTACTCGCATCAGGTGTGGCGACGCCTTCTGCAGGATTTACGAGCTCGGTAGTTATTTCCGATGTCTGCCGCAATAGTACAAATACAATCGCCTCATGCGCAACAAATAGTGTGGATCCATCCACCAAACAAGTAGTCATTACTGTCACCTGGCAGACACCCACGGTCTCATCAGTGAGTTCTACAGCCTATGTCACGCGCTACTTGGATAACTTGTCGTTTACCCAGACGACCCAGGCAGATTTCAATGCGGGAACGCTGACGAATACAGCCACAACCAATACGAGCGGTGGTGAAGTCACACTTGGTGCTGGTGGATTTGGTGATTGGTGCAACCCGAGTCAGTCAATTGTGAAAACATTTGATATGCCGGGGAATGGTGTAACAGTGGCAATATCTGCGGCTTCAACGGCATCTCTAGATTACGCGTACTCGACGACTGGTGGAAATGCCTCGGGTGATTCTGTAGATGCGCTAAATATTTCACATCCTGTCCCGACTGCTACACCTATAGTTACAAATCCTGCTTCCAATAACGAGGCAAAAGCATATGGAATCTTTGTCGATAGTTCAGCAAATTATGTGTATTTCAATGAGGCGAATCCGCCCAAACATACTGTCCGTATTGCCAATGGAACGACACTCGCAAATGCTGGTTACTATGACGCAAGTGGGAATGGGACGGGGACGAGTGTATTTGTCTCTGGATCGACAGGCTACACGACAGTAGGCAACAAACTCTATGCATTTACGGCATCTCCTATCAATAATAATGGTGCGTCATCACAAGGAGAACTATGGAGTACGACACTGGCGGGGAACGGCAAGCGAGTCGTTGTCGTCGGTTCAAAAGCCTATGTGGCGACAGACAGTACGACAAATCAATTGCAAATCATTGACACAGGGACGCACGCAGTGACGACTAGCGTCAACGTAGGGAATGGCCTAGCAGGCGTCGATCTCTATGTGTATACAGCGTCATCACCCACGCAAATTTACTTGGTAACGTCGTGGGCGAGTGGGAAAAATGATGTGTTTGCCATACTTGATAGTGATACAACTAAGATATATGGAGCATCCACGAGTGGAATGACTCCTAAAGGCGTGATTGGCGTATTCCCACGTCGCATTATCGTCGTAGGATCTGGTGGTACGCAAACCTATCAAGTGTTCAATGCAAATCCTACGATTGCCAGTACTCCCTCATCACCCGTGCAATGTGGTGGGGTGAACCCAACAGGGGTAACAAGCATCAATGCCGTAGCGCCTGTCGTGGAACCGGATAATTCTGCCTACTCATACATAATCACGGACAATTCAACTCAAGAATTTCAAATCATCCGTGGTGGACCCGGGGGTGGGGGAATTGCCAACAACGGGAACTTCATCTCATCCGCATTTGATGCCGGACACTCTACTGCTTTCAACAGGTTTACATTGTCACAGACAGTTCCCAGCAATACTGGACTTACATATCAGGTTGCAGTGGCGAACCCACAAGGTGCACAAACCTGCGCAACTGCCGCGTATACATTCGTTGGTCCTGATCACACGACAAGCAGTGTGTATACGACGGCGACTGGGACGGTGAATGCCATTCCGTTTTACAGTGATCCAGTCGCCACTGGCTATCAAAATCCAGGCAGATGTTTCCGCTACAAGGCGATCTTTACCTCTGACTTTTCTGACACTCCGATATTTTCCGATATAACTGTGAACTATTCGCCGTAGGCGAATAAAAGTATCTAGCGGCTAGTATCTAGTAGCTAGAAAATACAAATGAAAATTAGAAAAACCAGTCACCAGCCACTAGTCACTAGCAACCATGGGTTCACATTAGTAGAGATGCTCCTATACATGGGATTGGTTTCCATACTCATGGTGGTCTTGACCAATATTTTTCTCTCGGCATTGGATCTGCAACTCATTTCATCGCAAACGAGCAGTGTGGAACAGGAGGGTAGGTACGTACTGACGCGACTCACCTATGATGTCCGCAGGGCAAGCGCTATCACTGTCCCAAATAGCAACGAATTAGTATTAACAATCAGCAGTGCCCCTTATGACTACACGATATCAAACGGCCAATTACTGCTCACGGTAAATGGCGGGACGCCAGCGCAATTGAACGAAGTGAATACGACAATTTCTAATGTGAGTTTTACACGGCTGATCAATAGTGTGACGACCAATAATTTAAACCCCAAACCAAGTGTGCAGATTAAATTTACGATCAGTAGTGGGAGTGAGACGCGTGATTATGAAACGACGATATCAACAAGATAAAAACCAGGGGGGCCAAATACTTGTGATTCTGCTATTCTTCATAGCAGTGACGGTGATCGTCACGACTGCAGCGGTAGCTCTGATGGTCATCAATTCAACCGGCGCTAGTAAATTAGAGTTGTCGACAATGGCATACCAAGTAGCTGAGTCTGGGGCAGAGAATGCACTCTTGCGACTGCTGCGGAATCCAAGCTATCTAACTAATCCTGTAGCAACCGAAACATTGCCCGTAGGCTTGGGTAGCGCTACTATAAGTATTACAGGTACAAACCCGCAGACGATCACATCTATTGGGACGTATAGTAATTTTCAGCGGACGATCGTCATCACTGTGACTGTAAACAATGAAATGCAGGTAACTTCTTGGAGAGAAAATTAAATGGCACAACTCGCTACGTTTGCACCAGCATTCCTCTATGTAGAGCCTAACCGGCTAAGCATGTATACCGGTAATGGGAGCATAGCCACGCTGGATCTACCGCTCACCAGTGTCAAGGATCTGGATATCGTTTCCAAAGATGAATTAGTGGGATTGCTGACTAAATTTATTGATGAGCATAAAACCCATACCTATCACCTCTACATCCTGCTTTCTCCTGCAGTAGTCTTTGAGAAAGATTTCCCGACACTTCCAGGCGATGAGCGCGAAAAGCAAACCAACCAATTTTTAGATACTGTCCCCTTTGAACGGGTATTGTCGCGCTCATACTCACTGCCTAGTGGATGGAAAGCTGTGGCAACTAACCGTGATCTCTATGATCTACTGCGTGATACGTTTGAGTTAGCTGGCTCTCAGATGGCTGCGGTACTGCCTCCGCATGTATATACAGCGCTGGGGATGAAGTCATTTGATGTAGAGACGGGCAGAGCCTTACTGAAGCGTATCGATACAGTCAAAGATCAAACATTAGCTGTTATCCGTCATCCGTTGCAATCACTCCAACAGAAAGAGAATGAGTTAGCACAAAAGCATACGCCGCTCCTCATCTTTGTCTTTTTCTTGTTCATGTTGTTTGTCATTTTAGTGACATTTACGATGTTGCGCTCACAAGCAACACCTGCCAAAAAGCCCACTCCAGTACCAAAAGCAATTCCTAAAATGGTAGCTACTCCGATTGCCACTCCGTTTGTAGCGAGTCCCAGTGCGGTCAAAGTTTTCACCGCCTCTGGTTCTGCCACACCAAAACCCTAAGTAAACACGGGGGATTGACAACGGTATAGTAACTCTTCTAACCTGAACATATATGAAAAAAATAAACACTATCGCCCAACAGGGTTTCACCCTTATCGAACTATTGGTGGTCATCGGTGTCTTGGCTGTCTTGCTTGCCATCACCTTGATCGCCATCAACCCCGCTCGACAATTTGCTCAGGCCAATAACACGAAACGTTCCAGTGACGTGAACGCTGTCCTTAACGCCGTACATCAATATGGTGCAGACAATAAGGGTGATCTGTCGGCACTTGGTATAACATCAATACTTGCTACAGCTCCTAATCCAATTAGTAACCACGTATCAACTGGCGGCGGAGACGTAGCTGGTGTCGGAAACGCATTTTGTACCAAATTGGTTACTCAATACATAGCTGCGCTTCCGTCTGATCCATTGACAACGAACGGAACTCCAGTACTCGACACAGACTGTGTCGGTGCAGACACTTGGAACACCGGTTACCAGATTTACAGAACACAGTCGAACAACCGCATAACAGTAGTTGCTCCGCTAACTGAACTCGGAGTTCCAACAATCGAAGTGACCCGCTAGTTCGAATAAAAATCGAAACAACAAAGCCCTCCGGAAACGGGGGGCTTTTTGGAGTCAGAACTTCGGTCTTTATTCTTCCTTGACAGCGCACTCGAGAATTGGTGTACTGGATACACACTAATTTATAGGAGTTCCCTATGGCAGCAAAAAAGAAATCAGTAAAAAAGACAGCTGGGATGTCAAACACGATGCTTATGTGGCTTTCGATATTTTTCGTGCTCGTGGCAGTGTTCGTCGTCATGATGTACTACAAGCAGGTGCAAGATGTGGACATGCAAGATGCTCAACAGGCCGCGCTGCAACAAAAATTGGTGGCTACACCCACGCCAAAGGCTACTGTAAAGCCAATAGTGAAGCCGACGGTAAAACCTGCGGTGAAGAAATAGACCTCACCTATCTCGCAATTTTTCGCATTCGCGATAAACATTGCTAGATGTCCTCCCCAAATATGGGGAGGAGGGGACGATGCACATTTCCATCTCACCTCCCTACCTATCTGGAATTTTTACGTTCGTAAAACATTCCAGATCTCCTCCCCGTGCCGGGGCGGATTCTTTCTCCCTAATTTGAGGGGAGAACATATGGTCTGTCTCGCCTTGGCGGGAAGACCAGATAAGTGGGGAGCATCGTGGTACAATACATGAATTCTCAAGAAAGGGGATTTAAAAGTAA
>DATIJC010000005.1:0-2509 GCA_035479015.1 Patescibacteria group bacterium | reverse complement strand
TCGCTTTCTAGTGTTGATCATGCGATATGGCTTGCTCCTGACAACTGTATTCTCTATTCAGATAGAGGAGACTTATACAAGCTTTATGGACATACAGATTGGGCAATGCGTGAGTATGCTCGTGCACTTGAAGTTGATGCTATGTGTGTTTCGGCCAGAGAAGCAAGGGCAAGTGCCTATAATGACATGAAGAGGTACGATGATGCCATAACTGATTTGAATGAGGCAATTCGGCTTAGAGAAAGTGAGCCTGGAGGTGTATGGGAAAAGCATCTTCTAATTAGCGGTCTTCGTGTCAGAGGTGATCTGTATATGGTTCAGAAAAGGTACAATCTCGCGATTTCTGATTATACAGATATGATTGGGATGAGTACCAGCGATGAAGCTGATACATACAGGAAAAGGGCGATAGCTTATATGTCTGAGCACGAATATCAGAAGGCGTTGGACAGTTTGCAACCGTATTTGGTTAAAAATCAACATCCTACAAGTGAGATCTTGATGTTGATTGAACAACTCAATGGTTTACTCAAGTCTCAGCCATAGTTCGGATCTTCGTGTGGACTACTTTAGAGTCGGTCTTTATAACAAGTGTCAGTAATTGCGACACCTAAATGTAAAGATCGACATAGTTGATAAACGGTGATAATTACCCATAATCTTTAACATTGATTTGTTGAAGTTGGGTTTTTGTCACCGTTTTTTAGTTGGAAAAACCTAAAAGACCATGACCTATAGCATGTACTGATTTGAAGGAGTATAATTCAGGTAATTCCCAAAAGGAAGAGCACTTTGAAAATTAGGTTAGTTTTTTTATTTATTTAAGTCTAGCCTCTAATGTGCCAATTTTGCGGTACAGGTGAGATAGAGTTCTTAAAGATGAGGCATAGGAGGTAACATGCCAGATTCGTCGGGTCGTCAATGTCACATTTTCTGGAATCGAATTGTTCGAATGAAAGGAAGAAGGATCATGGACGTCAAACGTATCGCGTTAGTAGTTGTCATTGTGGCAACTGTCGTGTTTGGTTTTTTTGGCGTTAAGTCGGCCAAAGCTGTGGTAGTTGCTACTTCTGTTGTCGATTCGATCACATGCGACAATAGTATGTGGCAGCAGTGCTGGGCATTTGATTACCACCATCGGTTGGTGACCATCGAGACAGCAGGAAGTGGTGTCTACAAGGTAACGTTTGTTGACGGTGGGTATTTCGTGACAAACCTCGCGAAATCGCCAGGCGGAGACGGTACGAGCTTTGTTGGTGCAGGCGTGACTGGGGGAATTTCTGGCGGAATCACGTATCTCGTGACTGGGGTGTTGAAATCTTCTGTTCCGGCCACTGTCACTGCTGACTATCGTAGTGGTCCACCAGGATCGTTAAAGTACTTGCTCCCGTTTTTCAATTCAATCTCCAGCTATAGCGTATTGGCTTGGGGTTGGGTTTACGCTTCGTGCGGGAATGGGACTTGGACTGATAACGATGCGACTGAGACGGCTTGGCAAACACAGAAACCCAACAGCCTGATGGGGGACATTGTTGGAGCACCGTCGAGCTGCCAGAATCCGCCAAAGGCGCAGTATCAGCCAGAGTCATGCAATGCTAACAGTGTTGTATTGGCTCCGTATGTAGGCCATAGGGTGCGAGTGTATCTTGTTCAGGCAAGTGGTCGTCAGGAGTTGCAGTTCGAGGGTTCGAATTTCGTAGAAGCAGGCAAGGTCAATGGCCAGGGTAGCGGTAAGGTCTCGGTAGTTTTTTATCCGAACTCAGACTCTTGGAGGGAGTTTGAAGGGGAGACCTTGTTGATTACTGTTCAGGGCTATCGTGACGGCTGGTATTGGTTCCCTAAAGACTCAGAAGGGCATCTCTTCTGCGACTGGAAGCCGGCACCAAATGCCAATGCCAAATAAGTAAACTAATCTATCTTTAGGTTTCCAAACAGGAAGCGGCAAATTTGCGCTGCTAACTTGTTAGAGATCTAATACAAAATGACGGGGAGGCTACCAAAACCATCACGGTTTGGTCCGTTGAAAGAAATGCCTCTGTTCGTTTTATATTTGAATATGATACTACTGATAGACAAAGAAAAAGGTTGGACTTCTCATGATGTTGTAGCTAAGCTTCGAGGAATTCTTCATGAAAGAAAGATTGGTCATGCTGGAACTCTTGATCCTAATGCTACTGGACTTCTTGTTGTTGGAACTGGAATTGATACTAAAAAACTTGGTGAAATTACCAAAAATACAAACAAAACATATGAAGCTGAAATTATTTTGGGTAAAATTTCTACTACAGATGATGTGGATGGAGAAGTTAGTGTATTTAATGATCAAATTATTCCTACAGAAAGTGAAATTAAGAACGTATTAACTCATTTTGTTGGTTCAATTGAACAAATTCCTCCCGCATTCTCTGCTATTAAAATAAACGGAAAGAAATCATATGAGCTTGCAAGAAAAGGTAAGGAAGTAAAACTTGAACCTAGAAAAGTTAAAATTCACAATATTGAGTTTGTT
>DATIJC010000004.1:0-16558 GCA_035479015.1 Patescibacteria group bacterium | reverse complement strand
GTAAACAGACACTTCGCCAACTTGCATCACTTGATTTGATCACATGGAAGCGTGAGCGAGTACACCAAGATAGCAGACACCCATATTTTGTATTTCCTGGATATACATTTCAGGGTAGACAGGTCGCGATTTCCGGTTTTGGAAATTTGTCTCTGCGCTTCTCCACTGACGGTACTACATGGATTGATCGCGAGATCATCATGCACCCGAGGGAAGATAAATTTGATAAAGGCCCTCTCTCCCCCGAGTTTGTCATGACGACCGAGAAAGGAATACTTCTCCTCTATCGCTCGATGCAAGACGGGCACCAAGGTGTGGGCGTGGCCCTACTAGATATTTCTGATCCACGTCGTATTTTGTGGCGATCCGAGTCGCCTGTCTGGACTCCCCCAAAAGAATGGGACCATGAAAACGAACGGCTGATTGGTGTTTGCCACCTCGATGGCAGGTTGCTTTCCTATTGGCAGATTCTCGGGAAAGGCGTGTATCTAGCTACCTACGGTTTATTTAAAATTTCTGACGGACATAGTTCAAAAGATGTATCACTCCAGCTTGCCCGTTCCAAAAACAATCCGATGATTGCGCCAAATCCGAAAAACTCTTGGGAATCATTTACCACATTTAATCCTGCTGCAGTGTATGACGGAGGAAAAGTGCATCTACTGTACCGTGCGCAAGGTTATGACTACATCTCGGTGCTAGGATATGCGACGAGTAGTGATGGTGAACACATTGATGAGCGATTTGAAGAACCGATTTATTTACCGACGGCAAATTTTGAATATACGGGAACGAATAAACCAAAACAGATTTCTCATATGTATATGTCGGGCGGTGGATATGGTGGGTGCGAAGATCCGCGCATGACGCGTGTGGATGACAAGTACTATCTAACCTATGTCGCGTTTGACGGTGTGCAACCGCCGCGCGTCGCGCTCACATCGATTACGGTCGAAAACTTTTTGAATCGGCGATGGTTGTGGGAGCGACCGGTATTAATCTCTCCACCTGGAGTAGTGGATAAGAGTGCGGTGATCTTCCCGGAAAAAATCAATGGAAAGTATGTGGTGATGCATCGAATTTATCCAGATATTTTAATCGATTTTGTCGATAGTTTGGAGTTTGATGGGAGTCATTGGTTAGAGGGTAAATATAAAATATCTCCCCGCCCCAATATGTGGGACAGCCGGAAAATTGGCGCAGGTGCCCCACCGCTGAAGACTGCTTTTGGTTGGCTCCTCATTTATCAATCGGTAGGCGAGCAAGACAGCGGCCGCTATAAAGTAGGTGCGATGTTACTAGACTTGAAAGACCCGACGAAAGTGATCGCCCGTAGTCAGTCACCAATTTTGGAGCCGGATGCGAGCTATGAGAATGAAGGATTTAAATCAGGTGTCATCTACCCATGCGGTGCGGTGATCATCGGTGAGAAACTGTATGTGTACTATGGCGGCGCTGACTCCTATGTATGCAGTGCGACCGCTAACCTAAATGAATTTTTGGTGGAACTGTTACATTCTGAAGTTGCACGACTCACCAAACCCATGGTAGAAAGCATCTTAATGTTATGAGTGTTCCTTTCTCGCGATCAGTGAAAAACCCAATATTGTCTGCAAACAGCGTGAACCCTTGGGAGTCATCAGCAGCCTTTAACGGCTCAGTGTTACAAGATGGTGATACAACGTACCTCGCATACAGAGCCGTGTCGGGTGAGCAGGAGATCAAAGGGAAAAAATTACAAGTTTCCAGCATTGGGATAGCACAAAGTACTGACGGTGTGAATTTTACAGACCGGCGACAATTGATCAAACCAGAATTGGAATGGGAGTGTTATGGCTGTGAGGATCCGCGCACTACAAAAATCGGCAATGACTATTTTGTTTTTTATACTGCTCTCTCCGATTACCCTTTTTATCCAGCCGCGATAAAAATCGGCGTTGCAAAATTTTCTAATCTGAATTCCCCACCCGAAAAACATTTAGTTACACCGTTTAATTCTAAAGCAATGGCGCTGTTTCCTGAAAAAATTAATGGGAAATATACTGCGCTCCTCACTGTCAATACAGACTTGCCGCCCGCGCAAGTGTCTCTTGTACAAACCGAGCGGCTGGAAGATTTGTGGTCGCCGCTTTTTTGGCATGAGTGGTACGAACATTTATCAGAGCATGTCTTACCGCTTGAGCGTGTCAACTCCGATCAATTGGAAGTGGGTGCAGTACCAGTGAAAACGGAAAAAGGGTGGCTGGTCATCTATGCGCATATCCGTCATTACCCGACGCCGGAACATCGCATCTTTGGCATAGAAGCGGTACTGCTTGATTTGGAAGATCCCAACAAAATTATTGCCCGCACTAGTGAACCCTTGCTCGTTCCACAGCAAGAATATGAGATGAAAGGTCAAGTCGCGAGTGTTGTGTTCCCGTCGGGAGCGATGCTTCGTGGAAGTGATTTGTATCTCTATTACGGGGCGGCCGATACGCATGTATGTCTTGCGACTATTCCCATTGCTGATCTATTCCCTGCTCTCCAAACGAAAGCACTTGTTCCGCCCAAAGGCAGTCATCCAGAATATCCTTTGTTGTCCCCGATGCCTGATCACGAGTGGGAGTCACAATCGGTATTTAATCCCGCTGCGTTTGATGATGGTGAAACCATCCATATCGTGTATCGCGCCATGTCTTCGGACAACACTTCCGTCTTTGGTCACGCCAAATCGCGCGATGGTGTCTCCATAACCTCACGCTCTGAAATGCCGGTATATGTGCCACGGGCTAGTTTTGAAATAAAAAAGAAAACAATGGGAAATTCCGGCTGTGAAGATCCGCGACTCACGCAAATCGGAGAGCGACTGTATGTCTGTTACACAGCCTATGACGGAGTGCAACCGCCGCGCGTGGCACTCGCCAGCATTGCACTAAATGATTTTAATGAGGGACATTTTGAGTGGAGTGATCCGGTGCTCATTTCTCCGCCGGGAATTGATGATAAAGACGCGACGATTTTCCCAGAAAAAATTCATGACAAATACGTCGTCATCCATCGCATCCAAAATGCCATTGTTTTTGACAACGTCGATGATTTGCAATTTGATGGTCAAACGAAGTGGCTGCGAAGCCTCGCATATATTTCGCCACGGCCGGATGCTTGGGATAGCGCCAAGATCGGTGCGTGCAGTGCGCCGATAAAAACGGAAAAAGGGTGGCTGCTTTTTTACCATGGAGTTAGTCGCTTTAGTCATGAGTATCGTGTAGGTGCGATGCTCTTGGATCTGGATGATCCGTCAAAAGTTATTTCGCGGACTCCCTGGCCCATATTGGAAGCGATCAAGCCCTATGAGCGCATTGGTATAGTCAACAATGTTGTATTCCCTTGCGGCGTAGTGAAGCGCGGTGACAACTTATTTATCTACTATGGTGGAGCTGACAAAGTCGTCAGCGTCTCAACCCTATCGTTTTCGCAATTGCTCTCACACCTTCTCGAAGTTGCTACCGTCTAACGAACCTGGATTTTTCAATCGAAGAAGTAGACTTAAGATCCCTATATTCATAGTTGCCAATATGAATACCTATGCCCTTAGATGTACGTTCTCCTTCGATTTTATCAAAATCTCTTGTGAATCCTCTGGAAATATCATAGTGAACTTCGTCGAGAATTTTTCCTTTGGCGGTCAAATAAAACCAGGATGCAGGAAGCCGAAGTTCTTGCCAAATTTGTGCCACTACTTGCACCACATCATATGTACTTTTCTCTCCCGCCAATTTTTGAATAATTTCTTCCCAACTGCGAAATGGTTGCGATTGTTCGATCCATACGTTCCGGCTCTTTTCGAGAGCAAATTGTTTTGCATCTTCTATCGTTTTTATAGGAACAACTGGAGTATCAACGGGGTGATTTTTGAGACGATCCAGTTCAACAACGGTTGAAGAGGTGCTATGAAACACTGCTACTCTGTTTCCACGCCACACTGCTCCATCATCATCCACTCGATGCGTTGGAGTTTCACTACGGATACCGTACTGGCCAATGAGATTCTCAAGTTTTTCCCTATATCGCACCGCTGCTTCAAGAATGTACATATAATTTGGAGATTATACACTCCCTCCCGAATATGATCGTAGGGCGAATTTCCAAAAATACCGAGAGAAGAAGAGAAAGAAAACTGCGAGCAGTGAAAGCAATCCAATTTCAAGGTAATTGGCGGAATCTAACAAGACTTTTGTCGGAATGCTGACAACTAAAAAGAATGGAAGTAACAAGAAGAACATAAAGGTCCCGTGAAATGGCGCAATCACTTCTTTCGGATATCTACCGAGTCCCGAAGTGCCGTACATCAGATCTATCAGATTATCCATTCTGGGAAACCAAATAAGTAGCGTGAGCGTGCTAAACCACGAAGAGTACAAAAAGACTACCGAAATAGTCAGGGTTAACAAGAATAGAACCAAAGTAGAGACAGTTAACACAATATGGTTTTGAGGAGCAAGAACTGCCACCATAATGATACCTATTACGCATCGGAGGAATCCAGGTATATTTACTTCACGCAAGGATAAATGAAACTGGGAATCAAAAGGCTTAAGTAAGTACGCGTCCAGTTTTCCATACAGTACTATTTCGGCCATGCCGTGTAAACTTTTTGCAAATATGGAGTGATATATGCCCATAACTAGGTTATACATTCCTGCCAGCAGCAACAAAGCATTTCGGTCCCATCCCGCAATGGATGAGACCTTGTTCGTCAGCAAGAGTACTGAAATAAACAGAAAACCTGACCACGTCAGGCTATTTACAACATGGTTGAGCAAGCTGGCTCTGTATGCAAATAGTAATTTCCAATTTATGCGTACAAATTGCTGATAAAGTTTGAAGTAGCGAAACATATTACATTCCTACCCCTGTGTATAGTGATATCCCTTTTTTCCATACAAACCTGTATGTCAGTCCTAATACGGCGATCCAAAATAACTGCATACCAAATCCTTGAACCATCTGAATGAGTGATAATTGCCCAAGCATGGCCTGTACAGGTACAAAAACCATGTATGCAAACGGAAGTGAATAGGCAAGCCTCTGCATAATGTCCGGGAAGAATGATAATGGCATCAGGAAACCTGACATAATTATGACGATCACTTCCATCACCTCAAACAGTGCCCAGCTATCGGTAATCCAAAACGTAGGAAGCGATAAAAGCATCTTGTATGTGAAAGCCAAAACGTTTGTACTTATTAGTAGCAATAACAACAGCGGCACTGTAGCAAGCGGCGGAATTGGTAGACCGATATGAAAAATAAAACTAAAGACGATAAAGCTAGCTACACTCATAATGCCTCCGGCGAATCGCCACGGTAGCTCTGTCCAGTAGCGAAACCAAAAGTATGAGATTGGGCGCAATAAAAACTTGGATAAACCGCCTTCTTTGATGTCATACCGAGATACTGATTCCTCAACATGCGACATAAGTGTCTGTCCGGCAAAAAGTAGGAGTAAATAGTACAGCTGGATTTGCGGCACGCTGATAGAGCCAGTTACACTTTTGTGGTTTATCGCTGCGATCCAAAACAAGAGGATGGAAAATGTATTGAGGCATGACAGCAAAAACCACACAACTTCTACCGAGCGTGATTGGAGTACATCTTGGATTGACACTTTAAACATTGCGAAGTACCGCTTCATACGTCTTTGTATTATGCCAGAAGGAACACGAATAGCACTAGAGCCAGCGTCACGATGGAAAGATTGTTCCCGACTACATTTAAGTAGGTCTCTTCAAAGCGCACGAGAATAGTGTGTGTACCTGGTTGCAAGTTGTATACCATGAGGCCAGGTGTAGTGGGATCATCCGTGCGAAAACGCACCGGCAAACCGTGATCGGTAATTTTCCAATTCAGGAAGTACTGGGTGTTCTCGCGAATGGTTACTGGTTGCGTATTTCTGATGGTGTACTCGTGCAAGACTGATGTGCGTGAATCTTGGGTAATCTGGGCGTTACCCGACAGAATAGTTATAGGTGTAGTAAAGAGTGGGAATTTACTCACATCAGAACCGATGGGAGTGGTTTCTAAATCTCCCCGCTGGTTGTGCATGTTGGCGCGGATTTGCGCATCGGAAATTGGAAGCGTACCGCGATTGCCCCAATTTAAAATAGTTATCGCGACAGCAATAAGAGCAAAAACAGCGGCTATTTTTTTATTAACATATTTTTTGTGCACAAGTAGTGCTGCGCTAAAACTTGCTAGCAGTATTAATGCGATGAGGAGCCGGTGCACGGATTGGAAGTCGTTGAGTATGGGTATTGTTTGCCAAATAGGTTTAAAAATTGCCTGCATGAAAATAAAAATTGCTATTGCCAAAAACGATACGTATTTTAGTATTTTGTTCTTTTTAGAAAACCAAAATGTAACTGCAAGTACTGTAATCTGTGCATAGCCGATAAAGGAAGAAAGTTGGCCTTGCGGTCCTTGATATAAAAGTCCGTAGCGCCATGGCGACACAAGAAATTCATTTAGTGGATACGTGAGTACGTTATGTTCGGTCGATTGGTGAATGAGGTGAGTTTCAAAGACAATTGGGATCCAGTGATAGGCAGTGAGAAGCAGAGATACTGCTAGTACGCAGGTCACAGTGCGCAGGTTATGTAAAGACTTTCTGATCGAGAAATCTGAGCAATATAGAACATATATAAAGATAAATGGAAGCATGATGGCAGTGACCATTTGATGCGCAAGAATGAGCAACGCAAAGCTAGCAGCTAACAGTAAAATACGGAATTTAGTACGTTTCTGTATGCATAATTTGACACCAAGCAACACAAGGGGTGCGAGGGCAAATCCTAACGTTTCACCTATTGTCGTTGAAAAGTGCATGACTACAAAGTGGCGTGGAGCAAATTGATAGAGAATCGCTCCAATGAGAGCGGGATATGAGCCAAATTCTTTTTTAAGCCATACGTAGCTAGTGATTCCTGAGAGTACAAATGAAAATGCGAGCAAAATTTTGATACTAGTTACGAAACTGAAACCCAAAAAAACAAAAGCTGATGCAATGTAATAGGGTAAGACATAAAAATAGGTAAAGAGTGGACATCCGTAACCGCCGCACAAATCCATGGACCACTTAGGAAACAAAATCCCCTCTTTGAGTGAATCCACAAAAGACATGAGCCATGTGGTGTGGAGGATGAAGTCACCGCTCTCATAGATTCCAGGGCGCAGCATGCTCACGAGCGGCAGGATTGAAACGCCGATGATAATAAATATCGGCCAGATGTTTCGTTTTGGAAAAACATATTTCCAAAACAAAAAAACGGCTATGAGTATCCCACTTGCGATCAAACTATTGACGATCATATGCATGACTTGTAGTGTATCGCAACATCTGCTATTTTCATGCAATGGTTGAAAAGAAATTTCTGTTACTGGATCTAGACGGTACTATAATAAACACTGTCTTGCTTTGGCGGTTCGCTTGCAAACAAATACTTGAGCAAGATGGATTTTATTTGACTGATTCTCAAATTGCACTCTTACCAAATGAACTACATAGTGTTGTTCAATACGGCCACCGCGATTCGAACGAGTTTGTTCGGCGAGTTGTTCAATATGTTCGGGAAAATGTCTCAACTACACAGCTACACGTGGGTGTACTGGAGATTCTTGAGTTGTTTAAGAGTCGAGGATTACCGATGGCAATTGTTACCTCATCTTTCCATATAACGGCGATGGAAATGCTTGAACAACACTGCATAACGGGGTACTTTCCAGTTGTTGTTGGTAGAGATGACGTAGCGGACGGTCATACAAAACCTCACCGAGAACCCTTTGATACTGCCCTGACAAGACTTGGCGGAATCGAGAGTAAGAAAAAAGTGGTTGTTACTGGCGATCAACGTAATGACGTGCTTGGGGGGAAAAACATTGGAGCCATTACAGTTGCATACTATCCTGAAGCACACCACTCTGTGTATCAAAGTCAAGATGTTGCTGTTTGGGGAGCAGATCATGTCATCAGCGATTTTAGTGAGTTAGAACATATTGTGCTTCGACAATAATTTTGTCAGACTGCTGTCTTGCGCTTCGTTAATAATGAGAGTACTGATTGATATATGTCAGAAAAAATTCAATCTCGAAACGATGATGAGTTATTGCAAAAGAGGATTGCGCTTCGTCCAGGTGGCAAAGATTTTGAGCAAGCTGTAACAGAACGAGTGAATGCTTTTCAGGATCAGATATACCAGAATAAGTCGCAAGATAAATACGTTGAAATCACTCAATACTGGGCAGCTCGCTTCGCCGAACTAGAACGACATGAACAGTTAGGAATTTTGGATATTGATAAAAGAGTTGAGTATGAAGCTCTCAAGCGGATCATACATAACAGCCAGCTTGAGATAGATCTTTCCCGCGTTAGAAGCGCATTCGCAAAAGTTAAAGTAAGCTACTGGTAGGAAATAACAAGCTGTGGGGGGCTGGTAGTTTCTTTGGAATTAAAGTACATCGCGTCACCACCGGTCGAATCAGTGGCAACTGAAAATAGACTACCGACGTAGGGCTGAATCGGTACGATGTCTAAATTAATGCTATACAGAGTATTAAACGTAGTATTACCGACACTCCCGAGTACATTTGTCAAAGCCGGCCTATTAGAATAGTTCAAAAGTGTTTCTAACCAACTGGCATCACTCACCAGCTTTACGACCTGTGTATCGGGCGAACCAGAAGCAGAACCATTAGTTGTCATCACTTTTAACGATGCTTGAGTAATCGTCTTTCTAGCAAGTGATCCCAAGTCAAATTTTAGGTAGGTTATTTTAAAAGGACTCCCATCAACATAGAGAGCCGTCGCTGTCCCGTAATTCACAGTAGGATTGCTGCTATCTACATAGCTATCTGCCACAGCATTGAGCGTGATAGTTCCACCCGATGGTGGTGTGGGAGTGGCTGTCGGTAGTGGAGTTGCCGTTGGGGTGGGAGTTGGAGTTGGTGTAGATATAGGAGTGTCTGTGGGAAGTGGAGTAAGTGTCGGGGTCGGAGTCGGGCTGTTCGATATAATCGCAAAACTGTCAGAGAACGTCCCCCCTGATCCCCTCACAAAACTAGTATTGAGCGCTGTGTCAGAGATTGTCACCTTTAGAAATCCATAAGTGCTATTGAAATTTGTTCCCATCCACTTGGCAAAATAAGGGGCTTCTGCATCTGCAGTAGATATACTATTAATCGAACGGCCGCCGCTTCCTACTGTCACAATTACTGTTCCTGCACCTTTTGTATACAAGTTATCGCTACCGTCGTCAGCTACACAATTAGCATTGTATGCCCCGGGTAAAATCTGAGTGCAATTGGTGGTGAGAGCAAGCTGCTTACTTCTGTAGAACGCGTGATCATGGGCTTGCAGATATAAATCTACTCTCTTGTTTACGAGTAGATTCATGATGTCTTTTCCGACCTCACAGTTACCATTGACCATTGCGAGGCAGTACTTGTGCATCCCCACTATTACCCACTTGATACCCTGCGCTCTTGCTTCATCGATTTTGCCAGCTACCCAGTTATATCTAGTTGTGCCTACAGAGTATGAATAAGTTCCCTCATTTGGGTAGGTAAGATTTGGCGAAATCATGATAAATCTGGCCAAAGGCGCAGTAGATGGGTAGTCAAAATAGTATTCTTTGGCGTAGGTGCCATTGATTCCGCCTAATCTATCTGGCAAACAACTGGCAAAGTTACTGATCAGCCCATCTGGTCCATCATCTTCATGGTTTCCCGAAATCAGTTCAAAAGGAAAAGTGGAACCGACACGACTTTTGACGTAATCACACCAACCCGATTCAGTCGCTACTTGACTATAACTAAAATCACCAAGACCCATGAAAAAATCAAGGTTAGAAGTGGGAACCTTTGCAAGGACCGCAGCAGTGTTGCTAGTTGCACCAAGATCCCCTGCTACTCCAAAAGAGAACGCGAGTGACTGTGCTATCGATTTCTGGGGAACAAAAGCTTTTGAAACTAAAAGAAGTACGACTACCTCAACCAAAACCACCACAAGGAATGAAAATTTATATATGCTCCTCATTTTATGCACACCTGAATAATACTAAATCTTTCTGAAAAAATGCAATAACCAACCTCATTTTGTTGCCCAGCTTGGTCCTCGAATATTTTCGCTCGTCGCTCAATTCTTCGGACACTAGGCAGGCCACTCATCGTGGCTTGCCGTCGGATTCGTGAAGCGAAATCAAAACTTTGACAAGCAAAAGAAAATCAGGATTGCATCCCAACTTTCTTTTGTTGCCCAGCTTGGATTCGAACCAAGATAAATGCCTTCAAAGGGCACTGTCCTACCATTAGACCACCGGGCATCTAGCACATATTATACATTGTCTGGATCCTCGCCTTCGCGAGGACAAGTTTACACTTCTATCTTACTGAAGAGGTAGGCACCAATTGACATGGTGAGTAACACCAAGACTCCGAGGACGATAAAGTCGGTAGTCAGGCCAAAGTGAGAGCTACCCACTAGTACCCCACGCAGAGCATCAACGCCGTAACTTAAGGGATCAATAGTAGCAATGTCTTGAAGTAGAGTAGGAACTCCGGCGAGTGGAAACAGCGCCCCTGAGAGGAAAAAGAGCGGCATGACCAAGAAATTCATGATGAGTTGGAACCCTTGGAAATCTTCAAGCATCGAAGCGATCGCAGTCCCGAGAGCGGTGAAAAACATGGACATCATGAACATAAAAAGCAGTGCGAGGGGTAAACTGAGAAGCGATGTGGGTCGGAATCCGATGACGAGCGTGAGTAGGAATATTATCACTCCTTGCAGTGTAGCGATCGTCGCCCCACCTAGGGTGCGGCCCAACATGATCTCAAAGCGCGACACAGGAGCCACAAGCGTCTCTTTTAAGAAGCCAAACTGTCTATCCCAAATAAGTTCGATGCCGGAAAAAATGGCAGTAAACAATATTCCCTGCGCGATAACACCTGGTGCTAAGAAATTAATATAGTTTCCACCGCCTGCTTTGGCAAATATAGGACCAAAACCAAACCCAAGTGCGACGAGAAATAAGAGCGGCTGTCCAAGAGAGCCGATGATTCGCGAACGTGACCTTGTATATCTTTTCAGTTGACGTAGCCAAAGTATATAAATTGTTCGCATATTTTGTACAAGCTACCTGCCCCTCCCCCACATCTTGCTTCGCATTCGCAAATGATCCAATCCAGAGGCTTTTTCATCGCGAATCTCATGCCCCGTCAATTGTAAGAAAGCGTCTTCGAGCGATTTTGTTTTTGTTTGAGTCTTCAGTTCGTCCGCAGTTCCCTTGGTGACTATTTTCCCATGGTCAATGATCGCGATCTGTTGTGCGTACCTTTCAGCCTCCTCCATATAATGTGTAGTGAAAAAGATGGTAATTTTTTCCGATTCGTTTAAATTTTTAATATAACTCCAAATCTGATTACGTGTCTGTGGATCCAATCCAAGCGTTGGTTCGTCCAAAAAGAAAATATGCGGGTGGTGCAATAAGCCTCTGGCAATTTCTAAACGTCGCCGCATTCCTCCCGAAAAAGTTTTCACTATATCATTCTTGCGGTCCGATAGTTCAACAATCGCAAATAACTCTTCAATGCGTTTTTCACGAAGCCGTTTGTCCACACCATACAATACGCCATGAAACTCTAGATTTTCATAGGCGGTTAGCTCTTCATCTAGGCTTGGGTCCTGAAATACTATGCCAAATTGCCGGCGCACTTCATCTTGCTCTTCCACCGGATCTTTGCCAAACACTTGTATAAACCCCGAGGTGGGTTTTAAAAGTGTGGTCAGCATCTTGATGGTAGTAGTCTTTCCCGCCCCGTTAGGTCCCAGGAACGCAAAGATCTGGCCGGCCGGTACTTCAAAAGAGAGCGAATCGACCGCGGTAAAGTCACCGAATTTTTTTACCAGATTTTGGACTGTAATGGCATTCATAGAAGAAGTGACATTGTAGCGCAAATCATAGTACCATTGAAAGTATGGCATCAATCTCTCTCGACGAGTTATATCTGAAGGCAAATGAGATCCGTGGGGATGTCATCAAAATGCTGCTTACGGCAGGATCTGGACACAGTGCGGGTCCCTTGGGAATGGCGGATGTTTTCACAGCCCTATACTTTCATATCCTGAGGATAGATCCTCATAATCCGAATTGGGAGGACAGAGATAGACTCGTACTTTCAAATGGCCACATTTGTCCGGTGCTTTATGCGACACTTGCTCATGCAGGTTTTTTTCCAAAGGAGGAGTTACAAACCTTGCGAAAAATAGATTCCAGACTACAGGGACATCCCAAAATTGGCGATCCACCCGGTGTAGAGGTATCAGCGGGACCATTGGGACAAGGCATTTCCCAAGCAATTGGCATGGCACTCGCCGGCAAATTGGATAACAAAGATCACCGTGTGTACTGTCTCATGAGTGACGGTGAGCATGATGAGGGTCAAACATGGGAAGCAATACTGTTTGCCCACAAGATGAAATTGCATAATTTAACAGTCATCATTGACCGCAACAATATTCAGATTGATGGATTAACAGAGGATGTCATGCCACTTGAGAAATTATCAGCAAAATATGAAAGTTTCGGCTGGCATGTACTGGAAATCGATGGTCACAATATGGAAGCGATTGTAAATGCTTGCCGCGAGGCCACCAGCGTCTTTGGCAAACCGACCGTGATCATCGCAAACACGATTCCCGGTAAGGGTGTAGATTTTATGCAGTGGAAGCCAGAGTGGCATGGAAAACCACCCAACAAACAGGAGGCAAAAGAGGCTCTACATCAATTGCGAACATTGAATGGGAGGATACGTGCAGAACACGAATAATGTTGTACCAGTTATTTTGAAATCCACCAGAGATGGATTTGGACGTGCACTCGTAGAACTTGGCGCAATGAATGCGAACGTTGTTGCGCTCACAGCCGATCTCTCTGAGTCGACACGTGTAGAAGAATTTGCGGCCCGTTTTCCCGAACGGTTCTTTGATGTAGGCGTGGCTGAGCAAAATTTAATGGGAGTTTCTGCTGGACTTGCGCTCTCAGGAAAAATTCCTTTTGCCGCGAGCTACGGCGTATTTAGCCCAGGCCGCAATTGGGACCAATTGCGCGTGAGCGTCTGTTATTCCAATGCCAATGTAAAGATAGTTAGCTCCCACGCGGGTCTAATGGTGGGTCCGGATGGTGCCACCCATCAAGCGCTAGAAGATATTGCGATCACTCGGGTGTTGCCAAATATGACTGTGGTAGTTCCCTGTGATTTTTTGGAAAGCACTAAAGCGACACATGCTCTTGCAGATTTTAGTGGACCTGCATATTTGCGGCTTTGCCGTGAGCCGTGTATAGCACTGACTGATGAGAGTACTCCTTTTTCGATTGGCAAGGCAAACGTCATGCAATTAGGTAGTGACGTGACTATTATTGGTTGTGGTCCAATCTTGCAGGAAGCGATCAAAGCAGCTGACCTTCTCCGGCGCGACTCCATCTCTGTGGAACTTATTAATTTGCACACAATCAAACCAATTGATGTGGAGACTCTTACTGCATCTGTCAAAAAAACTGGGTGTGTTGTGACTGTCGAGGATCATCAAATTATAGGTGGCATGGGGAGTGCTGTTGCCGAAAGCTTGGTTAAAAATTTTCCCGTGCCGATTGAATTTATAGGAATGCAGGATAGTTTTGGTGAGTCGGGAAAACCGCAAGAGTTATTGGAGAAGTATGGGATGACGGCACATTGGATCACTCGTGCTGTTCGTCAGGTTATTGCAAGGAAAAGGATGGTGAGCAATTAACGATATCCTTTTTACTGCACCAACCGCGGCGGGCGGCAAAGACGCCGTACTGCATGAAGTCCATGTTGTCACTGCTGTGAGAATCTGTATTAATGATAAATTTTACGTTTTGCTTCCTTGCTTCACGAATAAGTTCCGGTGGTAAATCAAGCCGCGTCGGCGTGGCATTAATTTCAACTAGTTTTTTGTGCTTGCTACAGTAGGAAAAAATCTCACTCCAATCCGCATCTATTTCATCTCTGGTTTGGATTATCCTGCCCGTCGGGTGTCCAAGTATCTTTGCTTTGGGATGTTCTAAGGCCTTCAGGATGCGGGCTGTGGTTTTTTCTTCGTCTTGTGAAAAGACTGAGTGAATAGAGACAATTGCATAATCAAGTACATTCAAAATATCGTCGCCTACAGCCAAGTCACCATCGGGCAGGATGTCAACTTCGAGTCCGAAGTACACTTTTATTCTCGGGAAATTTTCAGCAGCTTTTTCAAGTTGCGCACGGTGTTTTTGCACGGCTTTCAGCCGTTCATCATCAGATAAACCTGACTGTTTTGGATTATGGTCGGAAAATCCGATATACGAGTATTTCAAATGTGTCGCTTTTTCAAGCAACTCGCGTACAGAGCTAACTCCGGTATCGTGACTGCTGGGAAATTCCAAATTCGTATGGATGTGGAAATCTCCGCGGATATGTTTAAGCTCTACTAATGGAGAGATCTCACCTTTCTCAGCAGCTTCGATCTCTCCGATATTTTCCCGAATCTCTGGCGGAATGAACCGCAGTCCCAAGTTGTCATACACATCACGTTCTCTGGGACACAGAATCACTCCCCTTCCTTTTTTGAATCCGTATTCGGATAAAGACAAACCTCGCTTCATTGCGAGTGAGCGTAGTGCAATATTGTGTGCTTTTGAGCCGGTGTAGTGTTGCAGTAGACTTCCCCATGCCTTGGGTTCATGTAATCGGACGTCTATCTGCAAACCACTTTTATGATCAAGCCGTAACAGCCTCTCCCCCATACTCACAACCCGTTTTACTTTGGGAAAGGTTTTCAAATATTTTGTGACTCTGCCCGGCCACAGTGTAGACACACCAATATCGATATCTCCGATAGTCTCAGTACGCCTGCGGATACTACCCATAGCCTCGGCTTCTATAACGTCTCTATTTTTCTTTAGGAAATCAGTAATCTCACTGGAGATACGCAGTGCAGTCGACAATAAAATACGCTGCTGTGTTTGAGTGCGCAGTCTTTCCATACCTTTGAGTGTTTTTTCGTCCAACTCACCCTCACGCCCCAATTTTTCAAGCTTAGTTAGTGCTGTGCTCTCATCATGTAAATGGTATGTATTCGCTAGTTTGAGTGCTGTCTTTGGGCCGATTCCAGGAATATCCAGAAGTGGAAAGATGCCTCCTGGCACTTTGGCAAACAGTTCATCGAAATGTTTGACTTTGCCCGTCCGAAATAGTTCATCTAAATGCTGCGTCAGTTTTTCGCCAATGCCGGGAATAGTATCTAGCTTTCCGCTCTCCCATAGATCGTGAACTGACTCCTCACTGGACTCGATGCTATTCGCTGCATTGGTGTATGCACTCACCCTAAATGCGTCATCACCCTCTATTGCATACACAGCTGCGACTTGTCGAAGGATTTTTGCAACCTCTGCATTTGACATGTTCATTAGGAAATAGTTTATCACGCGCTATTGCAATCTTTTCTAAAGAAGAGTTGAATGATAGTGTATGGATACAAATACAACGCCTCCCCCGCCAACTAAAGAAGACTTGTGCTCTGGTGTGTGCGCGCAATGCCTGAAAGGCGGCTTTCCAATTCCTAAAACGCTGCTGTCATTTTTCTCTCTCGCTTGTTTAAGTATAGCTGTTGTTTTATTTGTTTTGCTCGTCCAAGCTAAACGGGATGGTCTTAAAACTACTCCAACCGCTCAAACGGTAGTTGCAACCCCATGGCCATCGGCAAAGACAAGAAGTTATTCTATTCAGAACACGATTGCTCTACCAAAGCCATCGCTTATAGGCGGAATGTCAGTAGAACAAACGCTGCATGAGAGACGTTCACGCAGAACCTTCTCAGATAAATCGGTGACTATGCAAGAACTCTCGCAGTTACTCTGGTCGGCACAGGGTTTCACCGATCCTACAGGAAAGCGGACTGCCCCTTCCGCGCGCAGCGTGTATCCGATCACGGTTTTTGCGTTTGTAAAAAATGTGACAGGATTAACTCCCGGCTTCTATGAATATTTACCTGGCACAAATTCTTTGGGTAAAACTGCTGTGACTGACCCAAAAGCCTTGGACAATACAGGCGTAGAGGCAACGGTATTGCCTGCCCCCGTGACGTTTTTTCTGATGGCTGATTATGGTAAAGGCTATCAAATGCTCAAAGATGGTGCGCGTGAAGGCGCAATCTTAGAAGTCGGTCATATTGGTGAAAATATGTATCTTGAAACGGAGAGCCTGCATATGGCAACCGTGGTGACTGAAGGATTTGACGCGGTGAAACTGCAGGCAGCACTGCAGTATGACCCCGCACTCCATCCTGTATATGTTGTACCATTTGGACATATCGGCGTAGCACCATCACCGACACCTACTGCTAAACCACTATGAAGAAATTTCTCTTAGTTGTTAGTTTTCTAGTTTACTTGTTTGCTGGTTTTGCTAATTCTGCCCAACTCGCAAAGGCGCAAACCTTGCAGACATTTACACTAGAACAGCTCTCACAG
>DATIJC010000003.1:0-13487 GCA_035479015.1 Patescibacteria group bacterium | reverse complement strand
TTGTGTTTTCCCCGGGTGCATAGTGATCGGGATCTTCATCGATGTCACATACCGGTCAATCCGGCGGAATTGAATTTTACGGTTGGGATCTTCTTCCCAGCCGGTGATGCGCGGAGAGCGCAAGATGGGGTGCAGGATCACTATGACAAACGCGCCATTATGCTCTAGGAGCTTAGACACATTGGTAAACAAAGAGTCCAAAGGATCAATATTTTGTAAAGCCAGGATAGAGACTGCCGCATCAAAATGCGTCCCTGATAACTTATGCAAATTTCTCGCATCATCTAAGACATACTCTATATTCTCTGACTTGTAGTGAGCGGCACGGTCAAGCAAGTTTTTACTGGAGTCAACTCCTGTCACTCTGGCGCCCTGCTTCGCAAGTTCGCGCGAATAAGCACCTTGCCCGCACGCAAGATCCAGGATACGGTCGTCTTTTTGTACATTGAGGAGTCGCGTCACATTCTGGAAAATGACGTGTTCATGAAAGTACTGACCGCTGTTTCCCGTCAATTTGTCGTACCAAGGTGCCACATTATCCCAAGACTGGTTTTTGGTTTGATTTCTTCTTTGCATTACTCGAGTATAACATTATAGAAGTAGAGAAGTTACTGTAAACATTAAAAAAGCTCCAAATGCCGTCAGGGCAATAGTCTTCCATGACGAGTGCTCACTATGAGCTTCAGGCAAGATGTCGCTTGCGCCAATATAGAGCAAGAACCCAGCAAAAAAACCTAAATATAGCAAGAGATTTTTATCTGGAATTACGAATAGAAAAGTAGAAAGACCGCCAAGCAATGGGGTAATCGAATCCAGGAAAAGTAATTTTATCGCGCTCTTCCTTGTATTTTTATGGGTTAGCATCAGTGATACGGTATTTAATCCATCCGTAAAGTCATGCGCGATTACTGCCACTGCTACTGTGAAACCAATTACGGGTGATGCATGAAATCCCAAACCAATACCAACCCCATCCATGAATGAGTGTCCAGCTAATGCTAAAGCGGAGAATATCCCAACAACCGGATGTTTGTGTGCCCCATATTGGTCTTCATGCGCGTGGTGAATGAGCAACAATTTTTCTACTGTATGAAACAGAAGAAAGCCAACCACTAGTGCGATCATAGGCTGGCGAATGGGAACGGTTAGTTCTTGAGACAGTGCCGAAATCTCGGGAAAAATGTCAAATGTAACTACTCCTAGCAACACACCGGCAGTAAAGCCTAGAATAAGATGCAGACGATCCCTATGATGAATACCAAATACTCCACCCAAGAACGTGGATATGAATGCGCCGATTGTATAAATAAGTATAGATACGTTCATAGAGTACAGCTTTTACAAACACCAAATAATTCCAAATTGTGCCTAGTGATCGTAAAACCCAATTTTTCAAAGATGTTCTGCTCCTGATCTGAGAAATCATCATGCAGATCTATTTCGGCCACGCTATCACAGCGCTCACACACGAGGTGATGGTGGTGACCTTTAGAAGCAATTTCAAAGCGTTTCGTACCGTCGCCAAAGTCAATTTCGCTAAGTTTTCCTCTTTGAACAAGCATTTCTAACTCACGATAAATTGTGGTCTTGTGAACACTGAAGCGTTCGTTAATTGCAGGCACAGAAACAGGGCCTGAATCTTGCAAAAACATTAAAAGTGCTTTTCGGAATGGAGTATTGCGGACCATGGCGATATACTAACGCAACTTAGTTGCATTTGTCAACATGTGGTATTCTGAATGCATGAAGAAATTGCTTTTTGCCTTACTTGCCTCTGTTCTATCTCTCGCATTTGTGCCTCAAGCGAAGGCCCAAACTACTGATCAAGGTACATACTCCATTGGAGTAGTAACAGCCCTGTTGGAACAAACCACTGTGCAATTACAAGACAACACGGGCTATACACAAAAACTATCGGTAAGAGAAAAAGATAACGGGGTTACTAGGATTATACAAGTTGGCAGTGAAAATCTGCCGGTCGACAGTTCTCACCTATACAAAGTTGGACAACAAGTCGTCATCCTTGCTCAAAAAGATGAACAAGGACAGCTGCAATATGACATCGTCGACCAATATCGCGTACCCTCACTACTGTGGCTGCTTGCAGGGTTCTTCGCGATTGTTATAGCCGTCTCACTGCTAAAGGGCTTCACGTCGTTACTGGGGATGTGTATCAGCATGCTTGTCATCCTCTTTTTCATGGTTCCCCAAATTATAGGTGGTGCTAATCCCGTTACTACCAGTATTATTGCAGCTGGAATTATCAGCGCTATCATAATTTATTTTGGACACGGTTTTCATTACCGCTCACATGTCGCTCTTTTTTGCATGCTAGTCACGTTGGGATTTGTCGGCCTGCTTTCTCATTATGTCGTGCAATGGACATATTTATCTGGAGGGGGAGAAGAGACCGCCACCTATTTACAGTTTTTAGGGCTCCAGAATGTAAATCTACAAGGCTTGTATTTGGGAGGAATAATTTTAGCCGCACTAAGTGTTTTAGATGATAGCGTGATCTCACAAGTATCTGTACTATACCAGCTAAAGCAAGTCAAAAAAGAAATTTCTTTCAGAGAATTATTTGATCGCGGCATGGAAGTTGGACGCGATCATATTTCCACACTCGTAAATACGTTGATATTAGCGTACGCGGGTTCAAGTTTGCCACTGTTTATTCTCTTTACTTTGAATAAGACACAGCCCGCGTGGCTGTCACTCAATGATCAACTCGTCGCCGAAGAAGTGGTTCGTACGCTTACCGGTTCGATTGGACTCGTGCTATCCATCCCACTCACTACATTGATTGCTGCATATGTCATTCACCGGAAACACCGTAACCTAAGCCAGAAATAATTTTCTTAATGTCAACTTCCGAAACGAGTGTGGAATTGAATTCCACCCGTGTCTCTTGCTTTGCGTATGATGTTTCTGATTTCTGCACACCCGGAAGATCTTCCAATTCCCCATCGATATTCATTGAACATGACACGCAGTGCATGCCAGTAATTTTAAATTTTGCTGTTTTCATATTACTTCTAACACTCCCGTATACATTCCCATTGTGCATGAGAAGGAGAAATTACCGGTTTGGGTAGGTGTGAAAGTCACCACCTTCGTATCATTGGCGCTCAGAGACTGATAAATGTTAAACGCCCGCATGGTAAATTGCGTAGCGCATGAATATGCTCCGTTGGATTTGAGGGTCAACTCTACAGGAATGCCGCGTTTCACCCGCAACTTACGGGGAGTATAGCCACTACTGGAAATATTGATCGTAATCTTTTGGATACTCTCATTACCGGTGGCCGTAAATACTTCGCTCCGCTGCTGCGGGGGAGTAAAGAATAGGGTAACTTCGCGCGAAGCTTTTGAATAGGTAATAGGAAAATCAACTACTTCCAACACACCATTAAGACTCACTAGTGAGATAACAATCAGTGCAAATGCTGCAAACTTCAAAAATGACTTTTGCAGACCCTCGGATAATTTTGCGGTAGCGATACCGACAATCGCAAAGATCGGAGATGTACCTAAAACAAAAGCAAATAGCAGGAGGGCACCCGAGATCGGGCTGCCAGTGTTGATTGCCAGCACTTCCATTGCCTGTGTCACCCCACATGGAATGAAGACTGTAAACAAACCTAAAATCACTGGGCCAAAGAATGATTCATTCTTTGACACACTACGAACCCGCTTCAATAACCAATGTGGCGGCTGCAGCGCAACAAATCGAAATATCGGATGTACTTCCAGTAAGTTCATTGCTGTCGCAAACATGAAAAAGGCGCTAAATACTTGAAAAGCTAAACGGATGGTAACGCTGAGCGTAATTGCACTTCCAAGCAACCCTAATAGGAAACCAAGGACAGTGTAAATAACAAGCTTCGCTCCTAAGAAAAACATAACAGGAAGCCAGTCCTTTTTATCAAATGAAGCAAATTTTGTTTCCGCAGTCGGGTGTTCGAGCTCTTTCTCTTTACTGTTGGCGACCATGCTTGCGAGTAATCCCCCTTGTACTGCAAGGCATGAGAGTCCTCCAGTGGATAGTCCTGTAAGAAATATAAGCCAAAGATTCATATTTTCATGCCTTTAAGTCGGAGTGAATTAGTAACAACAGATACGCTGGACATCGCCATAGCAGCGCCCGCAAATACCGGCGAGAGCGTGATACCAAATAATGGATAAAGCAGTCCTGCAGCAATTGGGATACCTATTACGTTATACGCAAAGGCCCAAAAAAGATTTTGCTTGATCACCGTGAATGTCTGCTTTGAAAGCACCACTGCCTGCAGTAATTTATTCAAGTTTCCATGCAGTAACGTGATACTTGCCGTCTCAATGGCCACATCGGTACCAGTCCCCATCGCGATACCGACATCGGCTGTGGCCAATGCCGGAGCATCGTTAATCCCGTCACCCACCATCGCTACCACGTAACCTTTTGCTTGGAGCTCCTGCACTTTGGATGCCTTATCTTCCGGTATGACTTGCGCGAAGACTGTATCAATACCCAATTCACGCGCTATTGCATTGGCTACGTCGCCGTGATCTCCGGTAATCATCGCAACATGTATTTTTTTCTGATGGAGTTTATGTACGATCTCCTTCGCTTCCGGTTTCACTTCGTCAGCGATAGCAAAGCTTGCGACATGTTTTCCACCGACTGCCACATATGCAGTTGCGTTCTGCACATTCAAATCCACTCCTTCTTGCTCCAAGTAAATCCGGGTTCCGATCAAAATTTCTTTTCCACCTATTTTTGCTTTCACACCCCGACCCGGAATATCTATAAATTGGTCGACTTCCAATTCATTAGCTCCCGCAAGGTACTGTGTAATAGCCCCTGCTAACGGATGATGTGAGGCTTTTTCTACTGAAAATGTAATTGAATTAATTTTCTCTTTGTTCTCGTCAAAATAGTAGCTGTCCAAAACTTTTGGCTTTCCCTGCGTCAGCGTACCTGTCTTATCAAAGATGATGGCGGTCACTTTATGCAAGGTTTCCAGCGACGCCGCATCTTTGATCAATATGCCGTTACTGGCCCCTTTACCAACACCGACAATGATTGCAGTCGGCGTTGCGAGTCCTAGTGCACATGGACAGGCGATTACCAGTATGCCTATGGCGCTAATGATGGCCATAGAGGGGTTGCCTGCTAAAATCCAAACGGCAAAGACCAGCAGGGCAATCACGAGGATTACAGGTACGAAAATTTCTGAAATTCTGTCAGCTAGTGCTTCAATAGGGGCCTTCGATCCCTGAGCATTTTCTACCATTTTGATAATGTGAGAGAGCACTGTATTGCTGCCAATTTTGACAGCCTTCACATGCAACAACCCTGCAACATTTATTGTGCCACCGATCACTCTATCACCTACATTTTTTTCGACTGGGATACTTTCTCCGGTGATCATCGATTCATCAATGCTGGAAGCACCTTTTACTACTTTTCCATCGGCAGCAATTTTTCCACCCGGTTTGACAATAAACACGTCTCCCACTGTAACCTGATCTATCGATACCTCTGTTTCTTTTCCATCTCGCAAGATGATTGCAGTTTTCACCTGTAATTCAAGTAGTTTTTCGATAGCCTCCCCAGTTTTTAACTTGCTTCGAGCTTCCAAATATTTTCCAAACAAAATAAATCCGACAATGACGATGGACACATCAAAATAGGTATGAGGGGGGAAGTTCAATGATTTCGCGAGCGTTGGGAAAAGCGTAACGAACGTACTATAGCCAAAAGCCGCGAGCGTGCCGATACCTACCAGCGTGTCCATATTCGCAACATGGTAGCGAATGAAGCGCACCACACCTTGAATAAATATTTTCCCGCTAGGTCCAAACAAAATTGGTATAGTGAGCGCAAACAAAATATAGTTCATTGTCTGTACTGGAATCGGATTTTCAGGAATTCCGGGAACGATAGCCATCAAAATGTCCCAAATGGTTAGAGCAAACATAAGCAGGGAAATAGGAAGTGTGAATTCTACGATATGTTTCTGCTTCTTTAGCTCTTCAAGTTTTTTAGCTTTGGATTGATTGAGTCCCAGGTGCTCTGCATGCATACTGCTCGTCATTACTGTTCCGTCGGGCATTACATGTGTATCTTGTAATTCATATCCTAACTTACCGATATGTTCGTTCATGCCTGCCACACTAATTTTTTTTTCGTCATACGCAACATGCGCCTTTTCAGTTCCTACGTTTACAGAGATTTCATGAACACCAGGGAGTTTTTTCAGGGTACGTGTAATGATACTTGCGCAAGATGCACAGTGCATTCCCAACACGTCAAATGTTTGCTTGGTTTTCATATTGTTTTATAAACTTTTTCTCGCACCCTAGAGCACAGAAATAGTATCGCTTGTTTTCATGCACTACACTAGAGGCAGCGTCGACGGCAGCTATTTCCATACCACAGATGGGATCTTTAAATACGTGAAACTTATTAATAGTTTCCACAGATTTGACACCGTATTTTTCCAACATGAGTAGACGTAATGTTTTGGAAAGTTGTTCGACGTTTTGAGACGAAAGGGAGTACAGACGCTTCTGCGCATCGCTCGTGACGGTCACCAATGATAATTTGCGTAGCAGGGAAAGATGTTGGGACACATTCGCTTGTGAGATATGTGTCATCTCGGTAATCTCACCCACACTCATAGGTTTATGCTGAAGGAGGTGTACGATCTCAAGGCGCTTTGGATGCGCCAGCGCTTGGCAGATATTGGCTTCCAGGACAAATAGATTTGTCATATATTCAATTTCTTGAATATACTAAAAACATAATATTCTGTCAAATACCAATTGTCTTCTGTTCTCCTGTTTGCAAGTCTTTGCGAAGATAGATACCTTTCTTTACTTCGTCAGGGCCGATAATGGCACAGTAGCGGAAACCCTTTTTATCAGCATATTTGAACTGTTTCACAAGCTTGTCCACCTTCGGATATAGTTCACAAATCATACCGTCTTTTCGGAGTTTTGCTGCCAGCACTGCCGATTCACTTACCAGTGATTCATCAAATACCGTGACGAGAATACTGTCCGATTGCACCTTATCTTCGATTAAATTAAATTGCACAGCGGCTTCCAGCGTACGGTCAAACCCAAACGCCACACCAACAGCAGGCATTTTCAACCCACACAATTGTTCAATTAAATTATCATAGCGGCCGCCACCGCCTACTGATCCCGCTGTGAATCCAGGGATCCGGATCTCAAAGATCATGCCAGTATAGTAATCAAGACCACGCGCAATCAGTGGATCAAACCTAAACTCATCTCTTGCTACTCCAAGCGAGGAGAGTAGATCGAGAATTTTTTGTAGATTCTCAGACGGTTTAGCTTTTTGAATAGCTTCTATCGCTTGTCCTGCTTCGCCGTTTCCCATGCCTTTGCGGACCAACTCACCAATGACTTCCGCAACAGGTAATTTATCTAACTTATCGATGGACTGAATGATGGAAAAGACGTTGACACTGCTATTGGCAAAAGGCTGAAGGGCACCCATCAATACTTGCCTATCATTAATAACCATTTTAATTTGTTTGAAGCCGATGGCTTTGTATGCTGCGTACGTACATGCAATGATCTCAGCGTCAGCTAGTGGATCGGTACTGCCAAAAATATCAATATCGCATTGGGTAAATTCGCGGTACCGGCCCTTTTGCGGTTTATCAGCCCGGAAGACATTTTGGTTTTGATACCGACGGAAGGGGAAAGCCAAGTCATTGAAATGATTGGCGATAAAACGGGCTGTCGGTACCGTCTGGTCATAGCGAAGAGCCACGGCGCGTTTGCCATTATCTTCAAACGAGTACACCAATTTATCCGCCTCATCGCCGTATTTGCCCATGATTGTCTCTCTATACTCAATAGTGGGGGTCTCAATCGGTTCAAACCCAAACTTTTTGAAGGTATTCGTGATTTTTCCCATCACAAAATCCCGCGCCCGTTTTTCTTTGGGTAAGAAATCCCGAAATCCTTTTAGTACCTGCGGTTGATTAGACATAGAATTCTTTCATTATATAGTACGTAACACATCTACTACTCGTTGCATTTCTTGTCTTGGCGCAATGCTGATGCGCAGTGCGTTAGAAATAAGTGATTCTGGTAAGACTTTCACTAGAATCTTAGCTTCAAACAATCTTTGCGCAACTATCTTTGCTTCAAATTTTTCTAAAACTACTGTCACGCTGGAAGCACGGGATGGAATAGCTCTAAATCCAGGGATTCTATTCACTTCCATAACAAACCAATCACGTGAATTACATAGAGTCTTTAGTACTGGCAAGAACTTTTCTTTATTTTGCAAAACCTTCAGCGCAGCTTCCTGGCCAACGGCGTTGACATTGTATGGAGCCTTAATCCTCATAAGTGCTTTAATCACTTTCGGATTTGCAATCATGACCCCAACCCTCAACCCCGCGATACCAGCCCACTTGGAAAAGGTACGTAGTACGATCAAGTTTTCAAATTTCTCAACTAGATCAATAACCGTCTCACCGCAAAATTCAAAGTACGCCTCATCTACGACTAGCGGGGTACCAATCTGTAGTAGTTCAAGTATTTTTTCACGCGATAACAGTGTTCCTGTCGGATTGTTTGGGTTGTCCAAGAACGTTAGTTTTGCATCCTGCATTGCTATCCTTGCTTTTACTAGATCCACATCAAAACTATTCGTACGTTTGACAGAGATGACTTGTCCTCTAGATAATTTAGCGAACAAACTAAACATCGGAAACGCAGGTGGGAAATCAATGACCTTATCACCTGGACTTATAAAAAGTCTGCAAACGAGATCTATCAGCTCATCAGAACCGTTCCCGACTACAATTGATTCGATAGGCACGCCAAAATCTGCACTCAACTCCTCCCGCAATTTTAGAACTTGCGAGTCAGGATAGAGTGAGTTGTTTGTTCCAAAATTAGGAGCCCACAAATTTTCCCCGCTATCCAGTTTTAAAAAACTTGGATCAGGTAAGGCTCGCGATGGTGCGTAGGCAGGAAAGCCCTGAAGCAAATCCTGCCGCATAAATTTTTGTATGTTTTTCATATCATTTTCTCCGAATTGTTTTTTTCTTGTTTAGTATTTGCTGGAAATCCCATAAGACATTGAAATCCCTATTAAATTGTGATCCAGATACCTCATTGAATGCTCGTTCATCTGTCGCTCGCACGCTCTGAACAGATAAGTCGTTGCGCACAATTTCCATCGGTTCTATAAGATTGGCGCGCATTGTTGTTCCAGAGATTACGACATCCACTATTGCCTCACAGGATGGGTATGCCCACCAATATGCCTCAATCGCCCCTTGCTTCTCAATTACTCGCGCATCAATTCCTTTTTCTGCCAGATATTTTTTTGTAATATTTGGATATGGAGTACATATAGATGCATTTTTAACAGCACTAATGTTTCTCATATTTTTCGATTTAGGTACTTTTTCTCGAAAATTAGGCGTAGACCCCATGACCAATTTTGCTGCTTGCATGGCTTCGGGTGGAAGTTGCGATGTAACCTCCAAATTTTGTTCTTCAGCGATATCAGATCCAACAAATCCAAAATAGATATCACTGTCAGGATCCGAGATCGTTTGCCCAATATCACGTGACCGTAGTGCAACAAGAAGTAAGGGTAAGGCAAGAAATGGAAATTCAAAAACCAGACTTTTTGGAACAAACTCTTTTGTTTCACATCCTGCGTCACTAAAATAGCCCAAGAGGTCGCCAAGCAGCTCACCCTTAGGAATAGCTATTTTTGTATAGTCTTCTCGATTTAACAATATATTCTTATTCATAGATTCCTTATTTTTTTGATCAAAACGGACCCCAATATCCAAAAACTCCCGCATGGCGCGGGAGTGGTGTTTCGATCAGGTTTTTAGTTAATTTTTAGAAATAGGAAACACTCCCGGCCATCTGGTGGGAGTGATAATGGGTAACAGTGGTTATTCGTAAACTTTCACACATAATGCTTATTATATCACGTCACTTCTAGTTGCGAAAAAACTCTAGATGATCTACTCTGGAAGAGTATTTGCTGTGTAAATAGAAAGAAGTGTGTATGCAAACTGAACCAGAGGAAAAGAAGGCTATTGAGAAAGACCTGCCCGCAGAGGCTACAGAGTCAGCTGTTGCAGGCGGGGAGGATGAGGTAGTATTGGAAAAGCCACACGTTAAGCCCGAGAAGCCAGCCAAACCAGAATTTCCCAAAGTAACTTTGGATATAGACAAGCAAGCGCTAAAAAAACTTAAACTAGTTGCGGTCGCGTACTCGCACGTCGAGCGTGAATGGTTCCCGACTGAGGATTCTTACTACGCAGAACTTGAGGTAGAGGAACGCGCTCAAGAAGTGCTATCAGAACTGAAGAAACTCGGTATTAACGCCAAGGGTTATCCCGGCAATCAGTACCTGCTGACAAACTTACTCGTAGACCAACCTGATGTCGTTTTAAATCTCGTGGACACGCTGCGTGGCAAAGACAGACTGCAAACCTCTGTTCCTGCCGCCCTTGAACTCTCACAGATCCCATATACGGGAGCGGGCATGGAGGGCATGGTCATCTGCAATAACCGCAACATCACCAAGAGAATGCTCATCGCCTACGACATTCCGACCCCTGCATTTCAATTTATCCGCCGTGTGGGCACCACCGTGCAAGATGATCTAGGTCTTCCATTGATCGTCAAACTCGTTGAGGGTGGTGGCAGTGTGGGTATAGACAATCACGCCGTCAAAGAGACTATTAAAGATGCCCAGAAAAAGGTAGATAAGATGATCTCCACCTACAAGCTACCGGTCATTGTGGAACGGTTCATTGATGGACCGGAAGTGACGGCATGCGTGTTTGATGACGGAGTTAAAAAACATGTGTTCATGGGAAAAAAGAAATTCCGCATCAAGACGGACGGTAAGCACGAATTCTCCAGTTTTGAAGGGTATGAAGATCTCTATGCATATAAATATCAGCCAGTTGAGGAACCGCTTGCATCCAAGATCACCAAAATGGTCGTGCGCGCCTTCACTGGTCTGTGTTTTAAGGATTACGGGAAATTTGATATCCGTGTCGAAGAGAGCACCAACACCCCTTATGTGACCGATGCCAACCCCAATACGGCCTTTGGGCCGGACCTCGGGTTACCGTTCACGGAAGTTTTGAGCTTCCACGGTGTAAAATTTAGTGACGTACTATCCAGTATGCTTGCTAAATATGCGAAATCCCTTCCAAATACCTGATGCTCCTGACTACCAAACAGAGCGTCCACAATCGCGACTTAAACTGACAAAGCAGATCAGTGATTCTCATTGCGGCCCAGCAGTGCTTGAAATGCTTTTTTCACATCTGGATATACACGCCGACCAAGAACAGATTACTGAAGCGGCCGGAGCGCGCCATCGCATCAAGGAACATGGGTTGCGCATAGACCAGCTCGCCAAGGCTACTGCCAATCTCGCCCCCCGTGCGCAGTTTTGGTATAAAGAACACGCAGAGATCGAAGATATAGATACACTTATTCACGAATATAATTACCCGATAGGGGTTGAGTGGCAAAACTTGTTTTATGAAACCGAGGAAGCAGAGTACGAAGATACAGAAGGAGCATATTACGATTTTGGACACTACAGTATCGTCAAAGATATTCATTTAGGAAATGATGAGATCGTCATGATTGACCCGTACCATGCGTTTGCAGGTCGGGACAGGTATTTTTCCTTGCAATTCTTCGAGCACCGTTGGTGGGACGTCAACCAAATAGATATCAACGGACTGGTTCGCTACAAACGCGACACGCGCGTGATGTTTATCGTCACACCGAAAGGGATGTACTTCCCGAAGATGATCGGGATGAAGCCCTTGCCCTGAGCTTCTGTTTTATTCTTATCCCCACTATAAAGAACAATGTCAGGTAGAGATAACTTCCCGCAATAATTGCTACAACTTGGACAGGCGATGTCTGGTCCATATATTTTCCAATAAATATTGCTAGCACCACATAGGGAGCGGCTTTGAGCATAGAGAAAGTTGACAGTGCACTAGCACGGTATTTGGACTCCACAGCTCTGTTGATACGCTCGGAAATTGGTATATCAATATACGAATCGAGCAGGTTGCGTCCTACAATACTGATACCTCCTGCCAACATTCCGTAAAATCCTGATAATAGTGCGCTAATATACATAAAAAATGTCGAAAAGAAAAATACAGAACGGGTGGAAAATCTTTTCTTTATCTGAGGGTACATGTGGGTTCCGAAAGCTGCTACCAAAGTCACTACAGCGAACAAGATGCCCATTTGCCGTTCATCATAGTGAAAATTAAGAGCTAGTGAGGCGTCAAATACTTCTACAGTCATGAAAATAAAACTAGACGCCAACAAGAAAAGAAGTACGTCCCGCTTGAGTAATTTTGAGGCAAATAGTTCACTGAATCCTGATTTCATATAGCGCAGATACACAGGCAGCGAAAAATGTTCACTTTCAACAAGTGGTTCTTCTACCCACAAACTTAAAACACCGGCGATGGCTATCACACCGGCAGTCAAAAAAAATGGAAGGGATGGAGAAAAATGATAGAGAAAGCCACCCACAATACTAGCTATGCCATTTGCGATAAGTTCCCATTTGAGAATTTTGGCCGAGAGTGTGTCGTATGTATGCTCTAAGGACAAGCTCTTTAGCGTTTCATACATCAGTGCATCACTATTGCCTGAGAGAAGTGTATACCCAATGCTACAAATGAATGCAGATAACACTATCAAATTGAAGTTTGATGAGAGACCCATTAGCACATTTCCGATTGCGATTGTAAAAAGCGAAAGCGTTAATGTAGATTTTTTCCCAAAGATATCCGATATTGCCCCCGTAGGGATTTCCAGTCCAAAACGAGAAATCAACTGTACCAGTTCAATTACTGCAACTCCTTCAAATGAGGTAAATCGTAAATAATAGAGCATCCAAATTCCCAACCAGAACCACAGACAGTAGACGGGAAAAATAATTTTGAAAAGGGTAATATTCCGGCGCATGTAGAACTATTCTATACGTGATAGCCCAAGACTGCCATCAGACCTAAGATTCCGTGAACTAAGCCAATAGTGACTGTACCCCACGCGAAATATTTATGGATCTGCGTCCAATGCATATGTGCACCTGATGCATCCAGTGGATCCAGCCCAGGTCGAGAACCTTTCCACGGAAGCGAACCCTTACTCCACGGCATGGAAAAACAAGTCGCAAAATTAAGGACAAAAAACACTCCCAATAGGAGCCCGGTAAACGCAATGAGAGACATGCCAAAAATGCGGATCGGTGCTTCAAACCACTGCTTTGCCTTTGGCTGTGAGGAGACCAGAGTTCCTATAAGCGGAACTTTTGAAAAAACCTCTTTGCCATGTGGTGCTCCACTCATCAAACCTGTCAAATCCTTTCCTGCCGACACGCCAAAATGCTCTCCCAGTTTCCATAAGCCGCTATTGGATAC
>DATIJC010000002.1:0-75790 GCA_035479015.1 Patescibacteria group bacterium | reverse complement strand
GGGTTCGATTCCCACCCGCGGCACCAAAACAAAAGAGAGTTCGACCTGCCCGCAATCGCTGAAGCGATAGCTTCTGCAGGCGGGCCCCCTCCCGGGCCATAAGCTTTGTAGAGTATGATTACATCCTAAAAAAGGAGAATGTCATGGAAACTGAAACAGAATTTGAACAAGAAGTTTTAGAAAAACTAAGAAAGGGTGAAGTTATTAATATTGTCTTGACCGGTGGTACTCCACTCGAATCGTTAGGCAAAGAAGGTGAGTACTTCATGGCTTTAGCAAGAAAAATTAATGTCAAGTCGGTGAACTTTCAAGTGGGAGATTATAAGATTACTGTGGAAACGTCCTAGCTTCATTTGTCGGGGTGGTGAGACTCGAACTCACGGCCTCTTGCTCCCAAAGCAAGCGCGCTAGCCAACTGCGCTACACCCCGAAATCTTTCAATGTTATAGTATATCGCATAAACGAGATATTTTCTCGAGGAAAGGAATACTATGGCACTTGTTGAGATTGTGAGCACACCTCCTGGCCAAGCTCCTGAATGGGTAAGAAAAGCGTGGGTAGGACTATCTCTTCCAGTCGCTCCTGATCATGAGCGGGGTATCCAGATGGGAGCGTGTGGAGGTGAAGCTCAAAATGTGGGTGGCTACAGTATTCCAACAGAGGAAGCACTCGAAATTCTCTCTGCAAAAAACGAAGACGCCGCCCAGTGGTGGTTTGATAATTTACTTGTCATGCCTCCCTGGTTGGTCTTTCACAGAGATGTTTGTAAATTTACCGAAGGCTAGTTTAAGTCTCACCACCCCGACAGATTAGTTGATCAGCGATCGAGGTTCGCGCTTGGCGTCAGGCTCCTCAGTTTCAAACGTGATGATTATCGTGTTCAGGTTGAAAATTGACGGTTCAAACCCTACAACGTCTCCATCTTCAGCATTGATGTTAAAGATGAAACGGACCACACGATACATCTTGTCGATGTCTCTTTTTCGGAGTGGTTTGACCTCCATGCTTTGTAGTTTTTTAACCATACCTTTACTAGGAATACCTAAAAACTTCATTGCTTCCACGACCTCACTAATCTCTAATTTGTGCTCAATTGTTGGCATAGTTCTCTTTCTTGTCTCCCACTGTACCATAAGTTAGCTTCGCCAAAGTCTGATACAATGCCTAACAAGGAGTTTATATGTTTGGCAAACTAAAAGAAGCAGTAACATTGGTCCATCAAATGGAACGCGTGACGCCGGAAGAAGCTGATGTTCCTGCTGAGAAACTCCAAGAATTAAACGAAGGTTCTTTTCTGCTTCGTCTATACAACGCATATCAAGTACAAACTCAAGGCAAAGAAGGAATAGGAACAAAAGTTGGAGAAGCTACACTGCACGCTTTAGCATTGGTTAGCTACATGTTTCGTGACTTTCCCCGGTATATTGATAGGCTGGAAAAAGCTGCTAGCGAACTCCATGAGACGGTTAGGCAACGGGAGTAAGTGATATACTACCCGAAAATAGGAGCGAATTATGGCACGAGAACAATTTGAATCTTTGGTTAGGCAGCTTGAAGGCGTTGAAGGTATGGTTGACGACGTCGGGTTCTGGCATCAAATAGTGCAAAGTTTTCATACTTTGAAAGCTGAGGCAAAGCAACCTGACTCAGACTTGACGGTGGCTGAGATAGAAGCTGCAGAACAAAGATTTTTGGGAAGAAATGCTCACGGACTAGCCCAAAGAGGTGAAGTTCACTTTCAAAAAACAATGCAAGAAATGTTGCGTGGAGAATAAGTATGAGCAAAGAAGTTAAAAATCAGGTTTATCAGTTTGGTGAGTATGAAAATGACGTTCCTTTGTTTCCGTTGTTCACGGTGCTTGCGGGGACAAAACAGTCTGGGATCTCGCAAACCGAATATCCGATCCCTACCGTAAAAGCAATTCAAGCCTTTGCACGAGCGGTTGCCGCAAATGAAAAACTTCAGCTACTGCCTCAATCATATATCGGTCTCAAAACCGAATATGTAGATGGTACCAATGAAGTACATTCTTGGGAAGCGGGCGAGGGGAGTGACGTTTGGAGCCAGTTTGTTCAAGCGTTTAAGAATGCTCGGTCCCGTTCATAAATGACAAAGACTTCAAATTTTGTTATACTACCTCTAGATATGTACGTTAGACGCTCATACAACCGACTATTTGTAGCTGCCCGCACCCAGACTCAGTCTGATTGTGGCGCTAGCCCTTTGCCCGACTCCAAACGTTTGGGTGTGGGTCGGCGCGTTTAAATTATTCTCCCCGTCAAAGTCCTCCCACTCCCTAAAGAAAGTAGCCACAAATCTCAATTGATTCATGGTTAGGGGAAGAGTCCCACTTCGTCCCGCCAAGGCGGGACTACGAGGGATAAGAGAGGACATATGGTCACCAAGACCTTTACGAGCGATCGTACAAATTTGGAATATTTCATCTCTGGTACACATCCGCGACTACTCATCGGGAGCGGTATTCATGGCAATGAGTATGAAAGTATTCCGTTCATAACAGCGTACTTGGAAAAGCACGAAGAGAAATTGCCAGATTTTATTTACATCCCGTCGCTTAGTCCTACTGCCGCAGCCCACAAAACCCGCCAAAATAGTGAAGGGTTGGACGTAAACAGGTCGTTTATTGGCGAGGGCAGGTGTGAGGAATCTCGGGCCATTATCAAATTCCTCTCGGACTTTTCCTTTGATCAATTCCTCTCGTTTCATGAGGATCCTGATAATAGCGCGTTTTATCTTTACGACGCGCACGGTGGACTCACGGCCGAAGTATGGAATAACCTTCATACCGAACTCACCGTGCAAAAGATTCCCTTGTTCACAGGTATTGATGATTCAGATGATTTGGCACTTGGCTATCGTGTAAAGAATGGTTACTGTAAGTGGTCTTTTAGTAAGCCGAGTGACCACTCGATCGAGACTTGGTCAGTACAATCTGGCATTGCAGATAGCGCTGTAGTGATAGAAGTGCCTGGACTTATTTCCAAGGCTGACAAAAAAAAGACGGTAGAAGCTGTGCTCTCCAGCTTGATAAAAAAAGAAAAAGAAGAAGTAACCGATAATGAGGTAAACTACGCTCATGATCCGGATCTTGCATGGCGATGACGAGGTAAAAATTCACAGCGCGCTTTCGGTGATACTTTCTGATGCCACTTCGCGTCATGTTCAAATTGAACGGGTAGATGCGAAACGGACAAATTTTCCAGAACTTGAAAGCCTACTTGGTACCGATCAACTTTTTGCTACAGAGAGGATTGTGGTAATAGATGGGTTATTAGGTTTGCCAAAATCAAAAGCCAAGGATGAATTATTGGATTTAGTAGCTGGATCGACAACTGAAATTGTCTGTGTCGAAAAAAAGATTGCCACAATTCCTCAGCTGAAGAAATTCCCAAAGGCCAGGGTTGAACTTTTCCGTCTACCAGCGCTGCTTTTCTCATGGCTGGAACAACTTGGATCAATTCCGAAGGAGAGATCGCTTCAAGATTTACAAAAAGTGTTGTCTGTGTCCGAGGATGGGTTGGTATTTGCCATGTTAATTCGACAAGTTCGTCAACTATTGTTGGCTATCTCCGGCGGGAAATTAGTTGGTGCTCCGTTTATGATTCAAAAACTTCGCTCTCAAGCTAAGCACTTCTCGCAGGAGCGGCTCCTGACTCTGCACGAAAAATTACTACAAATCGACCGCCAGCAGAAGACCTCGACAAGTGCTCTGTCGCTGTCTGGCGCAATTGCGCTTTGGGTAAGTGAGTTGTAGCATGGGTCAGGTGTTTGTCAGGCCTATTAAACACGTTTGGTGTACTCTAATAAGTCTTGGAAAGGAAATAGTATGCAAGTTGTTGATGTAAATCCGGTTATTTTCCGTGGTTATGACATTCGCGGATTGGTGGACAAAGAGTTGTCTGAGGATGTGATGTATACCCTCGGCAGAGCCTATGCGACATATTTATCGGCACGCCGCATCGGCGAGGCATCTGTTGGCCGGGACAACCGTCTAACCAGTGATGCATACTCAAAAGCTTTTATTCAAGGATTAAATGAAGGTGGAATAAACACATTTGACCTCGGTCTCTCTCTATCACAGATAGTCTATTTCTCTTCATACGAATTCAAAACTAAGGGTGGAGCGATGATTTCCGCTTCACACAATCCAAAAGAATTTAATGGATTGAAACTTAGTACCGGATATTCCGAAACAATGGTGACAGAAGATATCCTGGCGTTTCGCGCGCTCGTTGATGGCAAGAAATTCGTCGAAGGGCATGGGACAAATACGCTGGTAGATATTTTCCCATCCTACAAGAAAAACTTACTTAAACATTTCCACCTCGGAAAAAAATGGAAAGTAGTCATCGATGCAAGCAATACAACGTCAGGGAAGTTCTATCCGGAAATTTTACGGGAAGCTGGATGTGAAGTAATAGAACAAAACTGCACGCTTGATGGAAACTTCCCACTTGGTGTCCCAGATCCAACTGAAGTAGAAGTATTGAAGCGTTTGGGTGAGGGAGTAAAGACAGCAGGAGCAGACCTTGGCTTTGCATATGATCCAGATGGTGACCGCATGGCTGTCGTAGACGAACACGGTAACACATTGTGGATGGATACGATCGTTGCGTTGTTTGCTAAAGATGTCTTGGACTTTTTGCCAGGAAGCTCGATAATTTACAACACGCTGTGTAGTAGGCAGGTAACCGACGCCATTGAGTCAGCAGGTGGGAAGCCTGTGATGTGGATCACCGGTCACTCGTTTATTAAAGCCAAAGTTAAGGCCGAGAGCGCCCCGTTTGGTGGCGAGTTATCAGGACACATCTACTTTACGGAGAACTACTACGGTCATGATGATGCGGCATATGCAAGTTTGCGATTGCTCTCATATCTTGAGCGTAAAAACGAAATGCTTTCACAAGCAGCTTCGCAGTTGTCAGTGTATGTAAGCAGTCCGGAGATTAAGTTTGGTCTTGCCGATGACATAAAGTTCAAGTTTATTGAAACGGTAATAGCAGGTGATTTCAAAACCCATTGGCCCGACGCAAAATACGTGACTATTGATGGTGTCCGTGCTGATCTACCCGATCGTATGGCGATCTGCCGTGCGTCACAAAATGGTCCGTATATTACGGTCAAATTTGAAGGGAAAACCCAAGCAGTCTACGACGAGATGAAAAAGACGCTCAAAGAGATCTTGAGCTCTCATCCAGAGATCGACTGGACCAAGGGCGTGAATACCCACGCTCTTGAGTAAGTTGCCGTGCTAGAATGAAGGCATGAAACTTCCAACCGTCATTATCCTGGCTGCAGGTGAAAATAGCCGGTTTTTCCCACTAAACACGCAGACTCACAAGGGTGGAGTGACGCTTCTGGGTAAGCCAATTGTCGTGCGAACGCTCGAAAACTTGCAAGACAATGGTTTTGACCAAGTAGTGTTGATAGTCTCGCCTAAAGATTATGGGGGTAAAGGCCTCTCGGGTTTCTTAGCTGACTATAATTTCAAACTGCGCATAGACTACGTTCTCCAGCCAGAAGCGCTGGGGATGGGCGATGCAGTTTTGCATGCACGCGAGTATTGTAAAGATCCGTTTGCGGTGACATTTCCTTCATCGGTTGATGTAGGGACGGTGATTTTACAACTTGTGGAGGAGTCAGGTAACGGTGGAGCAATTGCTGTTACATACACACAAGAACCATGGCTATATGGAATCGTTACCTTGGATGGAAAGAGGATAAACGGAATAGTGGAGAAACCAAAGCAAGGCACAGAAAATTCAAATCTCATGGCTCAAGGCATGTATTATTTATCTCCAAACTACATACAGGTTTTGGAAGATGAGGAGAAGCAAGAGTATAGTTTTGAGGCAGCGCTAAATAAATACTTTCCAAAATCCCCAGTTCATGCGGTAGAACTCGCCGATCCTTTGCCGTCATTGAAATTCCCTTGGCATTTGTTTGATTTCCAGTCCCATCTGTTTGAAGAGATGCCGAACTATACGTCACCATATGCAACAGTTGAAAAAACTGCAGTCATCGATAGCGACAACGGTCCTGTGTATATCGAAAACGGCGCACATGTCGGACATGCGAGCCGGATAGTAGGTCCGTGTTACATCGGTAAAGATGTTTTCATCGGAGACTTTTCACTCATTCGGGGGAGCAGTTTGGAAGAGGGCTCTTCAGTTGGTTCTCATAGCGAAGTTGCACGGTCAATAATTTTAGAGCACTCAAGTATGCACAACGGATACTTAGGGGACTCTATAGTTGGCACCGGTGTAACGATTGGTGCAGGTTTTATTTCCTCCAACAAACGGATCGACCGACGAAATATTTTTGTCGATGTAAAAGGAAAAAAGACAGATACCGGCCGGCAGGCGCTTGGAACAATTATAGGAGACAATGCGCGAATAGGCGTGCGTGTGAGTACAATGCCGGGTAAATTTATTGGTGCAAACGCGACTGTCTACCCATCACTGACAATCTTTGCGCACGTTCCACATGATGGTACACTCAGGCAATGATGTATAAAGCATTTCTCTTTGATGTCGACAAGACACTCACGGATTCACATAAGCAGGTAAGTCCGCGGACCAAGGCTGCGATAATCTCTGCCACACGATCTGGTTTGCTAGTTGGCGTCTGTACGGGGCGGTGTCTTGCAACTATCGGAGGAATGCTTGAATTAGTTTTTTCTGAGAGGGATTTGCACGTGGTGGCAGGTGGCGGGCAGATTCTCAAAAATGACGGTGAGATGGTATTCGAGAAACTCATAGATGATGTGATAGTTAGGCGGATAATAGAACTGAGCGAAAAATATGAGTGCAGAATCTTGATCCAAAAGGGGAGAGAGATGTATGGCAATGCAAAGGCTCGCGCACACAGGTCTGTCTACTTTCTGTCAGGACAAAAAGAATCCCCCGTGCGAGACTTAAGCGAATTGTCAGACAAGTCGGTACCTTTGGTTACCATCTCACAGGTAAATGCAGATTTTACTACCGCATTGGGAAAGCTGCCTGTGGAACATAAAGTACTGGCTAACTATGATGGCAAACAGTATACCGATGTGACTGCACAGGGAGTGACGAAAGTGTTTGGCTTGAATAAATGGTGTGCATTGCAGGGAATTGAGAAAGAAGAAATTGTCGGATTTGGTGATAGTAGTAACGATGCGGAATTTTTGCTAGCAGTCGGACATAGTGTAGCTGTAGGAAATGCTACCGACGATATTAAAGCAATTGCAGATGAAATGACGCAGGATTGTGACCATGACGGCGTTGCAAAATGGATTGAAAAAAATATTTAGCCTGTCATTCCTGCGAAGGCAGGAATCCATGCAACAAATAAAATACAATAGTGAGTTACTTATTGTCTGGATCCTTGCCTACGCAAGGATGACACAGAAGGAGACTTATGAGCATATTAGACGATCGTGATGAGATCAAAAAACTGGATACCAATAATGGACTGAGATCTATAGAAGAATTGGGCAGTCAAATTAAACAAGCATGGGATGAGACGCGCGGGATTAAATTTCCCGAAACCTACAAGATCGTTAAAAATGTCGTGGTAGCGGGTATGGGTGGATCTGCGTACGGAACACATGTTATTCAAACACTGTTTAAAGACGAGCTAAAAGTTCCGGTTTTTAGCGTGCCCGATTACACACTCCCTGCATGGGTAAACAGTGAAACTTTGGTAGTGCTGTCCAGTTATTCTGGTAACACAGAAGAAACTCTTTCGGCTGGTGAAGATGCCAAGAAGAAAGGTGCTCAGATTACCGGGCTCGCATCGGGCGGAAAGCTAGCAGACTTTTTGAAAACAAATAATTATCCCGGGTATATCTACACGGCTACTTTTAACCCATGCAATGTGCCGCGTTATGCACTTGGGTACTCTGTGTTTGGTCAAATCGCACTGCTTGAGCGCACAGGTTTACTCTCACTATCGCGAACAGATTTTGAAGAAGTCTTACAGGTAGTGGCTCAGGTTCAGTTAGAAAATAATGTGGAGATCGCTCAGGATAAAAATCTAGCAAAATTGTTGGCCTTTGAATCCGTAGAGCGCTTACCCATTATTACGGCGGCAGAGCATCTGGAAGGTGCGTCACATGTCGTAGCCAACGCCTTTAACGAAACCGCCAAAGTATATTCAGAATACAGAGTGGTTCCGGAAATGAATCATCATTTAATGGAAGGTTTAGCTTTCCCCAAATCAAACGATGTTAACTTACTTTTCCTGCTGGTAAATTCATCACTATACGCAGTTGGTAACAGTAAGCGGATGAAACTCACCGCGCAGGTAATCGAGCAGAACAAATGTGAGTCACGAGAACTTGTATTAAAGTCAAAGACAAAGTTGTCGCAAGTTTTTGAGCTGATGGCATTTGGTGCATACACGACGTTTTACCTGGCACTACTCAATGGTCAAAACCCAACGCCCAATCTGTGGGTCGATTGGTTCAAAGCAGAGTTAAAGAAGTAACATGCAAATTCAACCATACCTTATTGTTCCAAAACTAATTCCTCAACCTACCTGGGGTGGAAAGTATATCGCTGGATTTAAGAACTTGCCTGCAAATTTGCAAAGTTTAACAATTGGACAATCATATGAATTGGCACAGGATTCCAGTTTGTCATCCATTACTAACTCTAATGAGTTGCCGATTGAATTGGGCAATGCAAGTGATGGCCTGACACAGGAAATTTTTGGCAACTCACACGCTCTTTTCTCGCTGCAATCACTTATCGATAGTGATCCGGAAAAAGTTTTGGGGAAGAGAAACGCAGAAAGTTTTGGCAACCGGATGCGCGTGCTTATCAAGTTTACGCAAGCAAAGGGGAACTCATTTCAGGTGCATGTGCGACCGGGCAATACTACAGCGAATTGGAAGCCAAAACCTGAGAGTTGGTACTTTTTTGAAAAAGGAAAAGCAACGCTAGGATTAAAAACTGGATCTGATTTGGAAAAATATAGACAAGTATGTAAATCTATAGAAACCGTAGCTTTAGAACTTAGTGAGAAAGTCCGCAGTGCGCAGTACGCAGTTGTTGATGCAAGAGCGCAGCTTGCCAAAACAATTCAAGAAAACAGTCCTTATCAATTTGTAAACGAGATAAATATAGAAGCAGATACGTTAATAGATTTATCCGATGGGGGAACACATCATTCGTGGGAAGAAGGAGCAGATATCCCCGACGGGAATATTGTCTACGAAGTACAACTAAACGTCATGGATAAAGACTGTACGCTACGGTCTTTTGATAAAGGTAAGATCGCAGACGATGGCACAATCCGGCCGATCCATATTGATGATTATTTTGCAGCACTGGATGCTGAGACTACTCACAATGATCCCGCCACGCTGGTCCGTAAAATGGAAGAAATAAGCAGTGGTGGATTGGAAAAAGCCAGGCTTTTTAATTCTTTGTATTACAAATCATCGCTGCTGCAAATAGGTAAGGAGTATAGGGGAGTAGAAGCGGATACGAATACAGATGACAGTTTCCATCATTTGTTTGTCAAAGATGGCAGTATTGATCTAATCGTTGGTGATCTTTCGCTGCATGCTGAAAAGGGTGCGTCTATCTTTATTCCTGCAAGTACCGGGGCGTATACGTTACAATCTCAGTCAGTAGCAACACTCATTAAAACTTGGGCATGAAAGGAAAGTATGTCTTCTGAAGAAAGAGTAAACTTTATTATTGCCGCAAAGTATAAAATTAATGGAAAAGAACATGTGTCGACTTTTCCAGTAGAAGCTAGAAAAGCTGTGGACGCGAAAGATGCGGTTAGATCTGATTTGGAAAGAAAATATGGAAAAGGATCTGTATTGAGTCTTGGCGCCGTGAGAGGATAAGAAGAGGTGTTGCAAATCGTTCTCGTTATTGAATATGAACCAAATTTTTACAGGTGAAGAGCTCGTTAAACATGTTGCAGGTGGCGAGTCAGTAACCAAGGAGCAACTACTCCAATTTTTCCAGGATTCTCTTGACCAGCAAGGTGAAGAAGGAAGATTGTTTAATCTTGAATATAGTAGTCAAGTTAAGGATGTAATAGATCGCTTGGGAAAAAACATGAGTGAGAAAGAATTATTGGATATCCGCGATTTTGCATGCACGATAGCACTACAGTTGCTTCGGCCAGTGCGCCGATAATAAGTCGGGGTAGAAAGAATCGAACTTTCGCCTCATGACCCCCAGCCACGAATTCTACCATTAAACTATACCCCGCCTGCGTCAAGACTTCGGCGGGCAAGCCCGCTTCCGCATTGGCAAGAATGAGATTATACCGCTACTTGTCAGTAATTTCTTTCTGTGTTTAGATGAGCCCGAACATAAAGAGAAAGGTTTCTATGCCAGCGCCGCAACCAACACAAAACAGGCAGCCAGTTTCTAATGTAAACAGTGAACGTATGGAGGCTGTACGCATTGCCATGCAGCAGATTGAAAAACAGTACGGCAAGGGATCCATCATGAAATTGGGTGAGCAGATGCAGGCGGAGCAACTGGTTCCCGCTATCTCCACTGGTTCTATAGCGTTAGATCTTGCACTTGGTATCGGCGGTTTCCCGCGCGGACGTATCGTAGAAGTATATGGACCTGAAGCATCAGGAAAAACCACAGTGTGTCTGCATGTGATCGCTGAGGCACAGAAAAAAGGTGGCACGGCAGCCTTTATTGATGCTGAACACGCACTGGATCCGATGCGCGCTAAAGCGATCGGTGTGAATTTAGATAATTTATTAATTTCTCAACCTGATAACGGTGAACAAGCACTGGAGATCACAGAGATGCTGGTTCGATCCGGTGGTTTGGATGTCATCGTTGTCGACTCCGTCGCAGCACTTACACCAAAGGCAGAAATCGAAGGCGAGATGGGAGATGCCGTCATGGGTGCACAGGCTCGTTTGATGAGTCAAGCGATGCGCAAGCTCACTGCAGCAATCAACAAAAGTAAGACCTTACTTATCTTTACCAACCAAATCCGCATGAAAATTGGCGTCATGTTTGGTAATCCGGAAACGACTACTGGTGGACAGGCATTGAAATTCTATGCATCGGCCCGTGTAGATATGCGCAAGATTGGTAACATAACAGAAGGTGAAGTGGTGATCGGCGGACGGCATCGTGGCAAAGTAGTGAAAAATAAAATGGCACCGCCATTCCGTATGGCAGAGTTTGATATCATGAACGTAGGGGGAATAAGTAAGAGTGGTGGTATCGTAGACGTCGCCGTAGAGATGGGAATTTTACAAAAAAGCGGGAGTTTCTATAAGTACAAGGACAAAACTTTGGCACAGGGTCGTGATGCATTGAAGCTTGAATTAGAAGCAAATCAGGCGCTCATGAACGAGTTGGACGCGCTCATCCGCCAGCGTATAAAAGATGGCAAGGCCGGGGCGCCGATGGAAATCAAAGAGTCCGAAAGTCCAAAAGAAGAATGAGTGAAATAGTCCGTTTGGAAAACTTACTTGGTAGATATATTTCGATCCGTGACCGAAGCGAGCTAGAAGTGCGCCGATACTTACAGCGAAAACTTCATGACGGTGAAGACGAAAATATCATTGATGTGCTGGTGGAAAAATATAAACGTCTTGGCTATATAGATGACTCTCGCACAGCAGCCAGCTTCGTCCATTCTCTGATTTCCTCCAAAGCGAAGGGGCAGGCATATATCAAAGCCAAACTTTCTAGTCTCGGCATTTCTAAAGAAGATATCTCGAATGCTCTCAGAGAGGTTAGTGAAGAAGATTTGTTTGCGGCTATGGAAAAACGCTTACAAAAGGCGAAAGGCAGGATTGCAAAACAACCGTCCAACCTGCAGCGGGCAAAGACATACCAGGTTCTGTTCTCCTCTGGTTTCTCCTCAAGTGAGATTAGCCGTTTCCTTGACGAAACAGCTAAAAAAAGGTAAGATCAGGGTCAATCTTTGAAAAAAGACGCTAAAAATTTGAAGGATCATTTCTTTATGCAAAATCGTACTCCATTCCAATCGGAATCGACCCCGCGAAATTCTCAGTAATTTCCTAGGGTTTAGTAGTGCCATTTTTGCCTTCATTTTCCCGTCACTTCAAAGATTACTATTCGTAATCGTTTGAAAGGATTTATGTCATTTTTTACCAGACTTTCAAGTCTATTGGGACCAGCAACCGATGGAAAAACACTTCCGCCAGTTCGACCTTCAAAGCCCGTTTCGACTCAAGTGAAGCTGGTCGTAGCGCCAAAAGTGGACCCACAAGCACAAGCCGCAATGAATGATGCGGCAGCCCGTGAAGCCCAAGCCCGCTCCCGCGAGATCATTGTCGAAGCCAAAGCAGAAGCCCTCACTATCCGTGAATCGGCAGAACGTGAGATGAAATCGGTCCGCGAGGAAGTAGCCCAGGCTCAGCGATCAATTGATCAAAAACTCGCTAGCGTAGAGACAAGACTGCGCACGTTGGATGACCGCGACAAAGAACTGCAAAAGCGCAAAGGTGATCTTGATCACCGCTCAACCCAATTGGATGAACAACGCAAGGGTTTGATTACCAAGCTTGAGCAGGTTGCAGGGCTTACCCGCGAGGCTGCAAAGACTCAGGTTTTAGAGAACTTGGAGAGGAGCTTGGGGCGTGAAATGGCAGAGATGATCCAGGAGAAGGTCAATAAAGCCAAAGAAGAGGCTGATGAACAGGCCAAGGAGATCTTGGTTGACGCTATGAAGCACGGCGCTACGAGTTATGTGAGTGAGTACACTGTCTCGGTCGTTGAATTGCCCAGTGAAGATGTCAAAGGCAAGATCATCGGTAAAGACGGCCGCAACATCCGCTCCTTTGAACAGGTGACTGGTGTAGACGTCGACCTCGATGATCAACCAGGCACAGTCCGCCTATCATGTTTTGATCCAGTGAGGCGTGAAATTGCCCGCATCGCCCTTGAACGGTTAGTAAAGGATGGCCGTATTCAGCCGTCACGTATTGAAGAGGTGGTGAAAAAAGTCGCTGAAGAGCTCGATAAGATCATGTTCGAGGAAGGCAAGAAACTCTGCCACATGGTAGGTGTATTTAATATGCCTCATGATTTAGTGCAAATGCTGGGACGGTTTAAATACCGCTTCTCATATGGCCAGAACATGATTGCACACACTCTAGAAGAGACAAAAATCGGTATCGCGATTGCTAAAGAAATTGGTGCCAACGTGGACACTGTCCGCCTAGGATGTTTACTGCACGATATTGGTAAGGTGGTTATGGATGAAGAAGGCAGCCATATTGAATTGGGTGTGAACCTGCTTCGAAAATATCACATGCCAGAGGCAGTCATTGATTGTGTAGAGCAGCACCATGAAGACAAGCCATTTTCAAGTAAAGAAGCAATGATTGTCTATATATCAGATGCGATTTCTGGAGCACGTCCTGGTGCACGTTACGAGAACTACGAAGAGTACGTAAAGCGTTTGACCAAGTTAGAAGAGATCGCCAAGTCATCTGACAAAGTCCGTGAAGCCTTCGCGATCCAAGCTGGACGTGAGATCCGCGTGATCCTCAATGCCGAGAAATCCAGTGATGAGGATGCAGTAGTGCTCTCGCATCAGATCAAGGATCGTATCAAAGATGAAGTTACCTATCCAGGTACAGTCACGGTGACAGTTATACGTGAGATGCGGGCTGTTGATATTGCAAAGTGACACTAGCCGCAGGCAGTGTCATCCCAAAACCTGAGATGCAATCTCAAGTATGTGGGATCCATACATTATGACCTTATACATAGTTCGCCATGGAGAGAGTGAGGGGAACGCGGCGCGTGTTCATCAAACGAATGAAATGCCACTCAGTCCCTCTGGATTATCACAGGCAAAAAAAGTAGCGGGGCGTTTTCTACACACCCCTGTGGATTTGATTATCTCCAGTACTGCAATGCGGGCCGAGCAGACAGCTAAAGAGATTTCAGCAGCGGTTAGTAAAGAAATCGAGTTCAATGAAAAACTGATTGAGAAGCAGGGCCCGTCTGAAACTGCTGGGAAAAAACACATTGATGTCCATCATATTTGGAAAGCGATTGCAAAACACAGCGATGATCCCGATTGGCACTACAGTAATGAAGAAAATACTTGGGACTTTATCAAGCGTATCGCCCAACAACTCAGACAGATCGAAATGAGGAATCAAGAAAATATCGTGCTCGTGAGCCATGGTCATGTTATCCGAGCCTTACTGGGTCTAATGCTTTTTGGTCCGGAATTTTCATCCAGACAATTTGATCTACTAGTAGAAGGACTGCAGACAACGAATACAGGGATAACAGTCTGCTCTTATAGAGAAGACAAGCGATGGGAAATCCTGACTTTTAACGACCATGCCCATTTACTTGAGTAACTCTTTGTAGCGTTTCTTAAACTTTTCTAATTTTGGATTGATGACAATCTGACAGTAAGGCGCCTCTTTGTGTTTTTCGTAGTAGTCATGGTGATAGTTTTCTGCTTCAAAGAATTTTTCAAATGGTCTGATTTCAGTCACAATTGGTTTTTCATATTCACCGGAATTGGCAAGATCTTGCTTTGATTTTTCTGCAGCTCGTTTTTGTTCTTCATTGGCAAAAAGTACAACTGAGCGGTACTGTTCTCCGATATCAGCCCCTTGCTGGTTCCTCGTCGTCGGATCATGTGTATGCCAGAAGACATCTAAAAGTTGTTCATAAGAAATGACCGATGGGTCAAATTCAATGCGGATCATCTCAGCGTGCCCCGTGTCGCCATCAGAAACCGCTTCATAATTTGGGTTGTCCATGTCGCCTCCAGCATAACCGGGAATTACAGAGACCACACCACGCAGGCGCTGGAAGATAGCTTCCGTGCACCAGAAGCAGCCACCGCCGAAGTACGCAAAATCAGTCATATTCTTCACACCTCACCTATCTGGATTCGCTTCGCCTCACCAGATGTCCTCTCCAAATTTTTGGAGAGGATCAAAAATCATTTCGGTATAAATCTCATCGAAATAGAGTTAACGCAATGGCGTGTATCTGTTTTTGTAAAACCTTCACCCTTGAACACGTGTCCTAGGTGGGCGCCACAATTGGCACATTGGATTTCTTGCCAATCCCAGCCTTTAAAAGGCATGTGCTTTACCGCGCCGGGAACTTCTTGATCAAAAGCAGGCCATCCGCAGTGGGCGTTGAATTTATCTTCAGACCGATACAGGGGGGCATTGCAGCGCCTGCAAACATAGGTTCCAGGAACAAAGAAGTCATCGTATTCGCCGGTGAAAGGAGCCTCTGTTCCTTTGTCTTCTATCACGTGCTTTTCTTCGGGAGTGAGTGGATTAAACTGCATTATTTAGATGCTATCACATCGACCTTGAGCTCGGTACCGTCAAAGCTGAAGGAAAAGGTTACATCCTGATTTTGGTTATTCGTGATGTAGAGGTTGTTGCGTGTACCAGCGCCCGTAGTGGGACTGACATAGATGGACACACCATACTCTTTAGGTACTTCCTCAATTTTGGCAAAGTCATGGTTCTTGGTGACTAAGATAGTAAGTCCTGCATCTTGGGCAGCCCAGTTGATTAGGGAAGCAAGATGGCAAACACCGTCTCCTACTAGATATCCATCGGAGACAAACCCTTCGGTAGAGTTAAAATGCGCATTCGTAGTCTTGACGACCTTCCCTTGATACTCAGGCAAGACACTATCATGGAAGGCGAAGGATTCACCTTGGCGTAGCGTGAAGGAATAGGTGAATGGGCTTTCAACTGTAGCCCAATCAATATCCTTCTTTTGGGTCACGCTACCACGCAGGTATGCCATGTTGAGTAGAATGTTCTTTTTAAACACTTCGTTGACGCTGGCTACTTTGTAGCGGTCGTTGAGCGAAAACTCACGCGATCCCAAGATTTTTTGGCTTGGGACGGCGGAACCGCTGGCGACATTAAATGCCAGAAAGACGGAGGCGATGAGAGCAGGTAAGTTCATCATATGAACGGCCGAGTATACTAAACTATAGGCTCAATAGCAAGTACCAGTGATGATTATTTATATTGATAAATCAATTTAAACAGCGAAATCCAGATGGCACTTGCAAGTGCCTTTTTAGTCCCTCATACTAGAGGGATGGCACGTTCTAAGCAAGGTTTTGGCTTCGTTATTCTTTCGCTCCTAGTAGGAGGGTTGCTCGTAGTTTTGACAGGCTTTCAGGGCCTTGCAAGGTCTTCTAGAGGCCCAAACCCAGTCAATCTAACACAAAGTGGAACATATGACAGCAGCCAGACTGTGGGTACTTTCTTAGGAAAGCAATTTATCTCCGCCAAGGTGCCTGATTATGCCTCCAAAGCAGTCCTGGGTGACTCGAGTCAGCCGAAGCACATTAATGTGGATCTGGCGGCTCAGCGCCTCTATGCCTTTGAGGGAGACCGGCAGGTTTTTGAATTTAGAATATCAACAGGTAAATGGGGAAAGACACCTACCGGAACGTTCACGATCGCCAACAAGTTCCGCTATATTGGCATGAGTGGCGGCAGTGGGGCAGATGCGTACAATCTCCCGAATGTGCCTTACGTGATGTTTTTTGGTAACAGCCAGATACCCGCTTCGGCAGGATTTAGTTTCCACGGCACGTATTGGCATGATAACTTTGGTCATCCTATGAGCCATGGCTGTGTGAACATGCGTACTGAAGATGCGGGGACCCTTTTCTACTGGGCTGACCCAGTGCTTGGGGATAAAACCTCCATCAGTGCTACCAAGGATAACCCTGGTACACAAGTGATCATCTACGGCACGCCCCCGGAAGAATAATTTTTGGGGTGGAAGACGGGATTCGAACCCGCAACCGTCAGATCCACAATCTGATGCTCTAACCAGTTGAGCTACATCCACCAATATCCTTATTTTACCAGATAAAAAAAGCCCCGCATACGCAGGGCTTTTTCATATTCAAATTCCAAATTAGCGGCTGCGGCGCTTGGTAGTTTTCTTGGCCTTACTAACTACTCGCTTTACACCACGGCGTGCTTTCTTCACATCGGCTTCCATCATATGTTCTACGTGTTTGGCTTCCTTCACCACTTTCTTGCGGTTGTCTTCATCAGACAAAAACATACCTACGGCCCCAGCTATTGTGCCGACCACGGCGCCCAGTATTGCGCCTACTCCCATTCCTGATTTCTTCGCCATATTTTTCTCCTTTTTACAATATAATTTGGCTCTGATAAGAGTGTGAAAGATTTTGCGTTTGAATGCAAGTAGAAGAAAGAGCAAAAAGTGCTTGCACTGAGCTTGTCGAAGTGCCCCCACGTGGAATCGAACCACGAGTAAGAGATTAGAAGTCTCCTGTTTTATCCATTGAACTATGGGGGCGAGACGAGACTAATTTTATCACGACGAGGCTCAGGATAAGTAACATGCGGCCCGTGGTGAGCGTGAGCAGGTAATGGTCAAAACTGCTAAGCACGGTAAAGGCGCTCAAAAACACAAGTGTGATTTGATTCGCTTTCCAAATAAGTTTGATCCAAATTGCCACGAGCACTATGCCGAAAATCCCCAGCTCACTAATCAATAATAGGAACATATTGTGCACAGGCTGTAGGAAACGTACATTTCCACGCACATAGCCGTAGTTATCCATCTCTAGCGTAAAGTTGTTCCAGCCGACCCCGGTTAGCGGATGATCATGAATCATGCTAAAGGCCAATTGTTCCAACTGCGCACGGCGAGCGAGCGAGGGTATATCGTATTTGGTATATCGAATATTGGATAAAACAAACACAACTCCTAATCCAAATAAAATTACAAGAATCTTCGCAAGTTTTAGATATTTTTTATTGATTAAGAAAACAAGTATTCCCGCTAGCAGTGCGATAAGTGCAGATAAGGATTGTGTGAGAAAGATGATTAATAGTGTCATTAAAAAAAAGTACTTAAGAAACTTTGTTTTGTATGTTGCTAGAACCAGAAAACACACTACAAAGAAGCCGGCAAGAATATTTGGATGAACGGTTGTCCCATATGGAAGTTTATAAATGAAACCGTTGAATACGCCTTTAGCGATGGCGGGTGAGTGATAATCCACTTCACCAAAGGGAAGATAACCAAATAAAGAGCGCTGAAAGATAGTTTGAAAAAGAGCAAGGCAAAACTGAAAGATCATTGTAAAACCGATAGAAAACACAAGAAGTTTTTTTAGTTGACTGGATTCCTGCCTTCGCAGGAATGACAATGCTAAAAACGCAATAAAAAATAGTACATCCGCACTAATGATAGGGATTCGATAATCCACCAAAATTCCGTGTACTAATCCGGTCTGTACATTGTAGTGGTAGGCAAGGGAAGAAGGGATAAAAAATATCCACAAGAAAAGAAAAGTCTGAGTTAAAAACTTCATTGCAATTTTGGAAACAGGGGAGCAATTTTTGTGATTTTATCCTGTCCAAAATGCGAGAGCAATTTTGCAGATAATGACGGTGTAAACGGGGAGAGGTCAAAAGCAATTTGCCGCAAATTTTGTACTACCGGCACTAAGTATTCGCCCAATTTATCCGTCTCCATCTTCCATGGCTCATCATCGCTCAATTGTTTGTTAAGCTGCCACATGTTTTGCCAAACACCTCGCAGTGATTCTCGCAGATCATAGTTATGTATTTTTGACTTGTCAGCCCAAGGCTGATCCGCCATGGGCGGAAATCTTTTACTGCTTTTCTCGCACAATGCTGCTACGCGTGACGCAAGATTGCCTATGCCATTCACAAACTCTGATGAATAGAGTTCATCAGCACGGCTGAGGGTAAAATCACCGTCATCCAAGGTGGGAACTTCAAACAACAAGTAGAAACGTGTAAAGTCCTTGCCATATTTAGCGATCACTTCATATGGGTCGATCACATTGCCAATGCTCTTGCTCATCTTGGCTCCACCGCTAGTTATATGACCGTGAACCATAATAGTTTTTGGCAAGGGAAGTTTTGCAGAGAGTAACATGCCGATCCAGTAAATTGCATGGAAGCGGACAATATCTTTTCCGATGACGTGGACATCAGCCGGCCATAACTTCTCCCAATTTTTCTCATCCCAGCCATAGCCGATGCCGGTCATGTACACTGCCAACGCGTCAAACCACACATACATGACTTGGGTGGCATCATTAGGTACTGGTACGCCCACCCCACGGGCACGTTCGAGCGAACGGGAAACGGAGAAGTCTTCCAGTCCATTATCGATGAATGTGAGAACTTCACGTTTCATCTTTTCTGGAACTACATGGACTGTGTCTGATTCAATCAATTGGCGAATTTGATCTTGATACTTACTGAGTTTGAAAAAATAGTTCTCTTCATCGATTTGATCGGGGTAGGTGAGATGAAGTGGGCATTTACCGTCCACTAGATCTTCTGGTTTATAAAATTGTTCACAGCCGACGCAGTAGAGTCCTTGGTATTTTTTCTTATAAAAATCTCCGCTCTCAGCACAGAGTTTCCATAATTTTTGCACGCCAGGGAAGTGAGTTTTAGGATTGAAGCTGCGCTGGAATACATCGACTTCGATATCCAGCGATTGACTAAACTCTTTCCATACAGCTGTGTATTTGTCCAACAGTTCTTTTGTAGAGATGTTTTCTTTTTCTGCAGCGCGGACATTTTTTAGCGAATTCTCATCAGAGCCGGTAAGTAGGGTAACCTCATCACCCATAAGTTTGTGAAACCGGGCAATCGTGTCTGTTTGCACAAATTCCAGCGTGTGGCCGATGTGCGGTTTGCCGTTGACGTACGGTATAGCTGTGGTGATATAAAACTTACTCATCTTTATCTCCAATCCAAAGCGGAGTTGGCACATCTACAACATCATCGCTTGGGCGACGTATAAATGAGTCAATTCCTTCTTCGTTATGCGAAGCTGCTTCTTTTTGGGAACTGAACATGCCAACTAAATCGCCCAATTTATACAAAATGAAACAATCCATACAATCGTCAAACAAACCAGCCACTAAGTCAGCCTGATATGCAAGGATATTGGGATTTCGTTCTGATTTGTCCATGCATTCCTTTCCCGCTCAAGATGCAATAAATATATACACAATAGGGAAGTAACTTGACTGTATTGTACTCGAGAGAAAAGTAGGGTACAATAACCAATTCATGACTGGCAACCAAGACTTCATTTCTATTCGAGGAGCACGACAACATAATCTCAAGAATGTTGATCTTGATCTACCTAAAAACAAGCTCGTAGTACTCACCGGGATGTCAGGTAGTGGGAAGTCATCCCTCGCGTTTGACACGATCTATGCCGAGGGACAACGCAGGTACGTAGAGAGCCTCTCGTCCTATGCACGTCAATTTCTTGGGGTAATGGGTAAGCCAGATGTCGACTTTATCGGTGGACTCTCCCCCGCTATTTCTATCGATCAGAAGACCACGTCGCACAATCCACGATCGACAGTGGGGACGATAACCGAAATATATGATTACTTGCGGTTACTCTATGCCCGCATAGGTCGCCCACATTGTCCGACATGCGGCCGTGAAATCAAACGCAGCTCAATCGATGAAATCGTTAATGCGGTCATGGAAAAAATTGAAGGCCGTAGTGAGATTACCTCTGGTGTACGGCTTATGATCCTCTCCCCTGTGGTTCGTGACCGCAAAGGGGAGTTTACCTCGCTGTTTGAAAACCTCAAGAAGAAGGGGTTTTCCCGGGTCCGGGTGGACGGAACAGTCTTTGAAGTAGATGAGGACTTTCTCTTACTAAAGAATAACAAACACACCATCAGCGCGGTTATCGACCGGTTGGTGATTGACCGTAAGATGCTACGTGATGACAGCGAGCGCAAGGACTTCCGCTCCAGACTAGCAGCTGATATTGAAATCTCATTGAAGTTAGCTGATGGACTAACCGTGGTTAGTTTTGTAACTGATGCCTCTCTCTCATTTCCTGATAAACCCAAAAACATGGAAGATGTCTTGTATTCGGAGAAATTCCTGTGCCCATTTGATGGAACTTCACTCCCTGAGATAGAACCACGGATCTTTTCTTTCAATACGCCACATGGTGCGTGCGAGACCTGTAATGGTTTAGGGTCGCTGCTCAAAGTGATCCCGGAAAAATTAATTGCGTCTTCCCTCACGTTAGCGGAAGGAGCGGTGATTCCTTTCGAACGGGTGATGAGCGGCGACTCTTGGTTTTCCCGTCTTGTGACGCAAGTAGTATCCGAATACGGTGGAAACTTGCGAACACCTTGGGAAAAACTTTCTGACACCGTAAAAAATGTGCTGTTATCAGGTGATGCGCCAAAATTACACAGAGTGTTTGGAACTAATCGATTCGGCAATGAGACGCAGATAGAAGAGAAGTTTGAGGGATTTGTCTCATACTTAGAGCGCAAGTACACTGAATCCGAGTCTGAATTTATGCGGGCGGAAATTGAGCGCTTTATGGAGCGGCAAATTTGTCCAGCCTGTAATGGTAAGCGTCTAAAACCAGAAAGCCTCGCAGTTCATGTAGATGGACTGAGCATTGCTGCCGTGTGTGACTTCCCTATCAGCCATGCAAAAGTTTGGATACAAAACTTGAAAAAGAGCGGTTTGACCAAAGGGTTGGTGACAGAAAAAGAAAACTTCATCGCTGCCAGTATTTTGAAAGAGATCCAAGAACGGTTGGAGTTTTTGGATTCAGTCGGACTCACGTATCTTTCACTATCGCGCGAAGCGGGCACACTCGCAGGTGGTGAGGCCCAGCGTATCCGTTTGGCATCACAGATTGGTACGGGTCTTACGGGCGTGCTTTACGTTCTGGATGAACCGACGATTGGATTGCATCCGCGCGACAATGAGCGTTTGATTGCTACGCTACACAGACTGCGCGATCTAGGCAACTCTGTGATTGTTGTCGAACATGATCGTGAGACTATTGAGGCAGCAGACTGGGTAGTGGACTTTGGCCCGCGGGCAGGAAAAAACGGCGGTGAAGTAGTAGCGGCAGGCAAAGTAGAGGATCTGATTAAAAATCCAGCATCACTGACTGGTAAATACCTTTGTGGTAAGAAAAAAGTGAAGTTACCTGAAAAACGCGAAGCCACTAAAATTGTGGATGGTAATGTAGATATTACCGGAGCCCGGGCTCATAACCTCAAAAGTATAGATGTCTCATTCCCCTTGTCAAAATTTATCTGTATTACAGGTGTGTCTGGATCGGGTAAATCTACGCTTTTGCACGAGACGTTATATCGAAATCTAGCAAAAGAGTTGGGGTACATTGTTCATGAACCGCTTGGCCAGATCGATAGTCTGCAGGCAGATCCAGCGCTAAAACGGATTTCCTTGATTGATCAAAGTCCGATCGGCAAGACGCCCCGCAGTAATCCCGCTACGTACACAAAGGTATTTGATCTAATACGCACGGTATATGCCAGCACTCAAGATGCACACGCGCGGGGATTTGGAGCCGGCAGATTTAGTTTCAATGTCAAGGGCGGCCGGTGTGAGGCGTGTCAGGGAGAGGGGCAAGTGAAAATAGAGATGCAATTTTTGCCGGATGTCTATGTAACTTGTGATATTTGTAAAGGCACTCGCTACAACGCAGAGACGTTAGATGTGTTATATAAAGAGAAAAATATTGCCCAAGTATTGGCGATGAGTATTGATGAGGCAGTCAATTTCTTTGCACATCATGGGTCCATTCAGCATAAGTTACTAACTTTGCAGGACGTAGGACTTGGATACATGACCTTGGGTCAAAGTGCACCAACACTCTCTGGTGGTGAAGCGCAGCGTGTCAAACTAGCGCGGGAGTTATCACTTCGAAGTCAGGAGCATGTGATGTACTTACTTGATGAGCCGACAACTGGTTTACACTTTGAAGATATTCAAAATCTGCTCTTAGTGCTCCGCCGTCTCGTCGACAGCGGCAATACAGTAGTGGTCATTGAACATAACTTAGACGTGATCAAGAATGCAGATTGGATCATTGATTTAGGACCTGAAGGCGGTGATGCTGGCGGTGAGGTCGTGACAATTGGTACTCCAAGTGAGGTTGCCGGGAATCCCGAATCCCTCACTGGTCAATTTTTGGCCAAAGAACTAAGATAAGTCTATGCCAAAGAAAAAAAAGCGCGTAACTAGTGAACCGCATTTGCCTGCTAAGGCTCATCCAGTAGATCACGTTTTATTTCACACACTTCGCATAATCACTACACTGCTTGCTGGAGTAGCAGCGGTTATTATTGGTGGGGTACTGCTGATCTCACTTATTATTGGCGGTGTCAGCGCATATTATGTGCAAAAAGTTTCCAATGGTGCGAATCTCCCCTTCCCTAGATTAGTACAGACAGTATTGAGTGGGCGGGAAGCACAAGTTAAACAGACAGCGGGGAGAACAAACATCTTGCTTTTAGGTTTGGATAAACTGTCTAACCGTGACGAAAATACTATTTTAACGGACACAATTATGGTAGTGTCCGTAAACTCTAACTCAGGATCGGTCACGACTTTTTCTTTCCCGCGCGATCTCTATCTTGTCCAAGACAAAACGAAAATCAACGCACTCTATCAATTAGGAGGTGCAAAACTTATTAAGGATTCTGTTGAACAAATTTCTGGGCTGCCTATCCACTACGTGATCCCAATCGATATCGAAGCGGTCGGGAAGATGATAGATGCCTTGGGTGGTATCGATGTTCATGTGGAGCGGTCTTTTACTGATACGCAGTTCCCACGCACGGACGTGGATGTGCGTGTAGTCAAAGACCCTAAATTATTGTATGAAACTGTTACCTTTGTCCAAGGAACCGAACACATGAGTGGAACTAGGGCATTGCAGTACATGCGCTCGCGGCACAGCAGTGATCCGATTGAGGGGACAGACGATGCTCGTGTACATCGCCAACAATTAGTTTTAGAAGCTCTGCTTTCCTCACTGAAAAATCCTACAAATGTCCGCTATCCGGAACGGATGGGAAACCTGTTGAGATTTTATCTCGAAAATATTGATGGGTACTTCCCTTTTGGTGAGGCCGAAAATTTGGGACTCCAGTTTGCCAAGAAGGGAGTTTTTCCCAGTCTAACTACGCATCAATTTATGATCCAAACAAAGTATTCCTCAGGAGTGTTCGTTCACCCGGACAGGTTTGCCGGGGGTGCCTGGGTGTATCTACCAGTAGATCCTACATGGAAGACAATACAAAAACAGGTTGGCGATTGGTTCAAATAATATGCAAGTGCTAACGATGAATTTGAAATCTAGATCGAGCCGTGATGAGGTAATTGCTTTGGATGAAACTACGTTTGAGGTGCACACAAAGGCTCCGCCTGATAAAGGGCGCGCTGCAAAAGAGGGATTGAAATTATTGGCTCACCATTTACGCTTGCCAGTATCCAAGTTATCCTTAACAAGAGGAGAGCGGTTTGAAGCAAAAACCGTCATCATTGAATGAAGCAAAAAACTCTCAGTCAAATTCTTTTCGTCTTACTCGTTGTTGCAAGTATTATTGCGGGTCTGTATTACGAGGAATTCCGCACGCTACGTGGCCGCTGTATTACTCAAGGTTTGAGCGGTGAGTGTAGAATAAAAAAACTATGAACCTACTTGTTACCGGCGGGGCTGGATTTATCGGCTCGAACTTTATCCATTATTGGTTGAAGAATCATCCTGATGACCACATCACGAATTTGGATTTTTTAACGTATGCAGGAAACAAGGCAAGTCTTACTGATTTGGAAAATAATCCGAATTATTCTTTTGTAGAAGGAAATATCTGTGATAAAGAACTGGTTGCCAAAGTGATGGAAGGCGTAGATATCGTGGTACATTTCGCCGCCGAATCACACGTAGATCGTTCGATCATGGATCCGGGTGCATTTATCCAAACAAATGTAATTGGTACATATACACTGCTTGAGGCCGCCCGAGATGCAAAAGTAAAACGATTTCACCACATTAGTACTGATGAAGTATTTGGAAGTTTAGAGCAAGGTTCAGCGAATAAATTTAATGAAGCCACACCGTATATGCCGCACTCACCGTATAGTGCGTCAAAAGCATCTTCGGATCATTTTGTGCGGGCTTTTGGTGATACCTATGGTCTTCCCTATTCGATCACGAATTGTAGTAATAATTATGGCCCATATCATTATCCAGAGAAACTTATCCCTCTCGCTATCACCAACATTTTAGAAGGAAAGAAAGTGCCGGTCTATGGCGATGGTCTGCAAGTGCGTGATTGGTTGTTTGTAGAAGATCACTGTAGTGCGATCGAAAAAGTAATCTTGCAAGGAAAAGAAAACAGTACCTACTGCGTAGGTGGCATGAACCAAGATGTGCCAAATGTCGAAGCGATAAAGATGATCTTAAAGCTCATGGGCAAAGATGAGTCAAGCATTGAGTATGTCAAAGACCGTCCTGGTCATGACGTGCGTTATGCAATCGATTGGACAAAAATTCATAACGAATTAAGTTGGTCACCATCAGTGACGCTAGAACAAGGTCTGCAAAAAACAATTGATTGGTATAAAACAAATGAAGCTTGGTGGAAACCACTCAAGGGCGCGCAGTTTGACGCGTATTACAAAAAACAGTATGGCAAATAAAATTCCCCTTTTAGGTACAGGGCTTTCTGGTCTGGTGGGATCGAAATTTGTCGAAATGTATTCAGATACATATGAGTTTGAAAACTTAGATCTTTCTACTGGTGTAAATATTCTCAACGAGGCACAAGTTCACAGTGCGGTAGAGAAAAGTAAGAGTCCGGTGATTGTCCATTTTGCTGCCTTTACCGATGTTGGTAAAGCGTTTGAAGAGAATGGGAATAAAGAAGGTTTGACATACCAAGTAAATGTCGTCGGTACACAAAATATTGCCAAAGCAGCGAAAGAATTTGGCAAACATTTGGTTCACATTTCTACGGCATATGTATTTGATGGACAAAAACAGACACCGTACGTAGAAGATGATCAGACACACCCGATCGAATGGTATGGGCAAACTAAAGCTTGGGCAGAAGAGGAAGTGCAAAAAATTTGTGAGAGGTATTCGATCTTGCGCATTGACCGCCCATATCGGCTGGATGAATTCCCGAAGCCCGACATCTTGCATAAAGTAAAAGGGAAATTGGAAACAAATTCACTGCCGCCGCAATTTAGTGATACTAGTTGGACTCCAACATCAATTGAAAAATTTGCTGACATTTTGCACTTTTGTGTTCAAAATGCTCCAAATGGTATTTTCCATGCGACTACCGAGCCGATTTTTTCTGATTACACTTTTGCCCTGTGGGTAAAAGAAAAGTTCAGTTTGGCGGGCCTAGTCAGCGAAGGAAGTCTCACGGAATATCTCAAGACCAGCCAGCGGCCATATCAGCGCAATACCGCATTAGACACTTCCAAACTTCGCTCTCTCATGACAAAATAGAGAGTCTTATGGATAATGCATCAAAACAGCGCTCTCTCTGGATCATTTCTCTAGTAGCCGTGGTCAACGCCCTAGGGTATGGGATTATTATTCCATTGCAGTACTCATATGTGGCCAGGTTTGGCATCAATACTTTTTTGATTGGAGTACTTTTCTCAGCGTTCTCATTGGCACAATTCATCTCTACGCCCATCATCGGCCGTCTATCAGACAGGTTCGGCCGGAAGCCAATGCTTGTCTATAGCGTTCTTGGAACTGCAGTCTCCTTCTTTCTCATGGCGATTGCTCAGAGCGCTCCAATAGTTTTCTTAGCACGGATCTTAGACGGTATTTCAGGCGGGAACATCTCTGTTGCGCAAGCTGTCATGAGTGATTTGACCACTCCGCAGGAGCGGGCTAAATGGTTTGGCATCTTAGGAGCTTCATTTGGATTTGGTTTCGTCTTTGGTCCAGCCATTGGCGGAGTATTAAGTAACATCTCACTAGCAGCTCCATTTTATTTCGCTGCAGCGATTTCTCTAGTCTGTGCACTCTTATCTGCGTTTGTTTTGAAAGAGTCACTTGTGAAAGAAAACATAGAACACAAAGCAATCGCTGCTATGTTTAATTTGCGCCATCTCGTGGATGCATTGTTTGAGCCATTCATTGGACTGCTACTCATTTCAAGCTTTATCGCAACATTCGCTTTCTCAATTTTCATTCTGGCGTTCCAGAAATTTACCAATGACATTTTGTTGTTATCACCGAGTAACATTTCCCTCTTATTTGTCATCTTTGGAGTGATCGGACTCATCATGCAGGGATTTGGCGTAGGGAAGTTAGTTAAAAAATTTGGTGAAATTCCGCTGCTTATCGCTGGCGTCATAATTACCACACTGAGCTTTGTCATCATGGGTTTCTCTCACACCTTCCACATGTTCATTTTTGCTTCGATTGTTATGGCTATCGGGAACTCCTTCCTCTTGCCGCTGCTGACTGCGCTGCTTTCTAAACATGCACGCAAGGAAGATCAGGGAGGTATTTTGGGTATTAATCAGTCCTATGCGAGTCTAGCCAACATTATCGGACCACTTGTCGGTGGGGCTCTCGCAGTTCACTCTGTTTCATCCTCGTTTTTTGCCGCTGCCGGTATCTTGGTTCTTATGTTCTTCATGATCATGATCGTAGCGCGCGAGCAGGGAAACCACGTAATTGACTTGTAGTCAATTATCTTGAGCAAAGTCGAAAGATGGTCGATCTATATTGATTTGGTACAATACTGTGTTGTTGTGTGTCATCCCGGTAAAGGCGGCGATTAGGAGCCTTGTCCAGGATCCAGAAACGAATTGAATATTTATTGCATGGATTTACCGCGAGGGTATTCGTAAACCTGCCTTCGCAGGAATGACAGCAAAGTGCGGGCATAGTTTAATGGTAGAACTAAAGATTTCCAATCTTTAAGCGGGGGTTCGATTCCCCCTGCCCGCTCAAATTTTTCGCTAGACAGCATATGATCCATGTCAAATACAAATTGGATAAATCTCCACTGCATGGTATTGGATTATTTGCGGACCAAAGTATAGAAAAAGGACAAGTTGTATATACAGCGAGTCCTCTCCTCGACTTAAATATTTCTCAAAAACAATTTGATTCTCTACTCAACGAAGAGAGACAGGAAATTCGGTGGTGGGGATTTTTTGACAAGCCATCACAGCTTTGGCATGTAGACTTTGATGTTTCAAAATTTATTAACCATGAGGAAAACGCCACTTTAACTCAGGTGCTTACACATACTGAAGCATACCTGGTGGCAACTAGAGACATTCAAAGTGGAGAGGAATTAACGCAAAACTATTTAGAATTTGAATCGGAAGTAGACTTAAAAAATCGTGGAATTGTTTAATTGAGACTTTCTTTATTGACTACATGGAATGTGGGTGTATAAATACCCATGAATATTCATAAAGTTGAAAGGTAACTATGTCAAACAACGCAGCAGCTAAAGAAGCTAAAGTTTTTACAGGAGTAGTCTACTATCATAATGGAGAAGAAGTAGTTGAGTTTCCGGACACAGTTCTAGTTGAAGTGGGACGTCTTACAGGTGCTGGAAATGAGCAGGAATTTAATGACTACCTTTGCACATATCATGCCGCAGTACTTTTGGGATATGGAAGTCTAATACAAGCATTACCGGCTGCAGAAGAGGGAGAAGAGAAAGACGGGAGGCGAAAATATCTTATTGTCCCTGACAAAGATGAGAAGGGTGACATTGTTTCATTCTCGCCTGAAGCAGCCGCTTCAATTGTTCAAGCGATAAATTCAACGCTAGAGCGAGCAAAGCAAGAGAGCAGCAAAATATTTCGTGAATGATAAGTTGATATTGTCGATTCACTGCACGCTCTCGTCTTTCACTAAAAATCGTTCCGGGTGAGTTACCGCAATAAGCGGATGTGGTAATATCAGAACATATTAGGAGGAGTATCTATGTTAGGTCATGAACAAGACTTGGGTCAAGAGAAACTACGTGAATTTATGAGAGAGGATGAAATTTTTCTTGAAAATACGAAAGGACCTAACGAAGATAGAGGATACGCTTACATGGCCCCCTCGGTTTGGTATCTCTGCTGAAGATGTCCCAACAGTGGACGATGAAGTCCAAATGCGCATGAGAACAGGAAAGTACGAGTCTTTTAGAGTCATTGATACAGCTTTTGCCAAGGATGGCACGCAATTAACGACATATGTTGCAATTGTTGGTGTTTTGAAATCGGTAGCTGAAGTGATTTAAATAATCGCGGAATTATCAAATAACCCCGTTGTATTTTTCTTTCCCCTCTGTTACTCTACTGCGCATATGGCAAAAACAAAAACCAAACGAACAAACAAAAAACTCAATGCGTCCGAATCGATGGAGGATGTAATGGAAGATCCAATGGAGACAATGGAAACTGGAGAAACATCTATGATGTCGAAGTCAAGAAATAAATGGGTGCTGATTGCCGGCATTATCGTCATACTCGCACTTGCTGCCTATAAGTTTCAATATTTATTAATCCCAGCCCGTGTCAACGGCAAACCAATTTTTGTTTGGGAATACCTGCATGACCTCAACCAATTCTATGGTGCTGATGTAATAAACTCACTGACTACGCAAGAATTAGTTAAACAGGAAATTGCCAAGCAACATATAACAGTTGCCCCGGCCGACATCCAAGCAGAAGTAGATAAAGCGGATAAACAAGCCAGCGCATCGGGTGGTCTAAAGGCTGTTTTAGCAGCCCAGCGCATCACAGAAAATGACTTCCGTGATCAGATTAGTTTGCAACTGGCTGTGAAGCAAATTCTCAAAGATAAAATCGCAGTGACTGACACTGAAGTAGAAGATGCATACAAAAAGAATAAAGATTTCTTCAAGACAGTGCCGCAGGCGCAGGCAATGCAGACGATCAAAGATCAACTGCAGAGTCAGAAATTCCAGAGCGCTGTACAGACTTGGATCACTGAACTAAAGAAGAATGCGAAGATCCAAGTGTTACTACCAGGAGTTAACGTCACTCCGACGCAGTAATTTGGCTGAGGAGATACTCTCTGGTATTGTGTTCTGGGTTCTCTAACACGTCTTCAAATAGGTTGCTTAAAATCTTGCCGATTTCCGGTCCTGGTTTGATGTGCATGGCTTCCATCACGTCATGGCCGTCGATGGCCATATCCTTTAAGCTCAGTGGTTGGTGTAATTGTTCATAGACGCGCTGCTGCAATTCTTCCAGTCTCCAACTACTTCGTTTACTCCCACTACCGACTCTATCGGCAATGCGCAGAGTAATCATGTCATTAATGTGTTCCACACCGACACGGCGGATAAAGCGGCGGATATAGGCATCGGTGACGTCTTTGTCATAGGTGAACATATGCCAACGCACCAGCGTAAATATGCGGTTACAGTCACTGCTGCCTAGTTGCAGCCGTTTAGCTATCGCTTTCGCGGTTCTGGCTCCTAAAACCTCGTGGCTATAAAAAGTGACGGTTCCACTACTAGTTTCTTTGGCAGTGACCGGCTTGCCAATGTCATGAAGCAACGTAGCTAGTCTCACCACTGGATCACTGGATTCACACGCAGCTAAAGCGTTGAGACTATGATCCCAGACATCGTAAATATGGTGACCGGACTGACGGACGTTTTTAGCTTCTACAAGTTCTGGCAAAATGAACGGCAGAAGTCCCAATTCGTCTAGCAATAAGATTCCCCGCTTCGGTTCTGGTGAGCCAAGGATTTTCATGGTCTCAGTCCCAATACGCTCCCAACTTATTTCTGATAACAGAGACGCTTTTGCGCTTATGGCTTTTTTGGTTTCACCCTCAATCTCAAATCCAAGTTGGACGGAAAAACGCACCGCGCGTAGCATCCGCAGCGCATCTTCTTCAAATCGGTCTTGAGGATTTCCCACTGTACGGATGACTTTATTCCGCAGATCTTTTTGGCCCTCATATGGATCAATGATTTCACTGCCACGCAGTGCCATGGCGTTGATCGTGAAGTCACGACGCTGTAAATCTTCTTCTATTGTTTTCCCCCATGTGACAGTTTCTGGCTGGCGGTGATTGCGGTAGGTTCCGTCACTTCGATATGTAGTGATGTCGTAAATTAAATCAGGGTCTAGGAGCGAGGGGTCAGGGTTTAGATGCTTCTGTGCGATCATGACGGTCCCATATGTGTTTTCATAAAAACTATCCGGAAATAGGGGCATAATTTGTTGCGGTGTAGCGTTTGTAGTGAAATCCCAATCATTCGTGGGGATGCCTAAGACTAGGTCACGGACAGCCCCGCCGACGATTTCACAAGTGAAGTTGGCACTGGTTAAGGTCCGAATGATTTTTAAAACTGGTGTAGGTAGATTTGCGTTCATACGGGTATGATAGCATCTTGTATGAACTGGAATCTGCTTTCAAAAAAAGAGCCAAAAACTAATGAAGAAATACTCTCCATCCTATTAAAAAATAGGGGCATTACTGATAAAGAAAGTTTTTTGCACCCAAAAGATCCGATAGATTTGACTCTAGAGGATGTTGGCATCGATAAAGAACAAGTTAACAAAGCAGTAGAGCGGCTAAAAGAGGCTTTGGAAAACAAAGAAAAAATAATTATCTTTGGTGATTATGATTGTGACGGCGTATGTGCGACCACGGTACTGTGGGAAACGATGCACAACATCGGCTTTAGTGTGTTACCGTTTATTCCTGACCGTAAAGAGCATGGTTATGGTTTGTCTACAAAAGCTTTAGATGAAATTCTGGCAAAGAATAAGCCTTCTATTTTAATCTCAGTAGACAATGGGATCGTAGCTGAGGCGCAGTGGCAGAGGCTTGCCGATGTTGGGGTCTTCACAATACTCACTGACCATCACGAACCTGAGGATAAACTGCCACCCGCTGATTGCATTATTCATACGACCAAGCTCTGTGGCACAACTGTAGCGTGGATGTTAGCAAGAGAACTTGCTAAAATTCCAAAATCCAAAATCCAAGCATCAAAAAATATTGAAGATTTACTCGATCTTTGTGCGATTGCGACGATTGCTGACCAAGTAATTCTCACGGACGCGAATAGATCATTTGTTAAATTTGGTTTAGAACAGTTGCAGAAAACGAGGCGGATTGGTTTGCAATTGCTGATAGAGGCTGCCGGGTTAAAAGGAAAACCGGTTGATACGTACGCAGTCAATTTTGCTATTGCTCCGCGCATTAATGCGATGGGGCGTCTGGGAAATGCACTGGATGCTCTGCGGGCACTGTGTACGAAGGATAGAAGTAAAGCGGCGGTTCTAATTGGGAAATTGCACGATACCAACATCACCCGTCAGGATCTGACCACACAGATGTATGAGATTGCACTTGCAAAGCGACAGACGTGGAAAGAGGAGAGTGTGATCATCGTAGCCAGCGATCAATTTCATGAGGGCGTGATAGGACTGATCGCCAGTCGTCTCACTGAAATGTTTTATAAACCCTCGATAGTGTTGGCGATCTCAGGTGAAACAGCGAAAGGATCAGCCAGAAGTGTCGCAGGTGTACATATCACAAATCTGCTGCGTGAAGTAAAGTCTGATCTTATGGAAATCGGAGGCCATCCGATGGCGGCTGGATTGAAGTTGCAAACTGCACAGATTGAAGTCTTTTCGCAAAAATTGCGCCAACATGCCAAAAACACAATTGATGTATCACTGCTGACAGCATTGATTGATGTGGATTCTGTATTGCCAACAACTCTCCAAACGATGGAAGTGGCGCAAGGATTGACGGTCATGCAGCCGTTTGGTCCCGGTAACCGCGAACCACTATTTCAAATGGATAAAGTCAAAATCGACAGTGCAAAAATTATCGGAAAAGAAGGAAAACACTTAAAACTGCGCACTGCGGACTGTGATCTGCTTTGGTTTGGACACGGGAGGGAACTTGAACACTTTTCAAATTCCCCCACCGTGTCATTGATTGGTCACCTGCAGGTGAACCATTGGAATGGGTCAAAAAGTCTTCAGATAATTGTCAAAGACATTCATTAAACTCTGCTGCCCGATTCAATCGAATCGATGATAGCTTTTGCACTATGCATAAGTGAATCTGATTCTGCGAGGGGATACATCGTTTTAAACCAGTTTTCACTTTTTGTGTATTTTCTTAGGATTCCTGCAATATGTCTGTGATTCGTTGCAGTGTCCTTATCACCTCCTATTTTTTTAGAATCTGTCTCGAGTTTTTCAGCTGCCTTTAGAATTCTCGTTCGTGTTTCATTATCCATATTTTCCTTTCCATTAATCATCCCAATCACGGGTGTTATTGAGTGCCTTCGTAACTAACTTGAGAGGATCCGTCTCACCCTCGTCTGTCCAACTGTGTGCAAACTTTTCAGCAAGTTTTTCATCTCCTCCTAGTGCACTAAGAAGCATCGCATATGCTGATGCATAAGTCATCTCTTTCATAGCGCTTGGTTCTTCTGGTCTAGCCATAGAACTCCTTTCTTTATGAAACTCATAAAAAAACCTCCCTTGTTTAGTGGGAGGTCTTTGGGTTTCAGATTAATTAATATTTACATCTTATTCCACCAAACCTCCCCGTCCAAAAAGGACGCGAAGCATTTGAATAGTAATAAGGTGTTTACAACTCATAGGACAGGGGAAGTATAAATTTCGATTGGGCGCTTGTCAATATGCCGCTTTGGCGTACAATAATACTTAATTGGAAAGCGTCTGAGCAGTTTGACAAATTGCGAGCATTCCCGGGAAAGCCCGAACAGCTTACAGAGAAGTAATAAAGGTGGCACCACGTCTTAGACGTCCTTTAGCGGACAACTAGTACGTGGTTTTTTTATGAAAAGAACACTAATTTCGCAGACGGTGGAACATGTTGGCAAGACAGTACTCGTCAAGGGCTGGGTGCATGTGCGCCGGGATCACGGCAAACTCATCTTCATCGACCTGCGTGACCGTTCCGGACTGCTGCAGGTAGTATTTTTACCCCAGTCTTCTGCCACAGCGCATGAAATGGCTGGAGAGCTGCGCAGTGAGTTTGTAGTGGAAATAGAGGGGAAGGTAAATGCACGACCAGAGCGGCTAGTGAATCCAAAAATGAGTACGGGAAGCGTTGAACTGGAAGCACTCAAACTAACTATTTTGGCAAGGGCCGCCACACTTCCATTTGATATGGGTGCGGAAACACTAAATGTGGAATTGCCTACTTTGTTAGATCATCGGGCACTGACGCTGCGTCATCCCAAAGTACAGGCAATTTTTAAAGTCCAAGAAGCAGTTATTGATGGATTCCGTGAGTTCATGAAGCAAGAAGATTTCTTCGAGTTTCAAGCCCCCTGTATCACGCCTGCAGTTGCCGAAGGCGGAGCCGACGTATTTAAAGTTGACTATTTTGAGCACGAAGCCTATCTCACGCAGAGTCCACAGTTGTATAAGCAAATTGTCATGACGGCCTTTGAGCGAGTCTTTAGTGTCAATAAAGTTTTCCGTGCCGAACCGAGTGTGACGACCCGTCATTTGACGGAAATTGTCTCTCTCGATGCAGAGATGGGATTTATCGAAGGCTGGGAAGAAGTACGAGATATGGCTGAAAGCACTGTGCGCCACATCTTGAAGCGCGTTGCAAAAGATTGCGCGAAGGAATTGGAATTACTGGGAGCAAGTTTACCGGAAATGATTGAAAAAACTCCGACGCTGAGCTTACGTGAAGTACAGCAAAAAATCTTTGATAAAAATGGCAGGGATGTGCGCGGGGAAAAAGACTTGAATCCTGAGGATGAGCGGGAAATCTGTAGCATTATCAAAGAAGAAACTGGATCTGACTTTATCTTTGTGTATGGCTATCCTACGAAAAAGAAACCTTTCTATGTCTATCCAAACCCGCAAGATCCTGAATACAACGAAGGAATGGACTTACTTTGCCGCGGTGTAGAGTGGTTGTCGGGCGGACGGCGTGTAAGTGATTATGATCAGTTGCTTCACCAAGTGGAGGAGTGGAAAATGGATCCAGCCAAAATTGAAATGTTTTTGGAAGCGTTCCGTTATGGTGCGCCGCCCGAAGGGGGTTTTGCCTTTGGTGCAGAACGGATCACCATGCAAATACTCAAGCTCGCCAACGTGAGAGAGGCTAGTATGTTCCCACGCGATATGGAACGGATCGACTTTAGATTAAAGAGTGAGGAATAATGCTTCACAAACTAAATTTTTTGTGCTCGCGTCTCCGCAACACTCGGAATATCTGCGCGCAAAAAATTTGATTGCGAACCATTTTATATGGATTTACTTTCTCGTTTTGTATCGCGTCCGGACTATCATCAATTGCCTGCATATGCGCGTGTGATGGAACGGATAGGTTGGGATGTGATACCAATGAACGGTCAGTATCTTTTTGTTCGCCGCATTGGTCCAATATCTATTGCGAAATTTCAGCGACCACAATCGATTGATTTTTCCAACTTAAAGAAGCTGCAAAAACGACTTCCGTTAGTTAAAACATATATAGATCCGGGTTTATCCTTGGATCTGGAAATCCTGCGATCCAATGGTTTGAAAGAAACTAAAAATCATCACGCGTATACCAAGACGTTCATTTGTAATCTGCATGGCAGTGAGGAAAAAATCCTGGCATCTTTTTCCAAGACACTCAAATATCAAATGCTTCGAAGTTTGCGGATGGGTGTTTCTTACAAAGTAGTTGCTTTTGTCAATTTAACGGAAGAAACAAAAACCGAAATAGTAAAACTGCATTCTGAGTGGGAAACTGAAAAAAAAGTATCTGGGTATCCAAATAATTTTTTGCGAATACTTTGGCAGGAAATGCAGAAAGAAGGATCAATGATTCTTGCCTATGAGGGAAAAACCCTTCATGGAGCGCTCTATTTCCTCCACCACCACGGGGTAGCAATGTATTTTTATCAGTACACAAGTCAAAAAGGTAGACAAAGTTTGTATGTACCCAGTGGATTAGCGTATCAAACTGTAAAATTAGCAAAATTTCTGGGGTGTGACATATTGGATTTATGCAGCGCATATGACGAGCGCTTCGGGACGGAGAATTTAAAATGGAAGGGGTTTAGCGTCCACAAAGAACATTTCCACCCGACAAGCGTTTACTATCCACCTTCTTTTCAATAATTTGTTACCATTAACCGTATGCTTCTCAACTTGGCTCATCAATTGCTTGCACTGTTTCTCCTTGTTCACGCGCTGTTATACGGAAAGCAGGCAACCCCGCTATTGGTTCGTGCTCAATCGCTGCAAATACCTCCTGATATTACCTTGTCTGTAAAAAACCCAACGTTTGCTCAATTCCCAGATCTCAGTGCCACGAGCTACATCTTGCTTGATGTAAATTCCGGAGAAATACTAGCTCAAAAAGACATCGATAAACAATTATTTCCGGCATCTACGACAAAGATGTTGACAGCAATTGTAGCAAGTGAGTTTTTCGATCCTAATCACATTGTTACTGTAGTTTCACATGATTTTTCTGATACGCGTACGATGAAACTTGTTCCGGGCGAGCAGATACGTGTCCGTGATCTACTCAGTGGACTGCTCATTCATTCGGCTAACGATGCAGCATTTGCACTGGCAGATAGTTATCCAGGGGGGATCGATGCTTTTATGAGTGATGTGAATAAGAAGGCAGTACAGTTGGGAATGAGTCAAACGCATTTTACCAATCCTGCGGGATTGGAAGACAGCCAACACGTGACCACTGTACGGGATCTAGGCATATTGGCACGGGAAGTAATGAAGGATGAAACGCTGAAAAATATTGTGAACCAAAGAGGGAAAACAGTGAGGAGCAGCGATGGACGATTTGTTCATCAATTGATGACAACAAATGAATTGTTAGGAGTATATCCCGGAATGGTAGGTATCAAGACGGGTTGGACTGACGAGGCGGGTGAGTGTTTTGTCAGCGAAGCGGTGCGGGGTAATCAGACGTTATTAACAGTAGTCTTGAATAGTACAGACCGTTTTGGCGAGACGCGCAAACTCCTAGATTGGGGATTTAATAATTTCACTTCGGAGACCAAAACACTTGTGGACTGGACTACAAATTAATGCCTAGATTCTGCAGGATCCTTAGTTTTTTCAAGTAAACGGGCTGGTACCTTATTGTAGTAATGATCGCCGTCCAGGATGGTAATGCTCAAATCACTTCCCACGCTAACATCAGTGCCACCAGCTATTAAAGTTTGCCCTGCGGTGAATCCATATTTTTCGGCAATGTGGCTATCGCGGAATTGGACATGATCACCAAAAGCAATACCTGATTTATCTTCCCGTCGCATGCTTTCACGGATCCACTTATCAAGTTGTCCACCGATATTTTCAAACATAATTGTTTTATTGTACTACGTATCGCGGGTCAATTGCACTAACGTACCCTACATATCCCCCGTCTCCAGTTAAGACATAGACCGGCTGAAGGTATTGCTGTTCGGCTTTTGAATCATAGTATGCAAGATTTATATTGCGCACGATCACATCTTTGCCTGTGGTAGGCATCGCGGCAGTATATCCTGACCCCTCAGATAGTAATTGAAACGCTCTGGTGGGGGTGATAATGGGATATGTAGCAGATATTCCGTACTCGATTGGCAAATAATAGTATTCCAATTTGGCAAAGAAATTAGATTTATCACTTGAACCTGTAATGATTGCACGTATTGTTCCGTGACCTGGTTCCTCCGTGACTACTTGATATTGACCATTCACCGGAGTGCGGTAGAGATCTATTTGCAGGAAGTCTGCTTCAGAGAAACTCACAGTGGGTTCGTATGTGCCACCGGATGATTTAAGGTATGAAACTTGTGCGCTGCCCGTTGCGATGTCTTTTTCAAGGAGGCCGGCTGTCGATAGGCTGCTTCGAACATTCAAGATAGCTTCATCTTCAATAGGAAGTTTACTATTTTGCAGGAAATTTGGATCTGACTGCCAATCTAAGCTCATGGTAAACATTCCTGTAATAATGTCGTAATCAAGGACTGACGTCAGCGGCTGTGTCCTCCTCCATCTATACGTCTGTGTATCTATGCGATCAGGTTCAAATAAAAATCCCAGCGTAGCGGCTTGCTCTTTGGCTTTGTCCAAGGCTAGTAAGCTTGGACGTTTAGAGCGGATAAAGTACACCGTTGCGCGGTCAGACACAGGTCGGAGTCTGGAGGGAGGGATTTCCAACTTGAGCGAGGTCGCAGTTCCGACGCTTGTCGGAAACTTCAGCCTAGGTAATAAACCAAAGACAGCAGTAGGTGGAGGCGGTGGTGCGGGGTGAGTAGCCTTCCAATATCCTACTGCGCTTTCTAAGAACACACGGCCGACTATCATCACCGCAAGAGTTACACCTGCGATCGCTATGAACTTCCGCATGAATGAAGCAACTTGAGTGAGTGTAAGTGGTGAAGCTGGTTTCGCTGCGGGCATAGTAAATAGTATACAAGAATTCGAGGTATAATCATCCGATGACTGTACGAACTAGAATTGCTCCATCTCCGACCGGTATTGCGCATATCGGCACTGCCTACATGGCACTATTTAATTACGCGTTTGCGCGTCAGAATGATGGTGAATTTTTAGTTCGCATAGAAGATACGGATAGGGCACGCTTCGTGGAAGGTGCAGAACAAGTGATCTATGATTCACTCGACTGGCTTGAGATCCCGTATACCAAAACTTTTCGGCAGTCCGAGCATTTAGAAGATTACAGTGCTGCCGTGCAGACACTTATTCAAAAAGGTCACGCCTACTACTGTTTCTGCACGCCCGAGCGCTTGGAAACTATGCGTAAAGAACAACAAGCCCGCAAAGAAATTCCTCGCTATGACCGCTTATGTACGCATCTACCAAAAGAAGAGGTCCAGAAGAGGCTCGATAGTGGGGAGCGCCACGTGATCCGTATGAAAATGCCAGATAATGAGATGATCAGTTGGGATGATCTCGTTCGTGGCACTATTTCGATAAACACCAAAGAACTGGATGATCAGGTCCTGATGAAGTCGGATGGATTTCCGACATATCATCTAGCTGTTGTGGTGGACGACAACCGAATGCAAATCTCTCACGTTATCCGTGGAGAAGAGTGGATTAGCAGCACACCCAAACACATTTTGCTCTATCGCTACTTTGGTTGGCAGCTGCCTGTATTTGCGCACATGCCACTGTTGCGCAACGTGGACAAAACCAAAATGAGTAAGCGCAAGAATGATGTTTCGATCCCAAGCTATAAAGAGAAAGGGTATCTGCCGCAGGCTCTTAGAAACTATTTGTGTCTCATGGGTTGGTCGCATCCAGATGAAAAAGATATCTTTGCACTGCAGGAATTTATCAAGGTGTTTTCATTTTCCAGGATGCAAACTACTGGGCCGATCTTTGATGTCAAAAAATTGGACTGGATGAATGGGAAGTATATCCGTGAGGTATTGAAGACAGATGAAGTAGAGACCGCCCTCTTTCCATTTTTACCAGATGACTTTCCTCAGGATTTATTGCCAAAGATTTTGCCACTGGTACGTGAGCGTCTCGTGACGCTGCATGATATCGGTCCGCTGACCGAATTTTTCTACCATGATATTCATCCAACTGTAGAAGAATTGATGGGTAAAAAATCCAGTATGAGTGAAGCCAAAAAGTATTTAGAAGCAGCTCTGAGTACATTAGAAAAATCTTTTGAAGAAACTGAGATGCTGGCGATGGTAGATAGCAAAGGCTGGAACCGTGGTGCCTTCTTTACTACGCTTCGCGTGGCGGTCACAGGTAGGACAGTTTCACCCCCTTTATTTGACACGATTAGAGTGTTGGGTAAACAATTGACACTATCCCGTGTGAAGGCTGCAATCACATTATGCTAGCGCTCAAAGATGACATTCGCACAACGACAATTTTAAAAGGCATTGCGATCCTGGGTGTTATCTTCCTTCATACACTATCTAGCGTCCATAATCTGTACGCCACCATATATACAGGTAATTTCTGGTTGGTGGTCGCTGATCAGGCTGCCCGGTTTTGTGTGCCACTGTTTATCGCGCTCTCAGGGTATGCGCTGATGAGTAAGTACGCGGACAAACTTACTCTCAGTTCATTTTTTTGGCGCCGAGTAATGCGTTTGCTGCCGCTCTATATTTTGTGGACTGTAGTGCTCAGTGTTGCAATTGGTCATACGCTTCATTTTGATTTGTTAAACAAATTGTTACTTGGCTACGGCGACTATCAACTCTACTTTGTGCCAATGATTATTCAACTCTATCTATTATTTCCGATACTTCGTTTTGGCATGTTAAAAAATAAAAATCTGTTTCTTATATGTCTCTTAATAGTTCAACTCGTCACGCTATTTTTGTATTCGCCATTTATGGCAGGAGCTGGTGGATGGATAGCTGCCTTGCGTAATAATTACCAGTACCTCTTTTCTTTTAGTTGGATTTTTTACTTTGGCTTGGGAATGCGACTTTCATTGGAGAAGGGTATGCCTAAGTTTCACATTGGTTTTTTTGGCTTGAAAACTTTGGTTGGTTTGACTCTGTGTGTCATCAGTGGATTCGTACTAGTTGGCAGAGGATACGACACGATTAATGCTCTGCGTTTTACACGTTTCCCAATAGTTTTGTATGCGTCGGGATTTATAGGAGTGTCTATCGCAGTGCGAGCACAGTTGCTGAAAATTCAAAGTACTGTAAGGCATGTTTTAGAGTTTTTGGGAGAGCAGTCGTATCTTATTTATCTCTGTCACACGTTGCTGTTGCGTATTATTTTCTCGGCGACCTATAGAGATACTTCTCTGCCAAATATCGCATTCCAATCACTCCTTTTTGTTGTCGGACTCATCGCTAGTTTCTTTGTTCAAAAAATCTGAACTCCCGGTAAATCTTTTGAATGGACCATATCCGGTTATAAGTGTGAGTAGGTATGGAAACGCGGCTGATACCACACCTATGTCATGAGATATTTGAATTGAAGAACCTAAGAAAAAGCCCGTGGAAAATTCCATGCCAAAACCATGAGAACCTTCGCTGGCAGCTTGGCCAATATAAAAGATTAACCCGCCTATGATTGTGGCAGCGATCTGTGCCCCATTTATCTGTAAGTCTGGAGTCAAAGCAAACGCGTATTTGAGTAACTGCCAGAAGACAATGCTCTCAAGAGCGCCACCAGCGATTGAAGTAAGAATGAGAGCTTTCTCCACCTTATCTGCCATACATTATTGTAACAAATATTTTTCGTTACTAATCAAATTCTCTTTTTGAATCTTCGTCAGTTTTTTAATTTCTGCCTCGCGCTGCATAGCTTCACTGCGTGTTGCAAACTCTTCGCTGTGAACAAGCTCAAATGGTCCAAAGGCGCGCATGTACTTGGATGACTTGGAGGTTTTACTTCGGTGTTCTTCCATCCGCTTCTTGAGATCATTTGTCTGTCCGGTGTAGAGGGTGTCCCTGCTAGTCCTCAGGATATAGACGATAAACGGCATGTCCTCGATACTACCAGATTCTCTGGTAAAATAGTGGGAGCGGAACATCAAGAGTAAATTGTCGGGTGTCTGGAATTGATTAAATGTCCAGAACCTACTACACTTGACTAATGCCATACTCTGATCCAAAAAGAGAGAAAGAATACAAAACTCTTTGGAATAAGCGACACTATAAAGAACATACTGAAGAGGAAAAGAGGAGAATCTGGGGCAGGAGAGACAAGATAGCTGCTTGGCTAAAAGAATATAGATCAACATTGTCTTGCGAAATCTGTGGTGAAAGTACAACTGCGTGTCTTGATTTTCACCACCGAAATAAGGAAACAAAGATAATTAGCGTATCAATGTTTTGGCAAAAGGGCTGGGGGATAGAAAGAATTAAAACTGAGATAGACAAATGTATTGTGGTTTGCGCAAATTGCCACAGAAAAATACATGCAGGTCTAATTAAAATTTGATGCCAGATCGTCTAATGGTAGGACATATCCCTCTGAAGGATATTATCTTGGTTCGAATCCAAGTCTGGCAACATGTTGAAAAAGGCGAGCACTGCTCGATTTTCTTCTATCCTGTCATAGATTTGAATTTAGCTGCTCGCACGAATCTAGGGAGCAAAGCGGAAATACTCGATCGAGAACAAATGTTCCCGATCAGAGCACAAGTCTGGCAACCGCATATCGAGCATGATAGTCTTATTCTGTGCGAAGATACACCGTTCTTACGATTGTCATAGTTAGTTTGGCTGCGGTGGTTCTGTTACTCAGACAGCCACGAACATATCCAGGACCGAGTGTCCAAACTGATATCCCTGTACCATCCGTCACGCCCGCGCCAAAGCCGGAGCTACCCTTCGTGCTATATACAGCGCCAAAGTTACCCAAGAAGCATGATTACACAGTAGTTTTTTTGGGCGACTCTATGACCGCCGCACTGGGTCCATATACTGATCTGTTTCGCAAAGATATAGAAGATAAATACCTAGATGTTGGACTAATTGTCCGGAATGAAAGTGCGCCGGCATCAAATGTCGCTAGTTTACAGGACCGTCTACTCTCTAAGAGTACAGAGTCGGGAGCACTGTATGATGCGGTACTCTCCAAATCATTCGACATTATCGTCATTGAATCATTTGGATATAACCCACTTTCATATTTGGGAACCACAGAAGGGATAGACAAAGCCAATGAGTCTTTGAAGACTGCCATGAGAATATTGGTGCGTGAGCGGCCGAATAGTCTAATAGTTTTTTTGGCGACCATAGCTCCGTCACACACGATGTACGGAGTGGGAGAAGTAAAACTCACTCCCGCACAACGAAATGAATGGGCTACTGAACGGGACCTCTATATTGAGAACCATATTAAATTTGCCAAGGATCACAACATACCGTTGGTGGATGTCTATCATTTGACAAAGGATAGAAATGGGAGTGGTTTACTAAAATATATTGAGCCTCAATATCATATTCACCCATCGCAGTTGGGTGTAAATCTGATAGAAGATCAGCTAGCAAATTACTTCATTCAAGCTAAAGTTTTTGAGTAGTGCTAGACTTTTTATATATGAAAAATCCCAAAAATTGGCGGGGCGGAGGCGGAGCAGTCTACGGACTAGGATTCATCGGTGCACTGGTGTACTTTGTCCAGCATGCGGGATCACTTACGGATGGAATTATCGGAGTCTTTAAAGCCTGTGTCTGGCCAGCACTACTAATCTACAAAGTGCTAGGTCTATTAAAGTTTTGAAGCACGCAGAGCATTTAAGATGACACAAACATCAATGACTTCTTGCGCAATGGCCCCGTATATTGGAGGAAGGTGACCGGTTGTGGCGAGCAGCATGCCGGCGATACTTAGACCAACGCCTACATACATGCTTTCTTTAGCAATTCTCATTGTCCGTTTGGCAATACCTATCGCTTTCTCGATATCGCCGATATTTCCGCCGAGGAGCACAATATCAGCAGCTTCGGAGGCAGCAGTATGTTCGTCATGACTAAACACGAGACCAACGTCTGCAAGTGCTAGAGCTGGTGCGTCATTTATCCCGTCACCCACCATCGCAGTCGTTATTTTTTTTGACCTGAAGGCAAGTATCACTTCCCGCTTATCTTCTGGTGTGCAATCGGCCCGCAAGCGGATACTTTCAGGCAAATTGCGCAATGTCTCTCTCGCGTTTGCCAGTTTATCTCCTGTGCACACCACCAATTTTCTTCCTGCTGACTCAAGTTTTTGAAGCGTCGCGATTGCATTCGGGCGCAATTCCTCGCGGAAGGTAAAGCTTGCTAGTTGATGACCGCCTTGCGAAAGTACAACCGATGGTTTTGCGGCTGTGCCATCTTTTATCAACGTATACGTTTGGTTCCCGATACTGGCGACAAGGCCCTTTCCAATTTCTTCGTGGACGGAGTCGAACTTCGAAACTTCTACTTTTTTCTCTTTGGCAGCAGCAACAATCGCTTTTGCAAAAGGATGTAGTGAGTTGCGCTCGATGCCTGCTGCAATTTCCAAGACTTTGGTCTCTGATAACTTGCCTTGAGTGGTGATGTGAGCCAACTGCGGGATTCCAAAAGTCAGTGTGCCTGTCTTATCAAAAATAATTGCCTTCACTGCTGATAACACTTCTAATCCCGATAGTCGTTTGCAAATAATACGGTTTTTGGCAGAGAGATTCACGCCACCTATAAAGGCAATGGGTGTAGCAAGCAAAAGTGGGCAGGGAGTTGCGATAACAAGCACCGCGAGAATTCGTGAAGGATCGTGCGAGATTATATAGGCGATTGCGGCGAGCAGTATGGTGATGAGCGTGAAACCTAGGCTTAATTTATCCGCTAAACGGATAAAAGGTGCTTTTTCTTTTTCCGCTTGATCGACGAGGCGGATGATATTTCTATATGTAGACTGTGCATCGCGAACTGTCGTAATGATCTCAACACTCTCACCGACGTTGACGGTACCGCTGTGGACAACTTCATGTTGTTTTTTTACATCGGGATACGGCTCACCTGTGAGGCTTGATTCATCAAATGAACCTTCCGTACTTTTTAATACACCATCAAGTGGAACAACCTCGCCTTTACGCACCAATATGTGTGTCCCTATCTCTACGTGTTCGATCGGTTGTGTGTGCTGATCCCCATTTGCATCGATCACCTCCACAGCATGGGGAATACGATTTGCCAGCGCTTTCAGGGCAAAGCGCGCCCGCTCATTGGCATAGTCCTCTAGCGCTTTTCCACTGCTCATCATTAGTACGATGACAAGTGATACAGCAAATTCTCGTGTTAATAGTCCGGTGATGATAGCAAGGATGGCGATGTAATCGAGTGCGATGCTTTTATGAGTCAGTGAGATCCATGTATCTTTTAGTAGCGGAAAACTGCCCAAAAGAATGCCAAGAAGAAGAATAGAATCTGTCATCAGCTCACTGTGAAGAAGTGTGCTCACAAGTGCGAGTATTCCACAGCTGAGAACGAAGAGCGGCAGCTTAAACATAGCTCCATTCTATTCCATTTGACTAGTTGTAACTACGTTCGATACAATGAACATAATATGAATAAACTGAAATCCTTGTTTGCGGTGTTGTTACTTGCTCTCTTATCATCTGTTGCTGTGCATACAGTTTCAGCAAATGGTCCAGGTAATTCAGATTTCGGTCTGTCGCACCTTCCTGTCTGCGGTGCAGCAGTACCTGGAGATGTTCGCTGTAATGCACGGGTGGTGGTAGATAGGACTGGCCAACCGGCAATCCAAAATATCCCAAGTGGATTATCGCCAGCTCAATTTCAGAATGCTTATGGAGTTGCTGGAGTAGGATCACAAAATAACATCATTGCTGTCGTCGATGCATATGATGATCCAAAGATTGCATCAGATCTGGCAACATATGATAGACAATTTAGTTTACCTGATCCAACTTTCCTAAAAGTGAATCAAAATGGACAGGTGGGTAACTATCCGAAAAGCAATCCAGGTTGGGCACTAGAAATTTCACTGGACGTAGAAGTAGCACATGCGATGTGTCCGACTTGCAAGCTTATTTTAGTTGAGGCAAATAGCGCCAGCTACAGCGATCTCATGACTGCCGTAGACACCGCAAAAAATTTGGGTGCACGGGTAATCTCAAATTCTTACGGTTCAAGTGAATTTTCCGGAGAGGGAAGCTTTGATGTTCATTTCCAGGATAATACGACTACAGCATTTCTCTTTAGCAGCGGTGATAGTGGGTATGGAGTGCAGTATCCTGCAGCCTCACGCTATGTGACTGCTGTGGGTGGAACTAGCCTATTCTTGTCGGGTAGCGCATATAGCAGCGAATCGGTATGGAATGGAGCTGGAAGTGGTTGCAGTGCATTCGAATCACAGCCCGGGTTTCAGAATTTCTTGACTAGCACTTGCACAAACAGAGTTGTCGCAGATGTCTCCGCGGATGCGGATCCCAACACAGGTGCTGCTGTGTATGACAGTGTCCGCTATCAGGGTCGCGCAGGCTGGTTCCAAGTCGGTGGCACAAGTCTAGCGGCACCGCTGGTGGCCGGGTGGTATGGAGTTAACGGTGTTCCAACTGATAGTAGGACTTCGCTGTACGCCAATGCGATCACTTTTCACGATGTGATAAGTGGTAGCAATGGAAGTTGTGGTGGTTCCCTGTTATGCACTGGCGTAGTGGGTTACGATGGACCTACCGGAGTAGGTACGCCATGAAGAGGATTCCAGTTGATTTCTTAGGTGAGTACCTCATTGTGATTGCTTCGGTGGTCTCACTCTTGCTTTTACTCTCAGGTGCTTTTATAAGTGTGTGGTTAACCGCACACCCAAAGGAAATAAAAAGCACGTATGCGAGTGGCCAATAGGTTCGTAGTATCGTTGTTTATTCTCCATGTGATAGTGATGGGGATTCTTATCTCCAGACTACATTTTTTTTCCGGTTCGAGAAATTTACAGGACTTTGATAGCTACATACAGTTAGTTGGGTCTATCCGTGCTGGTCAAAATCCCTATAGCACTAACAGTACGGCGACACTGGGTGCACCGTCCACATTTTTACTGTATCTGCCGTTCTCCTTTTTAAAATTGCCTTCTGCTCAGTTGACATTTTTAATCATAAATATTGCAGCCGGGTATTTGATCTGCTTACTTTTAAGTAAGAAATGGATATTGCTGTCAGCAACTATTCTTTTTAGTGCGTTTGTAACCCGATTTAGTCTACTGATGGGGCAACCTGCACTGCTTGGTGCACTGTTGGTGACAGTATTTTTGCTGTTTGAAAATCAAACACTGTCAGTTTTATCCGTAGTTGGTTTGGGGATCCTGAAGACTTTCTTTTTTCCGTTGGGCATTTTTTTCTTATCGAAACCAAAAGTGTTCATCCAGTTTATATTTTTTAGCTTGTTGATAACTGTCCTAACGTTTGCCTTTATGAAAATCAGTTGGTATGAGTATTTCGTCCGGAATACATTCATCCCGCTGTTTAGTACAAACTCCTGTGCATCAAATTTGGATTACTACAACCAGTCACTGCGAAGTACTCTGTGCCGGTTACATATTGCTTTTCCATATCTATCATCTTTAGTCTCGCTTTTATTTATAGCAGTCGCATTTTTGAAAAAGGGTAAGAAGCTGTGGGTGTTGGCAATCTTTTTGTTCTCACCGGTTCTATGGCAGCACTATTTCGTCATGCTCTTTCCAATATATGTTCTTATTTTTTTTGAATTGAGAAAAAATGTCTTTTCACTGCGTACTGCTGCCTGCGTACTGTCTTTTATTTTGTGGTATATCCAATTTCCATATCTTCAGATTGCGCCACACACGTTTTGGAATGGCGTTCTCGCATCACATTACTACTGGGCTGCACTGCTGTTATTTTTTGTTACTGCGCGAATGAAACCTCGACGCCGACGAGATCAATAAGAGGGAAATCTTTCTTTACTTCGGCCCAGAATTTCTCGGAGACTTTAGAAGAGAAGACCCCATTTTTACCTCGTTCCATTTGTGTACACAAGCGCTGGTCCCAGGTGTGAATCAATTCAAGAACTTCTTTACCTACAGTATCAAAGGCAGTTTTGGCCCCAGTATTACGCTGGTTCGCTTTGTAGGTATCGTGGGCATCTTGAAATTTCCGCAAGGCGGTTTCGTTCTCTTCCCACATCTGTTGGTAGTATGCGCTAAACTTGGTCACGAGGTATAATAACGCGTTATGGCAATTTTTTCAAAGATTGTTTCGCTCTTAAAAAAACGCTGGTACCTTGTACTAATTGCACTTATTCTGCTCGTTATTGTGATGGGCAGATTGCGGAAAAAGCCAGAGGTACTCTTTGCATATCAAAATCCAATCCGTCAGGATGTGGTAAAGACCTTGGATGTGACGGCACGTGTCAGCGCCGCGCGTACAAGTGACTTGAAGTTTTTGGGCGGGGGGAAAATCGTTTGGGTGGGAGCACAAGAAGGTGACAGCGTCAAAAAGGGACAGCGTATTGCAACAATCGATACGGCAGACCTGCGGGCGAGTTTGCAGAAATCATTAAATGACTACATGACGAACCGGTTGTCCTTTGAGCAAGGACTGAAAGATAGAAAAGATAGCGCGATCACCAGTACGCTAGAGACGCTGGCAAAAACGCAGCAACTATCTTTAGATAATGCTGTCATAGGAGTACAGCTTCAAAGCATTGCAATAAAAAATAGTTCACTGGTGTCTCCGATAGATGGGATCTTAGTAAAATCTCCTGTCACTGTAGCTGGTGAGTATGTCACTGCTGCGGACACATTTACGATCGTGGACCCAATGTCACTAGAGTTCGTCGGCGAAGTAGATGAATCTGATATTGGATCTGTCTCGTCTGGTATGCCAGTGACGGTGAAGCTTGATGCATATCAGGAGAAAGATTTTACTACGACTTTGGGAAAAATTGCCTACGTTGCAAGCATTTCGTCGGATACGAGTGGGGGAACAGTCTTTGTTGTCCGTGCGCCGGTGCTGGGTGAGGATGTCCGAATGTTCCGCCTAGGTCTTACAGGCAGCATGCATATTGAGGTTGCCAAAAAAAGCAATGTATTGACAGTTCCCGCTGACGCTACGGTTTCCCATGACGGGAAAACATATGTGCGAGTACAAACATCTGATCCAAACAAGCCAAAAGAACAAGAGGTTCAAATTGGTCTGGAAGGCGACACCGCGATTGAGATACTTTCCGGAATTTCACAATCCGATTCGATTGCAATTCCTAAATAGGATCATATATGCTTCTTCGCCTCGTTCATGTTTCCAAGATCTATAGTCTTGGTGATCAACAAATTAATGCCCTGGATGACTTGAGCTTGGATATTGATGCCGGAGAGTATGTAAGTATCATGGGACCTTCGGGATCGGGCAAGTCCACGCTGCTTCATATTATGAGTATGTTAGATGTCCCAACAGTGGGTGAAGTCTGGCTCAAAGATAAACAAGTGCAAAAATATAATGAAACGCAATTAGCGGGTCTTCGAAATAGAGAGATCGGTTTTGTCTTCCAGCAATTTAATTTACTCCCAAAAGTATCAGCACTAGAGAATGTTGCACTTCCCCTTTTGTATGGCAATGTCTCTGCGGCGGAGCGTGAACGCCGGGCGCGGGAAGAATTAGAGCGTGTAGGCTTGGGAGATCGGATACATAACACCCGCTCGCAGCTCTCCGGCGGTCAACAACAGCGTGTCGCCATTGCTAGAGCACTAGTCACTAAGCCTGCTATCATTTTTGCTGACGAACCGACGGGGAATCTGGATAGTAAATCTAGCGATGAGATTATCGAGCTCTTTGGCAAACTGCACAAAGATGAAGGCGCAACCATTGTGCTGGTAACACATGAACAGGAGATCGCCCAGCACGCCAAGCGTCAGATTATCGTGAGAGATGGAAAAATCCTTTCGGACTCAAAACACAAGAAAATAAAATAATTTATGTCTGTCATCCCTGCGAAGGCAGGGATCCAGACAATAAGTAACTCAATATGCAATCGAAATTAACAAGGATGTTAAACGAAATTTCAGAAGAGCTTCCCACTACTAATTTGGCGAATTTTATTGACGAACAAAATCTTAAGCCAGTTGGTGAAATCATGCCGTTGTTATTGGCTCATAAAAGTATTCTTAAAGATCAGTTTGTTGAAATAAAACGTGTCAAACAACTTATACGTGAATTGACTCAAAAAAAAGCTATCGTTAGATTGAACCACGTAGGCTTTTGTTACAAAGTTGAATCACAAAAGTTGGAACAAGAAAGACTAATTCGGTCCATTAATCCTAAACTTCATTTATATATTGAACCATCCAATGATGAAGGGTTATGGTTTTTCGTAGGTGATACTAGCAATTGGAAAGATCCGATGATTGAAATGGTTCCGATTGAAAAAACAAGTGATCAGCGAGCTGAATATTGGTTACCACATGTTCAAATTGATATAGACACCACTCTTTCGGAGAACGAAATAAAAAAGATTGTAGCATCAATTTTTGGAGAAGAAATAAAACCATTTTCCATTGCAATTGATGGGGTTGCGTATATCGTGCGTAACAGGTTAGGAATAATAGATGGTGTAAATATCATGCTCGATTTGGCGACTAAATCCAGGGATGTCGAATATACAAGAAAGAATATCTTAAAACAGATAGCATAATTGGATCTTTGTTGACTGGATTCCTGCCTTCGCAGGAATGACAACAAAAATACTATGGAATCATTTACTAGTGCATTCGCAATTGCGATACATGCGATCTTTACCAATAAGACACGCTCGTTTCTCACGATGCTCGGGATCATCATTGGCGTCGCTTCCGTCATACTACTCACCGCAATTGGAAATGGAATCCAAGCCTACATTACGAAACAGTTTAATTCATTTGGTGCGACGAATATTTATGTGTTGCCAGGAGATATTTTCGGTGGTGGCGGTTTCAATCCACAAAGTCAACAGTCGGCAATCGCTACGAATAAATTAGTGCTGCGCGATGTTGATTCAATCTTACGTTTACGCGAATTTGTTGTTGACGCCACGCCAGAGTTTACTGCTTTTTCCAGTGTCACATATGGAAATAACTCTAAAAAAACTACAATCTACGGGACTACCAAAGCTTTTCAAACTATAACCAGCACAAAGATTACAAAAGGCACGTTTTTCACTGATGAGCAAAATAAGACGGGTGCAAGAGTGGCGGTAGTTGGTCCAGAGATCGCCAAGACGCTATTTGGTCAAGCAGATCCGATTGGGAAGAAAATTCGCATTGGATCTGTCTCGTATCAAATTATTGGTGTGACTGAGTCACGCGGCAGTGGGGGCCTGGGTGGTCCCAGCTTCGATACCATCGTGTACGTGCCTATTGATCTCTTGATGCGAACCTCAAACGGGACGCATATCACCCAGATTACGATACAAGCAGTTTCACGGGAGAAAATGCCGGAGGCAATTGACGCAATCAAAAAAGAACTCTTGAAAAGATATAAAAAAGATGATTTCTCTGTCGTCGACCAGACGCAAATTCTGTCTACGATCAATCAAGTCCTGGGCGTGCTCACAGTTGGCTTGGGTGGGATCGCGGCCATCTCTCTAGTAGTGGGTGGTATAGGGATATTGAATATAATGCTGGTCTCGGTCATTGAGAGGACGCGCGAAATAGGACTGCGAAAAGCTCTTGGTGCTACACCAAACGTCATTCTCACGCAATTTGTGATTGAAGCGGCTACTCTCTCTTTGTTTGGTGGAGCAATTGGTACACTTCTTGCATATTTATTAACTCTTGCCGTGAATAAATTTATACCCGCAGTAGTGACTCCTGGGGCAGTCGCTCTAGCATTTGGGGTATCTGCTGCGATAGGGATTATTTTTGGCGCGATACCAGCCCGCCGGGCCAGTAAACTCTCTCCCATAGAGGCCTTGCGCTACGAATAAAGACTTGCTATTCTTATTTCAGGAGGCATTCAGATATGGCAAATACACGCTCATTTACTATAGGTGATTCGGTAAACAAGGCTTGGGAGATCACCAAAAAAAATATTTGGTTCCTGCTGGGGGTAGAGTTCCTCGCATTTTTTGTGCCGAGAATTGTGTTGGCGGGGACACCAAGGTTCGCCCAGCCAGGTATGATGCTGCTTTCTTTTGTATATCAGCTCATCGTCGGTATTGGCATGATTGTCATTGCCTTAAAGCTTCTTGACGGTAGGAAACCTGTTTGGAAGGAACTCTATACGCACTATGATCTGTTTATTAATTACTTCGTCGCTGTGCTGCTTATGGGTTTATGTGTGTTTTTAGGGTTCATTGCTCTCGTTTTGCCAGGTATATATATTGCATTGCGCCTGAGTCTGACGACATTCTATGTGGTAGACAGAAAGCTAGGACCAGTAGATGCACTGAAAGCCAGTTGGGCAGCCACGAGTGGAAACGTACTGCACTTGTTGGGCTTGATAATTGTCTATTGGGGCATCATGTTGCTTGGAGCGTTGGCTCTGGGTGTAGGCGTATTTGTAGCCATCCCGGTCGTGCTCCTCACCAATGCTAGCATCTACCGTCAGCTTTCCGGTGGGAAATAGGACAACTCTGTTAAAATACCCTCCTACACATCAGATGTTACACTAACGGCTTATTCAGCCGTATTGCAATCTGATTGTTTTGGAGGGCAGGCAGGGATATGAGTTCAAGAACCTATTTCATTCACACGTTCGGGTGCCAGAGCAACAAGTCAGATTCTGAGCGAGTGGCTGGAGACTATGAAGCCCGCGGATTTGTGGCAACTCTAGACTGGCATAAAGCGGATGAGATTATTGTCAACACCTGTGCAATCCGCCAATCTGCCGAAGACCGAGTCAAAGGGTTTCTACTTAATGTAGTCAAGTATTTCACGCTGACAGGGAAAAAACGTCCCAAAATTATCCTGACCGGATGTATGACGCATCATGGAGCTACCAAGCTCTATGAAATTCTCCCCATGGTGGATGAAATTTTACCCATTAACGAGGTTGGATTTAATCAGGCTGCAGTCCGCAAGGACAAAAAGCACGCCTGGGTTCCTATAAGTGCAGGATGTAATTCGTTCTGCACCTACTGCATAGTTCCGTATTCACGGGGGCGTGAACAGTCGCGCTCCATGGAAAGTATCTTGGAAGAGGTAGAACGGTTGGCAAATTCCGGCTTTAGTGAGGTAACCCTACTGGGGCAAAATGTGAACTCCTGGGGATTGGAAAAAGAAGGTATAGGAATGCGCAAGATGCTAATGCGGGAGAATCAGGAACAGTTATCCCGCGAAGAGATTCCGGATAACAGCAGTCAGTATGAGAAAGCAGATGGGGTGCCTCCGTTTGTAGATTTGCTGCGGGAGGTTTCAAAGTTTCCTCAAATCAAAGTTATCAGGTTCCTGACCAGTAATCCTTGGGATTTCCCGGATAGTCTTATTTGCGAGATCGCAAACAATCCTAAAATTGATCGCTTCATTCATTTACCGGTCCAGTCGGGAAGTAACAGCGTGCTCTACCGCATGAACCGCGGGTACACAAAAGAACATTACCGGGAATTGATTCGAAAACTTCGAAGTAAAGTTCCCGATGTAGTGATTGGCTCCGATATCATTGTCGGTTTCTCTGGTGAGACAGTAAGTGAATTTGAGGAGACAGTGGAATTTGCTAAAGAGATGGATTGGAAGTTAGGATTTGTAGCACAGTACAGCCCTCGGCCTGGCACAGCAGGTTTTAGATTGTACGCCGATGATGTACCGCAAAAGGAAAAGAAGCGGCGCTGGGAGATCTTGGATCAAATAATTAATAAAGATAATTTATCCATGAGACCTAAGGTAGTGTAGGCCTCGCAGTGCATTTTTGGATGCTCGCGCGTTTCACATGACTGCGCGTCCAAAAATTATCACTGCTCCGGCCTTAAAATATGAGCACTCCAATAGTTATAGTTGGTCCAACAGCATCAGGGAAAACTGATTATGCGATAAAGCTCGCGAGTCAGAGTAAAAATCCTGTAGATATTTTGGTAGTTGATTCGAAACAAGTGTATCGGGGACAAAATATTGTCACTGGAAAAGACCTGGATAAATTCCAAATTCCAAAATCCAAAATCCAAATTTTTGGAGTTGATTTGGTAGATCCTGATGAACAGTGGTCAGTGGCACAGTTTGTGGAATATGCTCGAAATGTAATAATAAAGTCAGAGGAAGAAGATCATCAACTACTTATTGTCGTCGGTACACCACAGTACTTTTTGTCACTACTAGATACTCCGGAATCTGTAGGCGTAAAACCAAATCAAGAACTACGCGGAGTGCTCGAAAAACTTTCTGTAATTGATTTACAAGAAAGACTAAAAAAACTGAATCCCGAGAGATTTCAGTTAATGAACAATTCGGACAGAAATAATCCACGCCGGTTAATCAGAGCGATCGAAGTGACAGCTTCAGCTGTCATCCCGGTAAAGGCGTCTTCTAGCCTTATCCGGGATCCAGTGTGGATTGGTTTACGAGTAGATAAAGAAGATCTTGAGAAACGAATCCGAGACAGGGTGATAAAAAGGCTAGAGCAAGGAGCCATAGAAGAGTATAAAAAACTGCTAGAAAAATATCCCAACTGGACGCTAGAGGCAAAGAGCGCACTGGGGTACAAGGAACTTGAAGAATTTGTAAAGGGAAAAATCGATAAAGTCGGTCTAGTCCAATTGTGGACCCTGCATGAAGCGCAGTATGCAAAGCGACAAATGACGTGGTGGAAAACAAGAAGTGAAATTGAATGGATTGACTGCTACAATTAAAGTCATGAAAAACCTTCGTATTGATATCTCACTGAAGACCCTGTTTTCTATCGGTCTATTTATCGCAGCAGTGTATATATTCTTGCGTGCTATCGACATCGTGATCCTGCTCATGATCGCATTTGTGCTAATGACTGCACTGGAACCCTTGGTGTCCCGTCTTCAGCGGCTTCGATTCTCACGTATCGCTGCAATTCTCGTAGTGTATGTGATCTTAGTAGGCTTCTTTGTGGTGATGGGGGCTACGCTCATACCGCCGCTCGCGGATCAAACGATCCGGCTATTCTCACAATTTGACTTGCCGAATTTGTCATTCTTGAAAGCACTGACACATTTACAATTGACAGCTACTGAGCTTACTGGATTGGTCTCACAATATGGAGCATCACTTGGTGCCGTTCTGCATTTTGTGCAATCGACATTCTCTGTTATTTTCTCTTTATTTACGGTACTTGTTATGTCGCTCTATTTCTTAGTAGAGCGGGACCGTCTCTATAGGTACGCGATGATACTATTTCGCACTGATGATAAAGAAGAACGGGGAAGGAAGTTGGTTGCGCAAATTGAAAAAGACTTAGGTGGATGGGTACGCGGAGAGTTCATTTTGATGTTAACGATCGGAATAATGACATTTATTGGTTTGACAGTCTTAAATATTCCGTATGCATTGCCGCTTTCTATCCTTGCGGGAATTTTGGAAGCACTGCCAAATATCGGGCCAACGCTTTCAGCGATCCCCGCCATACTCGTGGCGTCATTCTTGGTTTCTCCAATAATGGGTGTAGTTACCTTGGTTTTGTATATATTGGTACAACAATTAGAGAATCACATCATAGTCCCACAAGTCATGCGTAACGCAGTCGGAATCAGTCCATTAATATCAATAGTATTACTCCTTGGAGGTGCGAGATTTGGTGGTGCAATAGGTGCGCTGTTGGCGGTACCAGTCTTCATCGTATTGCGTGCATTGGCACGTGAGCTATCACCGGAGCTTGACCGACTTATGAAAGGGTAGTGATTGTATCGCGCAGCCTTGCAGCTAGCTCGAAGTTCCAGAGCCGTGCTGCATCATTCATTTTCCGGGTGAGTTGCTTCTTTAACTTTTCTTTATCCTGCGGCGTCATGCTTTCGGGGTCGACTTGATCAAGATCTATCTTCGTATGTTTATCCAACTGAATTCTTCCTCGCGTCGGTGAGTCTTCGGTCTCTTCTTTCTTGCGGGTGATTAATTCTTTGCGGATCGGCTTGATGATCGTGATTGGTGTAATGTTGTGTTTTTCGTTGTAGGCGAGTTGTATTTCGCGCCGGCGGAAAATTTCATCCATGGCAACTTGCATAGAACCAGTAACCCGGTCAGCATATAAGATCACTTTGCCATCCTGATGACGTGCTGCTCGACCCATGATTTGAATTAAAGAGGGAGCAGAACGCAAGAACCCTTCTTTATCTGCATCCAAGATCGCCACCAGTGTGACCTCGGGTAAATCTAAGCCTTCACGCAGAAGATTTATGCCCACCAGCACGTCATATACACCACTACGCAGATCAGCCAAAATATCCAATCGGTCTAGAGTCTCTATATCAGAGTGCAAATATGCAACCTTTAGGAGCTGGATCCCGGATACTTGGCGTTGCACGCCAGGTTCTGGGATGACACGGCTTGCAGCCTGTGTCACTTTCTTTTCGTCATTTAGATAATCTGTGAGTACTTCTGCCATCCGTTTTGTAATTGTGGTGACCAGAACACGTTGCCCCAAGGCTTTGCGAGCCATAATTTCTTTGATTAGATTATCAATCTGTCCTTCGCTGCCGCGGACCTCGATTATTGGCTCAATCACGCCCGTAGGGCGTATAAGTTGCTCTACAACATGACCATCGCTCATCGATACTTCCCAAGGCGACGGTGTAGCGCTGACAAATAGAGTCTGGTCAACGTTCCTCAAAAATTCATCAAATTTTAATGGGCGGTTATCCAGTGCTGATGGCAAGCGGAAACCGTAATCAATAAGAGTGGATTTGCGTGATTGATCTCCGTTATACATGCCGCGGACCTGTGGAATAGTAATATGACTTTCATCAACCACAGTCAAAAAGGATCCTGAATGAAAGATCTTTGCGTTTTCGGCAAAGTAATCCAATAGAGTAAAGGGTGGATCACCGGGATTCCTACCATCGAAGTAGCGTGAGTAATTTTCTATACCATTTACAAACCCTAATTCCCGTATCATGTCGAGGTCGTAGTGAACTTTCTGCTCCAGTCTATATGCCTCAAGCACTTTTCCTGCACTGCGTAAAGTCTCTGTGCGAATTTTTAAATCCGTTTCTATCTGCGCAATGGATTCTTCTTGGGTTAGAGGATTTGTAGTGTAATGTTTGGCCGGATATAGTACAAAGCGCTTGGAAGGATTTTCATTCTCTATCGTGTTGCCGCTAGTTGGGTCGATAGTCTTGATCTTCTCAATCTGGTTGCCTAGCATTTGTAGAGTTAGCGCGTTATCTTGATAAGCTGGCCAAATTTGAATATTTTCTCCACGAACTCTGAATGTCCCTCGCGCTAAATCCATGTCATTGCGCACATATTGCAAATTGGTTAATTGCGTGAGGATGCTCTGGCGGGAAAGTAGTTCTCCTTCAACAAGTTCTAAAATATTTTTGCCATACTCTACGGGAGAACCAAGGTTATAGATACATGATACGGAAGCCACCACAATGCAGTCTGGACGTGTTAACAAATTAGTTGTGGCACTTAGCCTGAGTTTGTCGATCTCATCGTTGATCTGTGTCTCTTTTTCAATATATGTGTCTGTGCTGGGGATATAACTTTCCGGCTGATAGTAATCGTAATACGAGACGAAGTAACTGACCGCGTTGTCAGGGAAAAAATCACGGAATTCTTGGTAGAGCTGTGCTGCGAGCGTCTTGTTGTGGGCAATCACTAGGGTGGGTTTTTGTAAGTTTTGGATGACATTGGCCACGGTGTATGTCTTGCCGCTACCAGTGACGCCCAAGAGTACTTGATCTTTCACTCCACCAGAAAATCCAGCTGTGAGTGCATTTATGCACTGCGGCTGATCACCCATTGGGGTGTATGGAGCTTTGAGTTGGAACTTTCCCATGCATCTATTATCCCACATTATGCATAGTGATAGCTATTGATCCACTAGTATCCGCTTGACCGTACCCTCTACTTTCGGGTAACTTGAATGTAATCTTCGGAAAACGAGACTTTGTGCAGGACAATCTTTGCACGAAAGAAAGGGAAAGTATGCCAATGACATTATATAAGCGCCAGCGCCAAATTGTTGACTTCATTGCACAATTTATCCAAAAAAACGGGTACTCCCCGACACTGCAGGAGATAGCCACGGCTATAGGTGTGAGCTCTCTAGCTACAGTGCATGAACATCTGCAGGCATTGGTCAGGAAGAAGGTAATCCGCAAATATGAAGGGACAGTCCGGGGCTTGGAATTGATCGACCGTACCTTCCTACGCCTCACTGATGCAGTAGACTTGCCGCTCCTGGGTTTTATCGCCGCCGGGCAGCCAATCATGCCGTACACAGACCCGAATGCGACGTTTAAAGTTTCACCTGAGTTGGTCTCTGGGAAGAAGCGCGCCTTTGTACTCAAAGTGAAGGGCGACAGTATGATCGAAGAAGGAATCCTTGATGGAGATTATGTAGTCATTGAAGAACAGCCGGAGGTGATGAATGGCGATATCGTGGTCGCCCTTTTGGACAACGGATTAGCGACTCTCAAGAAATTCTACAAAGAGGCTACCCGCATCCGCTTGGAGCCAGCCAATTCTAAGATGCAGCCGATCTTTGCGACCAAGGTGACCATTCAAGGCCGCTGTGTGGGCTTGATCCGCAAATTCGGGAATTAATATGGATCCAGAGCATCGTAGCAAAAGACTAATGATCTCTTTGCTTTTTAGCGGTACCGAAAATGGATTTTTAAAACCAAAAGACATCCTAGACTATCCGTTTTCTTGGTTGAAATTAGATCAGGATTTTTATACCTTTTTTCTCTGGCTGCAGACTCAGTTTGATTTGGGTAGTGATGATGACAACTTGCTCAGCGATAGTGAATACTTTGATGAAACTGAAGATGTACGTTTTTTTCCCGCGGATGATCAATACCCCCATGCTCGTATCCTAATAAGCTCTCCCGGCTTTTCTGTTCCTGAATTTGTCGAAGAGACAATCAAAAAGTGTGAAGTGGAAATTGCCGAAGTTTTACAGTCTGTTCCTTTGGAACCAAAACTAACATTTTGGCTGGAAGCGATACACATTCCGCGTGAATAAAACTTATTTTTCTTCCCGCTTCATGCGATCATACCAGTCAGTCATGAGACGGTTGACAGTGTCTTTACTGCCCAGTCCAAACGCTAGGCCAAAGGCCAATGCTAGCGCGATGACAAAGCCGGTAAACAGAGTAGTGATAAATTGCGCCGCGATGCCAAGTTCGCTGATGGCAATCATAGTGGCGAGGATCAAAATGAGATAACTGGTTGCCTTACCAAGAAACAGTGAACTATGCCCGTCAATAGTGCGCACAGCACCTTTGACAACTGATTCAGCGATTCCCGCCAGGAACGTACCTAGGAACAAAATAAAGATTGCCGAGAATACGTTTGGTACAAATGAGAGGATCTTATTGAGCAGATCGGCAGCTGCAGTAATACCAAGTAGGGATACCACGATCTCAATTACGACTAACATGATCAGCCAGTAGGCAGTTTTTCCAATTACTGATTCAATTGTATTGGTGACATCGGCATTCTTCACGAATGACATGAGTGGTGTGTTTTCCAGGGAATGAGAGAGTTTGAGGCGCTCCAAGAACTTGATAAGAATGCTGCGCACGCTCTTGGCGATGATGATACCTACAAACAGTACAACCAAGGCTACCAATAGCCTGGGTGCAAAGGCGGTCAGGGACAACAAGAAGGGGTTTACCGTCTGGGAGAGGACGGGTACAAAGAATTGATCCATATGGTCTATTGTAGACGAATAGGCGGTATAATACAAAGGCTTGGGTATCGGGCAATCGCCCCACATAGCTTTATGCGACGTGGGGAGGAAAGTCCAGACAGCAGGAAGCAGGGTGCTCCTATTAATACGGAGGACCTTGACGAAAGTCGGGGGACAGTAAGAGCAACAGTGACGAATCCCTTTAGTGGGAGTGAAACGGGCAATCCTCCCCGCTGCAACTGACGAACTTCACCACATTGGATGCTTCCCCGAGATTTCTCGCGCAAGCGGGGATGAAGGTGATAATGATGCAGGCATTAGAGAAATGATTGCACAAATACAGAATCTGGCTTACAGATACCCAAGCACAAAAAATATGAGCCAATTGAAATTAGGAATTTATAAACATTCAAAGACTGGAAATTTGTACCATGTTATTGGCGTAGCTAAACATAGTGAGACAAAAGAAGACTTGGTGGTCTATGAATGTTTGTACGAAAACGAGTTAAGTAAGCTGTGGGTCCGGCCACTTAAAATGTTTCAAGAAGACGTAATTATTGATGGAAAAACCGTCCCACGTTTTATCTTCGTGAAGTAATTTGGCGTTAGAGGTATTTTCTGGTATTGTAAGTGTCATGTTCGTTACACTTTTACTGCTTTTAAATTTGATCGGGATAGGTGCAATCATCTACCTACTGTATAAACCAAAAGAATCTACAGATACAGATGTATTAGGTAAATACTTTGACAAGAACGAGAGGAGACTGCGTGAAGAAATGTCACTCTCCCGCAAAGAAGCTGCTGATTTGCAAAAAGGGCTTCGTGAGGAAATCTCGGACCGCATGGATAAGATACGCGAGACGGTGGAAAGAAGATTAGATTCGATTCAAAAAGATAACGGCGAAAAATTAGAGGCCATGCGCGTGACAGTGGACGAAAAATTACATGCTACTTTGGAAAAACGCTTCGGTGAATCATTCAAAGTAGTCAGTGACAGATTAGATGCCGTGCATAAAGGTTTAGGTGAGATGCAGGTACTGGCCGTAGGTGTGGGAGATTTGAAAAAAGTATTGGGAAATGTCAAATCCCGTGGTACTTGGGGTGAAGCACAACTGGGAAATTTATTAGAGGAGATTTTGACTCCAGATCAATATGAGAAGAACGTGAGAATAAAGAAAAACAGTTCGGAGATGGTAGAGTTTGCCGTTAAACTTCCTGGGAGCGAAACTTTAAAACAATTGTGGCTGCCGATAGACTCTAAATTCCCGCTTGAGGATTATCAGAGACTGGTGGAAGCACAGGAAAAAGCTGATCTACCTTTGATAGAACAGCTTCGACACAGCCTAGACATGCGTGTGAAGTCTGAAGCCAAAGATATCCACGATAAATATCTTGATCCTCCCAACACCACCGATTTTGGCATTTTATTTGTTCCAGTAGAAAGTCTCTTTGCGGAAATTCTACGCCGTCCCGGTTTAGTGGAACAAGTGCGCCGGGAGTTCAAGGTAACTATTGCTGGTCCTACAACAATGCAAGTCATCTTAAATGGTTTGCAAATGGGATTCCGCACACTCTCAATCCAGAAGCGCTCCAGTGAGGTTTGGGAACTGCTTGGGAATGTGAAGAAGGATTTCGGGACATTTGGGGACTTATTGGAGAAAACACACAAGAAAATACAAGAAGCCGGCAATACGATTGAAGATGCAGCCAAAAAGACGCGGACGATTGAAGGAAAATTGAGTAAAGTACAGACGATGTCAGCTTCAAACGTCAAAGAATTAGATAAAACTGTATCAGTACCTGTATAATCTTGTCTCTATGATCATTCCCCACTTTGATTTGGAAGAACTTATCAAGACAATCGGATATGTAGGATTGTTCTGCATGGTGTTTGCCGAATCGGGTTTGTTTTTCGGCTTCTTCTTGCCGGGTGACAGTTTGTTATTTACAGCCGGTCTACTTGCTTCGCAAGGATTATTTTCGATTTGGGTCTTGGTACCTATTCTAATTCTCGGTGCGGTGCTTGGTGATAACGCCGGTTTCTGGACCGGTAAAAAACTGGGCGGATGGCTCCTGAAGCAAAAAGATTCATTCTTTTTCAAGAAAAAATATTTGACGGAGGCGCAACGATTTTATACCAAACATGGTGCTCAGGCACTAATTCTCGCTCGCTTTGTACCAGCGGTGCGAACGTTTGCGCCCATTGCAGCAGGCATCGCTGACATGCATTACAATAGTTTCTTTTTTAATAATATTATTGGTGGCGCACTCTGGGCGACTGGAATGACAGTCGGTGGCTATTTCTTGGGTCGTGTGATCCCAAACGTAGATAAATATTTATTGCCCATCATCGCTCTGATTGTGGTTATATCACTTATTCCAGCCGTGCTGCATATGCGGGGTGGAAAACAAGTTGATCCGCGGGATATAGTGTAGGATAATCTCACTATGGCTTCGTTAAATTGGAAAATCGGTGGGAAAGCAGGCGAAGGAATTGCAGTCACCAGTTTTCTCATGAGTAAAATCTGCCAGCGGGCGGGTTTGCAGGTTTTTGAATACAGCGAGTATCCTTCCCTCATTCGTGGTGGTCACACCAGTGGTCAGGTGAAAGCAGGTGATGCAGTATCGTGTCAGCAAAAACATGTTGATCTGATAGTCGTCATGAATGAAGATACTGTGCGACTGCATTTGGACGAATTTGACGAACACACCAAGCTACTCGTCGATACACAAGACGATAAGATTGATTTCACTAAATATCCGTCAATAAAACCGGAACAATTAGTAGCTGTACCCATGGTGCAAATTTCCCGTGAACAGACTGGGAAGAGCTTGGCATCAAATATGGTAGCTCTAGCGGTGACATGTTATCTGTTTGGGTTAGATCACTCTGTATTACAACAAGTAATTTCTGATTTTTTTAAGAAAAAGGGACAGACGGTTATAGACGAGAATGTCAAAGCCGCCGATGCTGGACTCAAATTTTCACAGGAAAATTTACAAATTCCAAATTCCAAATTCCAAAATCCAACTGCTTCAAAAACATTGTTTTGGACTGGTGCAGAAGCAATCGGATTCGGTGCACTATCCGCAGGCGTGCAGTATTACAGTGCGTACCCCATGACACCTACGAGTAACCTCATGCATTTTATGGCCGCTGCGCAAGCAAAATTTCCGGTCGTAGTCAAACACGCAGAAGACGAGATCAGCGCAATCAACGGTGCATTGGGAGCAAGTTTCTCAGGAGTACGCTCAATGACGGGTACCGCTGGTGGCGGATTTGCGCTCATGGTAGAGGGTGTGTCGCTTGCCGGTGTAACCGAACTTCCACTCGTAGCGGTGGTGGGTGGACGGCCTGGGCCTGCAACTGGACTACCTACGTGGACATCACAGACTGATTTGCAGTACGTTATTCATGCTGGGCATGGTGAATTTCCTAAAGTTGTGTTCACACCGGGCAATTTAGAAGAATCTTTTAAGATTACTCACTTAGCTTTCTTGCTGGCTGAAAAATACCACACACAATGCTATATCATTTCGGATAAATTACTGCTTGAGTCACGAATGACAGTTGATGCCTCTGTCATTCCCACCGAATTTACTAATACTCGACTCTCCATGGCGCAAGATCCTCTGCCAGAAGATAATTCATTCCGAAGATTTATCGATACACCCGAAGGATACTCACCGCGCTCTGTCCCGGGACAGGCACATGGTTTGCAATTGACTAACTCGTATGAGCACGATGAATATGGATACGCGACGGAAGATGCTCTAATGACGAAAAAAATGGTAGAGAAGCGGATGCGGAAATTAGATGGAATTATCAAAGAAGTTCCTGCTCCAATTGTAGTTGGCCCTGCAGAAGCTGAAATTACTTTTGTGTGCTGGGGAAGCACTCGCCTGGTCTTGGAAGAAGTACTGCGACAGGTAAATCAAAATGGAGCAACAAGAGCTAACTTCATTCACATTATGACTGCCATGCCATTTCATAAAGATGTGTTTGCAGCTCTTGCTGGCAAAGCCAAGAAGCTTGTTATGGTTGAAGAAAATATTGGGAGGCAAGGCGAGTTGCTTATTCGGGAGCAAACTGGCATTACCTTTGAACACCGTATTAATAGGTATGACGGCAGACCGTTTTATGCAGAAGACATTGTAAAAGAATTAGAGAATCTATGAGTACTACATCAGATGTCACATTGAAGTCTCCAATCTTTCCTACCTGGTGCCCGGGATGTGGTGACTATGGCATTTGGGGCGCAATTAAAAAAGCACTTGTAGAGTGTAATATTCCGGAAGAGCAATTGGTAGTGGTGTTTGGCGTCGGATGTTCTGGCAACATGGCTGACTTCTTGCGCTGTTATGGATTTCATGCACTGCACGGGAGAGCACTTCCTAATGCTGAAGCAATTAAACTCGCTAATCACGGATTAAAGGTAGTGGTAATTGCTGGTGACGGTGACACATACGGCGAGGGGATGGGTCACTTTATCGCAGCGTGCCGCGGCAACCACGACATCACATTGATTGTGCACGATAACCAAGTATATGGTCTGACCACAGGGCAGGCGGCACCGACAACGCCAAAAGGAAGAGAGACAAAATCTACGCCGACCGGTCAGATAGAGGTGCCAGTCAATCCAATCGCACTAGCGGTAACGACCGGCGCATCATTTGTCGCCCGCGGATTTGCCGGCAATATCCCCTATACGACTGAATTAATTAAAAAAGGAATTGCACATAAAGGTTTTGCGCTTGTCGATGTGTTCCAACCATGTGTCACATTCAATCATGAGAATACGCATGTGTGGTATAACGAGCGCGTCTACCAACTTGATCCCGCAAACTATGATGCGACGAAGCGCGATCAAGCATGGACTAAATCTTGGGAAATTGAAAAGTTGCCACTGGGCGTCTTCTATGAAGACGTAACGCAACATGCATACCACGAAGATGTGCCTTTATTGGCTAAGGGTCCACTGACCACGCAGTTTCCTTCGACGGTTTCTCTTGCGGAAAATTTTAAAGAGTACCAGTAAGTTCTACCTTCACATCTGCCGCGTAGGCGGTGTCCGCGGTAACCATCAATGGATTGATTTCTAGTTCTGCAATTTCCTGATGTTCATTGAAAAGTTTGATCAAATGTTCGATAGCGAGCAATACAAGCTGCTGTTGTTCATTTGAAAGCTCGGAAATGATCTTCGTCCGCGCAAAAGCTTTGCGGATTTCCCGCTGCGAAGCCGGCAAGAAAATATACGCGCGGTCAGCGATAATATTGGTCAGACTTCCACCTGAACCAATGGCAATAAATGTACCATAGGTGTTATTCCTTTTACCACCAAGAATTACTTCCTGGGCATTTTCAATGGTTTCTTGCAAGACAAGCTGATTACCAAATTTTTGTAAGTCTTGGTATGCCTTTTTTGTTTCTTCAATATTTGAGATATCTTTTACGAGGGCTCCAACGGCTGCCTTGTGTTTGAGTCCTAAATTTCCAGTCTTTGCTATCAGTGGGAAAACATTTTCGGGGCGTAATTTTTCTAACTCCTGTAACTGTAATTCATCTGTGACAATTGCTGTACGGGGTAAAGTGAAACCATAATTTTCAAGCAGCGTGAGTACACCAGCGATGTTGAGATTTTGTAGGGGGAATGCTAATCGAGAAATAGGAACACTGGGCAACTTTTTTTCAAGTTTTGAAAGTATTTGTGCGCTACGATCAACAAACTGAGCTAGTCTCGCGTGCTCAGTATAGGCAAATATCTCAACGCCCTCGTTTGCATACTCAACGACCGTAATTTTTTCCTCGCGCAAGATTTTCCTATATTTATGCAATGATTCTCCTCCCATCAGCGCGACAATCAGTGGCTTGTTCTTTTTTTTCTTTGCACGCTCTACCAATAGCTTAGTAAGTCCTGGAACGTCAGTCACCGCCTGTTCTGTAATTATGAGTAAAATGCTTCCGACCTCATCTGCCTCATCTGCGATAGCCAGCGCTGCTTCAAAATCTGCCACCGATGCATCACCTATTAAATCTGTAGGGTTATTTGGGTGCACACGGGGTAACAATCTACCAAACCGTTCAGTTGAAGCCTTGCTCCAAGCAGCTAAAGGCACATTGTTTTGCGATGCAAAATCAACCGAATTCACTCCGGGTCCGCCGGCATTGGTAAGGATCATCAGGTTATTTGGGAGTGACTCATGCTGTGTGTAGAGTGTATCTATAAATACCAATGTTTCTACAAATTGTTCAATCGTCTGTGTATACACAAACCCCGCCTGATAGGAAGCGTCATGAAGCAATGAACTATCTGTTGCCAGCGCTGCAGTATGGGAAAGGGAAGCAGTCTGGCCGGCTGTGGTAGTGCCACCTTTCAGCAGTATCACGGGTTTGGTGTTGCTCAATTGTTTACACAAAGCAAAAAACTCACGCATTTGCGGCAAAGATTCTACGTATACACCGACCACTTTCGTATGTGGGTCAAAGAGGGCATATTCCAGTGCGTCTGTTACGTTGACTCCAGCACTATTTCCCAGACTTAGTGCAAAGGAACAGCCGACTTGCCGCCCGGCAAACGAAGAGAATATCGATGTCAAGATTGCGCCCGATTGGCTAATCAATGCTATACCGCCCTTAGAAATTATCGCAGGTGCAAAACTTGCATTCAGCTTGTGATGTGGGTTTAGAGCACCGAGACAGTTGGGCCCGAGAAGCACAATATTATTGTGTGCGAGTTTGCTAGCAATGCGGTCTTGAATTTCTCTTCCCGCTTTAGAGGTCTCTGCAAAGCCTGCTGAAACAATAATGATTGCTTTTACTTTTTTATCGATACATTGATCACAAATTGCCTCTACTGTCTGTGCGGGAGTGACGATAATGACGAGGTCAATATGCTCTGGGATACTAAGAACATCGGGAAACACTTCGCGGCCCAAAATACGTTTGTGTTTTGGGTTGATGGGATAGACCGGACCATCAAATGATTGTAGATTGACGAAGATTTGATGTCCGACTTTGTTGGGCTCCATCGATACCCCGACGACGGCAATAGACTTTGGCTTGAGAAGAGGATTGAGTGCGCTCATACACGAACCGACTTTCTCCAGATGAAGAAATTTTTTGAATCTAATTCGAAACCGTTCTTTTCGTAAAAACCTTTTTCCGTTGCTTCAGCACTAGGATTTGCAGAAATGCTCTCAATTCCTTCACGTTGCTTTAGATAATTTAACAACGCCGATCCTAAGCCTTTACCTTCATGAAGAGATCCAACATTTATTGTTTCGATCACTAAATTGCCTGACTTATCTAGTCGCCCAATCATTTTTGCTTTTGCTCCACCTTCAGGAAATTCTGGATAGGTTGGTATACTAACTACAAGCCTTCCATTATCTTCAAATTCATTAAAATTCATATCATTCGTCATATCAATGCTCTTCCGGTCATGCCATCTGGCTTGGGAATATGCAATAAACTCAAAATAGTGGGTGCGACATCCGCCAGGATCCCACTGGGCAACATCCGGGCTTGGTTCTGATATGTTTTGCCGATGACAAGTAAGGGTACAGGATATGTGGAATGTTCCGTGTCTATTTCACCTGTCTCATTATTGATCATTTCCTCTACGTTTCCGTGGTCGGCAGTGATGAGCACCACGCCATTTTTGCTATCAACTGTTTGGACTACTTTACCTACGCATTCATCGATTGTTTGACATGCTGTAATTGCTGCAGTGAGGTTGCCTGTATGACCAACCATGTCCGCGTTGGCATAATTTACTAAGATAAAGTCATACATACCGGAATTAATGCGTTCAATGAGTGTATCGGTAATCTCCTTGGCACTCATTTGTGGGTACTGGTCGTACGTAGGCACTTTGGCTGATGGAATAATGATGTGATCCTCACCTGTAAACGCGTCTTCACGAAGTCCATTAAAATAATACGTGACAAACCGTTCCTTTTCTGTTTCTGACATCCGTAACTGCTTCATACCATGTTCTGAGATTACGCGCCCCAAAGGCATCTCTACTGCCTGTGGGGGGAAGGCCACACTGGCGGGGAGTCCGCGTTCATACTCCGTCATCGTGACAAAGAATAAATTTTTAAGTATTTTTTGACGTTGGAACGTTTGTGTAGGCCCCTTTTCTTTAATGTGTGATTTTTCGTACTTTACTGCATACGGGTCAAAACCTTCGCTGGTGATACCACTTTCAAAATTTGGCAGGACAAACGCTTTCGTTAGCTGGCGCGGTCTATCAATACGGAAGTTAAAAAATATCACTGCATCATTGTCAGCTATCGTGTGTGGTTTTTCATTTGGACCGCAGACAGAAATCGGTTTGATAAATTCATCAGTTTCGCCTGCGTTGTAGCGTTCTTGCAGCAGAGCGATTGGGTCCTGTGTACAAGCGGGAGAGCCCAGCGTAAGTGCATCATAAGCAATCTGCGTGCGGTCCCAACGCCGGTCTCTATCCATAGCAAAATAGCGGCCCATGATGGTCGCAATTTTGCCTACTTTGTTATCTTTGAGCTGCTGCTGAACCTGTGCGATATATGAAGTTGCAGCCGTGGGTGGTGAGTCACGTCCATCCGTAAACAAGTGAAGATATACATTTCCATCCAGCCCCCTTTGTTTCGCAAGGTTGACTATGGCATACAGGTGAGTGCTGTTTGAGTGGACACCTCCTGAGCCAATGAGTCCCATGAGATGTAAATTTGAGTTATTCTTTTTTACATGATCAAATGCCTGAGCGAAAACAGGATTTGCGTAAAAACTACCGTCAGCGATACTCATGTTTATACGGGGAAGATCTTGGTAGACAATTTTTCCGGCACCTAAGTTTAAGTGTCCAGTTTCCGTATTGCCGTCTTCTCCGCGTGGCAAACCAACGGCTTCACCCGAGGCAGTCAATTGTGTGTGTGGAAACGCTACTGAATATTTGCGCATATTAGGAATATTGGAGCGTGTGATAGCATTCCCTGCATTGGCAGGACCAATTCCCCACCCGTCGAGGACAAGGAGAACTACAGGCTTTGGTCTATCTTGTTGTGGATCCATTTTGAAGCTCTTGTTCGATAGCAAGTAATCTGTTGTATTTTGCCACGCGCTCGCCTCGGATCGGAGCGCCAAATTTCGCGTATTGCGCACCTACGCCAACGGCAAAGTCGGAGATAAAGTCATCATTAGTTTCTCCGGAGCGGTGTGAAGCAATGATCTGCATTCCGGCATCGCGGGCAATTTTAATGACTTCGACTGTCTCACTGATCGTGCCTATCTGGTTAGGTTTGATCATCACGGCAGTGCAGGCTTTTTCTGTTATAGCTTTTTGTAATCTGTCCTTATTTGTAGTGATCAAATCATCTGCGACGATGACAACATGATCGCTCATTTCAGCTGTCAATTTTTTCCAGGCACTCCAATCATCCTCTTCGAATGGGTCCTCAAGCGAGAAAATATGGTATTTGCTATTTAATTCTTTGTAATATTCAACTAGTTCATTCGCAGAAAATGGCTGTTGACGGTCTCGGATAACATACTTCCCATCTTTGAAAATACTATTTGCGGCTACATCAAGGCCTAAGAATAAATCCTGCCCGAACATATAGTGCGTGTGCTTCATTGCTTCAATGAGGAGTTCCAGCGCGTCTAAATTTGCGAACAAATTTGGTGCAAAACCACCTTCTATGCCTACACTATGGATAGCATTTTTTGTGATGAGTACTTGCTCAAGCGCCATGAACATTTCAACACCAAGCTGCAGTGCTTTTGAGAATGACTTATTTGTGGTGGGGATAACATGGAATTCTTGAAAATCGAGATTTCCTGCACCATGGGCACCACCATTTATCAAGTTAAAAATGGGTGTAGGAACACGAAATGCATCTGTAAGATTATATTTCTCTTTAAAATATCGATACAATGGATAACCCACGCTCACAGCGCCGGCTTTAGCAATTGCCATTGAGACAGGTAAAATAGCATTGGCACCCAGCTTTCCTTTATTTGAAGTGCCATCGAGATTGACTAACAGCTGATCGGTTGCAGTTTGTCGTAACGGATCTTGACCCAAGAGCACTGGCCGCATGATATCGTTTACTGCTGCGACCGCCTTGAGAACACCTTTCCCCCCCATACGTCCGACATCACCATCCCTGACTTCTATCGCCTCATGTTTGGCAAGTGAGGTACCGGCCGGAGCGCTTGAATAAACGGTGTGTCCGGAATCCAGCACAACAGCGACTTCGACTGTGGGAACACCCCTAGAGTCAAGAATTTCGCGGGCTTTTACGTCGGTTATTTTTGCCATACATCTGGAAGAATAACATTCTTGTGAAGTCCATTCAAGACAGTGCTCATCATTTCTTGTGTAGGTGCACTTCGAAACAAGAATGAATAGGGTATTCCTTCACGTTCGCAACTATTGATAAGTATGGGAAGCATACAGCGTAGCGCCTCAATTGCAGGATGGTGTTCAAAGTGCAGCTGCCCAGCGGAACTTACTGCTCCCAAGAATGTCACTATTGAATCAACATCGACTATGACGTGATCAATACCAAACCCAAGCCATACTGGTGCAAGAGCGAGTAGTGAGGGAACGGAGACGACGACGCCATACCGGCAACGCGCGCTGCGCGGGAGGTTTGCTGTTTTTAACTTGCGGATATATTCGATGACTTCTACTTCATTGCGTGCAAAAGGGATATCAATTTCAAAGGTGACTGTTGTTTCGCGTATGCACTTTTGGATAACTTCTCTCTCAAGCAGTGAATCCTCGAAACTATGCCATGCGTCAATTTCAAAATACTTTTCGTTTGCTGTATCAGCTAGAAGGAGCCGTATTTTTTGTGGACGATAGTTTCGGATGATTTTCATCAATTTTTCATGCAAAGTGTGACGGAGGACTTCGAAATGTTTTTGGTCTGAATGTGCTTGATTGACACCAAGTGCTGAGAAAATCCTTGCCAGCGAAATAGTGATAGTCTCATTACGATGCGTTGATGTTTCTATTTTTAGAGTCGGTCTAATCCATGGCTCTAGAATAACTTCCGGCGGAGCATCCTTTTGTGTATGCATCGCTTTTGCACTATCAAAGATGATACTTTGCGTGGGAGAGTGCATGGTCACTCTCATGCCGGGATGTAGTACCCGCAGCGCATCGGACACTCCCGAAAACAAAAGTACATCATATGCTTTTGCCCATACTGTTTGGACACAAACGGGCTGAACTGCTTCGCAGATCACACCTCCTATGCGTTTAAATACCTGTTCAGGAATACTTGAAAGCTGTGTGGTCACGATGATGGTATTTTTTGTGTACAGCCGTTCGCTTTTTTCTTCAAAGTGGGCAATTTGACCTTCAATAATTCCTGCACCAAATACCTGTCCATGGAGAGTTTTATCGTGCCGGTCAAGATTGCCGGTTTTATGGAGCGGTCGTGTATCAATTAGCACCCATTGGGTACCGTCATAAATTACGGTGCATTCCTGTGGGAAAAATAGGGCCTGCTGTAGGGTTTTAACAAAGCGAAGTAATTGTTCGCGATGTCTCGGACTAAGGGACTCGTTTGTCTTGGGATTTTCTGGGAAATATTTGTACTCACCAGATATTCTATCGATCGTATAATGATCAGCCCGACTCAAATTTCCTTGCAATGCTGCATCGCCAGTCACAACAGCAATACTCAAGTGTGTTTTTTGTCCAGCCCGTAGGAGTTGAGTTTCGAGTACGCCGGAAAGCACGGCCTTTGGTTGGGTTTGAACACAGATAGCCATATAGGGGAAGGATTCCAGATGAATGTTGCTTTGCAGCACCTCACTGGCATATTGAGCCCAAGTTGTACGTATTGCCTCGATGAGTACGGCCTCACCGTGTATGTCAAAAAAAGGTGTCAGATCGAGATGCGAGAAAAATTCTGGGGGACTGGCGAGAACGAAGACGTTGGGATTGCCTAGAGCTATATATTGCCCAAAGATCTGTTGGGTAATCTTCCTTGGTAGGGCTGCACGCGAGATTGCTTTAAAGAGTTCTTTTGGATCATGTATCATGTCCAGTTTGTTCAGTTCGAAAACTGCCCGCATAGTATCGCTCGTTACAATAAACCCCTGGGGAATTACCACAGCGTGATCCGAGAGAGTTTGCAAGGTTTGCGCTTTGTGACCAATTTGTTTTGAATCAAATACCATATATCCATACTAGAGAAGAAGGTGTACTGTTTCAAGTGCATACATCCTATGAGACTTCCTAAAAGTGTCCGCAATGCTGTCGAGCAGTTTGAGCGTCTTCCGGGTATCGGACCAAAATCAGCACAGCGGTTAGTATTTTATCTCCTCCATAATCCAGAGAGCGAGATCGAACGGTTCTCGCAAATATTGCTTGATTTGAAACGGGGTACCAAAATATGTTCCCAGTGTCACAATGTGGGAGAGGAGGATCCATGCAGTGTTTGCAGCGACACGACACGGGATCAATCACTTCTCTGTGTCGTTGAGCAACCGCTAGATCTGTTGGCAATTGAGGGAAGTAATACTTTTTCGGGGTTGTACCATGTACTTCATGGAGCAATCTCTCCATTAAATAACATCGGACCAGATCAATTATATTTGCGCGATCTTTTACATAGGATTGATGATGTAGATGAAATAATCTTGGCTACTAATCCGACTATGGAGGGAGAGGCTACAGCGCTATACATTACACAGATGGTCCGTGATAATGGACATGAGAATGTGAAGATAACTAGGATAGGTCACGGTTTACCGATAGGCGCGGATATCGAGTATGCTGATGGTGTTACACTTCAGCGTGCTCTCGAAGGAAGAAGAGTAATGTAAAAAAGGAGGGTTTGATGCAAATCATACTATCTAGTAAAAATATGCAGTTAACTGAAGGCTTAAAAACCTTCGTGAATAGAAAAGTCGCAAAATTCGCTAAATTCTTCTCTCCCAATTCTTCTTTACAAGTACTTATCGATGTCGATCACAAAAAACACGGTGCCCCCGATGAGGCGGTCGTGGAAATGGTTTCCGATCTAGGGAAAAAACATATCGCAGTCCGTGAGACAGGCAAAACCTTTTACAAGGCTTTCTTTGGAGCAATTTCCAAAATGAAAAGCAGTCTCTCTAGGGAGTCGGATCGGTCGCACGAACACTAAGTTCGTTCAGATCGTTCAAGTAACTGATTACTAAAGTTTTTGTAAGCAAAGTCCATGTCCTTTTGCGCAATACCCACATGGTTATCAGCAAGAAAAGTAGCATACTTGCTTGCCGTCAGGACGGTTGACCCAGGTTGCATTTTAGCAAGTAGTTTTTTGTTCTTCCAAATAATGTCTTGTTGAATGTCAGGAGTCATAGTCTCATATGTTACTATGAATGTATGAACGTTGTACAGGGAGCGGCTCAAACAGTCTCAGATGTGGCGGGTAGTGTCGTCGACACGGCCAAGGCGGCTGCAGCTGATACAGTCAAGCAAGTAGCCAAGACCCCCCTCGATATTTTGGAAGAACTTCTTGGGAGTTCTGGTGCCCCATCTGGTGACCAAAAGTCTGATGAAGAGCAGGGTGGTGGCGGACAAATGGCCAAAGCCGCGATCGCACAGAAGATGCAGCAGGACGATAGCTTCAAAGTGCAGGAACAACAGAAACTGCACACGCAGATCTATCAGCAGTCGGAAAGTTATTATCAACAGAAAAAGCAAATGGAAGCCCAGCAGCAGGCCGTAGCGGAACAACAAAAGGATCAAAAAAAATACCAAATTCAGCAGCTGGAAAAGAAGAAGTCGGAAAATTATCAAGTCAAAGCAGCAATGGATGCGAGTAATGCAGAGAAGAGCAGCAATGTGGGGGCAGGATAAGAAACAGAGATTAGAGATAAGAAGTAAGAGATAAGAAAAAGGAGAAATATATGGGAATTGAAAATATGGCTGGTGATGGTGTTGCTGATGGAACTGAGTTGACGGCTCTTGAAAAAAAGAATGAAGGAAAATCAATGGGTATATTGGCTCTGGAAAAGAGTCTGGCAAATGGTAAAAACGTAGAGATTCCAAGTCTTAATCTTAGGATTCTTGCTTCAGGCGGCAGTGAGAAAATTGATCCAAATAAAGACTAGTTCTTTTTTAGTTTTGCAATAAAGAAGCCTTCAAAATCTTCCGACGGGAAAATGCGGACAGTGTTTTTTAGCAAACCCGCCTCGGTTGCTAGATTCTTTATATGAATTGGTTCCAGCGTGATGTCTTCTTTGGTAAGGATCCACTCAATGACTTCTTCGTTTTCTTCAGGCGAGAGTGTACAAGTAGAATAAACAATTGTTCCGCCGGCTGTAGTACAGCGCACGGCACTGCGCAATATTCCTTTCTGTTCTTCGCTTAAGCGTTTCACTTTTTTTGGTGACCAATCGGCCCAAGTTTTTGGATCATCACTTTGAAAGCGGCCTTCCATGCTGCAAGGAACATCGACGAGCACTTTATCGAATGGTTCGACAACTCCTTTGAATAATATTTGTCCGGGCTTATTAATGCTCTGCGTATTTGTCACTCCCAAACGTGCAAGATTATCTTTGAGTTTGAAAATCCGCTCACGGCTGCTGTCATTAGCGATAATGAATCCCTCATTGTGCATCAGTGCAGCAATCTGAGATGTCTTGCTGCCTGGTGCGGCGCAAATATCCAAAACGTGGTCCGTGTTTTTAGAATCGAGGACTAACGCGGGGATCATGCTGGAGAGCGACTGGATATAAAAATGGCCTTGGTTAAGCAACGGATGTGAAGAAAGGCCTTCTGGATTTTCTACCAGATATGCGTCTGGGTACCAACTGACAGGCACGAGTTCAAAACCATCCTGTTTAAGTAAAGTAGGGACATCTTTGTCGTTCTTAAGTGTATTAATGCGGATCGCTTTTCGGCGGGGCAAACTCAGTCCGGAAAAAATTTCTTCGGCTTTTTGTTCGCCAAAAGCTTTTCTCATTTTTTCGATAAACGCCGGGGGAAACGGATAATCCATAATGTAATTATAACGTGCTCTGATATACTCGATGTGAAATAGCGATAGGATAAATTTTGGAGGTTTATGGAAATACAAAAGTCGGATCGGTTGAAAGTAACTGAAGACATACCACAAAACGTAAACGGCATCCCCCAAGTAATACTTGTAGGAGCACTATTGCACGTTGTAGACATAATTCCCTATCAGGATTTTCACGGACAAATGGAGACAGAATATGTCCTGCAAGTAGTATATACGGGCGCTATGCCTGACTTTGAGGCACCTAGTAGACAAGAAGAGATAGTGGCAGGTAATTATGACACACGACCACTCTCAAGGATGAGGCGACAAGTAGATGAAGGGTATCGATTTTCTCTTGAATCAACAGGAATTACACACTTTACAAAGAGAGTTTAAATATGCGTTTGTATAACACTCTGTCGCGGTCGATCGAAGACTTTAAGCCAATTATCCAAGGGCAAGTGGGTCTGTATGCCTGCGGACCGACTGTCTACGACTATGCCCATATTGGACACGCGAGAAAATACACAATGGATGACGTGCTGGTTCGCGTGCTTCGCCACAGCGGCTTAGAAGTCAAGCATGTCATGAATATCACGGACGTCGGTCATCTGGTTTCCGATGATGATACGGGTGAAGACAAGATGGAAAAGGGTGCCAAGAAGTATGGCAAAAGTGTGTGGGATATTGCCAAAGAGTTTGAAGCCTTTTTTTGGAAATCAATGGATGCTGTTGGTGTAGTGCACCCAGATGTAGTCTGCAAGGCGACGGATCATATCAAAGAACAGATCGAATTGATTTCGCGACTTGAGAAAAATGGCTTTACGTATGTAATTGCCGACGGTGTCTATTTTGATACCTCTAAATTTCCGACTTATGGTGAGTTGTCGCGGCTTGATCCGGAAAGTCTCAAAGCCGGAGCGCGAGTAGAGATGGTAGAGGGCAAGAAAAACGTCACTGACTTCGCTCTATGGAAATTTTCACCAGCAGGTGAGCGGCGTCAAATGGAGTGGGAGAGTCCATGGGGCAAAGGCTTTCCTGGCTGGCACATCGAGTGTTCAGCTATGAGCATGAAGTATCTTGGTGAGCAGTTTGATATCCATACCGGTGGAATTGACCACATCCCGATTCACCATACCAATGAAATTGCTCAGGCCGAAGCCGCGACTGGGAAACATCCGTTTGTGAAGTATTGGGTGCACCATAATTTCTTGCGGGTAGATGGTGAGAAGATGAGTAAGTCACTGAACAACTTTTATACGGTCGACGACATAATCGCGAAGGGATACAAACCGCAAGCCCTGCGCTTGCTCTTTTTAGGATCGCACTACCGCAGTGAATTAAACTTCACGTGGGATGCGCTGGAAGCGGCACAAAAATCATATGACAAACTTGTCGCAATTTTGTGCCAATGCAAGAATGAAGCTGACCGCACCGTGCTATCCGATGATAAGTTGACAAAAATTAATGATTTGCGCACCAGATTCTTTTCATTGCTTGAGGATGATTTACATACACCGGAAGCGATGAGTGTGTTGTGGGAAGCGGTGAAGAGTAATGTGCCAGGACATGATAAGTACGATTTATTGGTTGAATTTGACACAGTATTGGGATTGGGTTTGGCAACATCGTGTGAAATCGCGATCAAAACCAACGGTGACGTGCCATCCGGAGTTGCTATGCTTGTGGAACAGCGACA
>DATIJC010000001.1:0-15010 GCA_035479015.1 Patescibacteria group bacterium | reverse complement strand
CGGCTCAAGATCCTCGCCAGAGAGCACGATAATCTGTGTAGTTTTACCATCTCCTGTAGGGAGCTTCAGCAACAACTCGCATTTAATGCGCTCAGACATTATTTTAACCCCAATTTCTTCAGGAGGTCCTTGGCGCGCTTATCATCTTTCCTCACCAAGAAATTGATCAAGCGGCGGCGTTTGGCTACCATCTTGAGCAAACCCTTGCGTGAGTGGTTGTCTTTTTTGTGCTTTTTGAGGTGTTCCGTCAGATCAGTGATCTGATTGGTCAGGAGTGCGATCTGCACTTCAGGAGATCCGGTATCGCCGTCTTTGGTGGCGAAATCCTTCATGATCTGTAGTTTTTTGGTCTTATCCAGAGCCATAGTGTTTATCTTTCCGTTCCGGCCGAGAGAATTCAAGGCTGGACAGTAAAACGTATAAGGCGGCTATTATATCAAATTTTGCGTAAATATGCGAGCATGTAAGTAGATAGCTCAATACTTTTTGGCCCATTGGCAGGCCCGTCATCTACCTCAAAAACATAGACTGCCTGACCGTTCGGATCTTCAGCCACAATTTTACAGGTCAAAACTGAGCCAAGAAATCCCCACATTTCTCCCAGTGCTAAGTCAACTTTCTCTAATTTATATTTCACGCCCTCAACTGGTACCATATTTACCCTTTAAATTCATTGGTGGCACTATACTGGGTCGGGCCCGTGGGATTAGCGGGCGGAATGCCGCTCATGGCTGCTGCAAACTGACTCGTATCCGCCCCAGGCGGACCAGCCTTGGGCTGGGGCACTGAATTCTGGGTAAACGGCAGTTGGTTTGGCTGGATGGTATTGTGCTGACCCATGGGTTGGCGCTTGGCACCCGCGCGCAGAAGTTTGGCAACCAATTCAAAAGTGTCGGCTGTCATTGTGGGACTAGAGAGTCCGTTGGTTGCCGCTTCCAAACCGAACAGGAAGTTGTTAGCTTCATCCTGTAAGAGCGGCAAATTAAAATACTCGCACAATTTGACACCCAACTCACTCATGCAGGAAAGTCCCTGCGCATCCGCTTGGTAGTTGGCAAAGGTGCCGACGGGAAAGAGAGTGAGTGCTAGTGACTGTGCACCCTCCATCACGTTACGGTCCTGCTCGTACATGTTACCCAATTCATTGAACTGTGAAACCCCTACAGTGATCACTACTTCCGCTTCAGCTCCAGCATAGTCATACTGTACCTGCGCGGGATCTAGGGGCGGCGCATTGGTTTTCGGAGCAATGATCAAATTAAAACGGTTCCCATCTTCACTAATGTTGTAGCTAACCTTCTCTACTCTATCTTCACTATACGGAAACGAGACGACAAGGTTACGGTTGGCGATTTTCTTTTTGACTTTATCTACACCAACGAGCCGGGAAAATTCGACACGCATGTCGGCGGGAGATGCGACTTGGACATCATGACCGGCTGCCTGTAGCGCGACTCCTAAACCCAAAGCCGTGGCCGCAACATCCGTATTAGGTGCAGGCGACATAAGAATCAATATTTTTTTGGGAGTGGAGAGAACGTTTTTCAGTGGTTCAAGTGAAGAGAGGTCAGCCATGTAGCTCTCGATCCTATCACAGCCCCGTAGCGTTGCAAGAAGAAACTAGACTTCTTTGAGTTGGTAACACTCAATGGTGTCACCGATCTTGAAAGGGACAGTCCCGCGGAAGACTAGACCGCACTCACCTGGCGCCTTCATTGTCTCAATGTCGGCTTTACCAGTCTTGAGCGAGCGGATCTTGGGTGTTGCAATAATTTCGCCAGCACGAATCAATTTATAGAGAATGTTTTGCCCGCGCTTAATCTCACCTTCAGTGACTTTACATCCAGCGATGCGGTCACCTTTGATATCAAATTGGGCCGTGATTTCTGCCTTACCTAACACTTCTTCATTGGCATGTGGATTGGCGAGCACGAACAGAACCTTATCAATGTCTTCCAGCATTTCGTAAATGATCTTGTAGGCTTTGATTTTTACATTATGCGTTTGCGACAATTCGTCAACTGACTTTGGCACTTTGACATTGAAAGCCAAAATGCGTGAGCCAGTCGTTTGGGCTAGCAGCACATCGGATTCCGTGACTTCACCTACACCTGAAGCGATTATCTCAATAGTTGCTGGCAAACTGCCAACCAACGCTTCTTGTGAACCGACGACATCTGTCTTCAAAATAACTTTGAGCATCTTGTCACCCGCTGGAGTGACTGCTTCGCTGGGTGTTTCCATCTCATGAATTTGTGAAGTGCTGGCCACGATCGCACCAATTACCGGAATGCTTGAAAATCCCTGCACGCGCACTGGCATGCTTGGGGTGGCTTTGGGCACAGTTTTGAGGGCCGCGTCTTGCATCAGGCGAATACGTTCTTTGCTGCCATCTACAAATACTTCTTGGCGGGGAACAAGTGAGCCATTTTGTACAAGCACCGTAGCGTATGTGCCTGTATGCGCATCTTTGCCAGATTCAATGACCACACCTTTGAGATCTCCGTCTGGATCGGCCTGCAAATCTTTGACATCAGCAGTCAGCAAAATTAAATCGAGCAAATCGTTAATCCCCTGTTTAGTCTTCGCACTGACTTCAACAGCTGACACATTGCCGCCAAAACCTTCCAGGAAAACATTGTGTTCGGCAAGTTGTGATTTGACGTTGATAATGTTTGCCCCGGGCATATCAATTTTGTTGATTGCCACGATGTACTCCACACCAGAGGATTGGATGTGTTGAATGGATTCAATGGTTTGTGGCTTCACACCATCATCGGCAGCGACAACCAAGATCACGATATCGGTGACTTTCGCACCGCGGGAACGCATTTTGGAGAATGCCGCGTGACCGGGAGTATCAAGGAAAGTGAGCGTGCGTTTGTTGTATTCGATCTGGTAGGCACCGATATGCTGCGTAATGCCACCGGCCTCACCACCAGCTACATTTGTCTTTCGGATTGCATCCAAAAGCGAGGTCTTGCCGTGATCGACATGGCCCATGATAGCGACGACTGGTGGACGCGACTGCATTGCCATTTATTTTCTCTCGCTTCGTTTCCTCTTAATCCTAGAACTAATGTTTTTCCCTCTTTGCATACTCTCGATGGTATCTCTTGCTGCAGTCAGTATTTCCCGTTCTAGTTCATTAGGTGAGAGTACATCCATGCGAGTGTCGCTCAACAATTTTTCTATTATATTTGCAAGTGCCTCACCTATTAATCCATATGTCGTGTCTGCTACACCGGACATACCTTCAACTGCTCGTTTTTTTTCATCATTCATTTCAAACATTAAATCTCCTATTCGGTTTTTTGCTCTACGATAATTTCAGTTTCTTCAACTGGACTAAATTCTGCTTCTTTGGTTTCCTCGGTCGGGGTCTCTGGTTTGATGGTGATGTGCCAACCAGTTAGTTTGGCTGCAAGACGGGCATTTTGTCCGCCGCGGCCGATTGCCAATGACAACTGATCGTCAGGACAGACTACAACTGCTGCTTTTTTCTTGTCATCCAATGTCACTTTGAGATGCTCAGATGGAGCAAGTGCTGCTTGGATAAAGACACGCAGGTCATCCGAGAATTGGATGATATCGATCTTTTCGTTGTTGAGTTCCTTGATCACTTCTTGGACACGCACTCCTTTTTGGCCGACACACGCACCGACTGGGTCCACACCATCTTGAGTGGAACTGACTGCAATTTTGGTACGCACTCCCGCTTCGCGGGCAATGGCGCTGACTTTGACAGCACCCGATCCCATCTCTGGAACCTCGCGCTCAAATAACTTGGAAACTAATTCTTTATCGGCACGTGAGACGATGATCGTCTTGCCGCGCATAGTTTCACGGATGTCTTTGATGTAAAAAGTCAGACGGGTATTGATGCGGTAAAATTCGCCACGCATTTGCTCTTCAGGAGGTAGATATGCTTGGCCACGGCCGATGTCGATGATGACATTTTTATCGTCATAACGAAGCACCACACCTGGAACGAGTGTGCCGATCTTGCCGTTGTAGTCAGCGATGATTGCATCCTTTTCAGCCTCACGGACTTTTTGCAAAATCACTTGCTTGGCAGTCTGAGCGGCAATGCGGCCAAAACCAGGAGGAGTAGCATCTGTGCGCTTGCCGTCCTTAACGTCAAACACCTTTGACTCACCCGTATCTGGATTGACGTCAATATCAAAGGCAGTCTCGTCAAATTCGCTGTCGGGATTACTCATCTGCCAATCTTTACGCAAAGCAGCCATCATGGCTTCTTTGATCGCAGCAAGAATTGTCGCTACTTCAATACCCCGCTCGGAGGCGATTTGTGAGAGCGCGGCAGCAAATTCTGTACGGGCTGTGGCTTGTTGGGCTGCCATAGTTATCCTTTAAAAAAAGGTGGGAGACCCACCTTTCAACTACTACTATTAATTCGATTACCAGGAGTGAGTATAGCACTTTTACGCTAGAAGTGGAAGATTTGTTGCAAAAAAGACAAAATCTTCTGAACTAGGCTTTGCGTCTGAGACAATTGCTGTTGTTGTGTCTGCACTTGGTTTTCCAAATACTCGACACGCTGTTGCACTTTTTTAAACTCTTCTGTGCTTACTTTATTTTCAGGAATAAATGTGGGTTTGGGTGTTGCAGTGTAATTAGGCGCTGTAGTGACGATAAGATATGGCGTCGAACTTGGGTAGGCTGATGGATTGATGTTGTAAATCACTAATGGATATTGGTTCCAAGCTACTTGTCTTGTTCTGGGATCCGTTATTGTTAATTTTATAGCAGTACTTCCTAAACCCTGCGTGATAACGTGTGCGGCAAAGTGGATACATGGACGACCGCCAGCTGTCACCACTGGGCAGACTGCAAAGTAATTACTGGAAGTATCGGTAATTGTAAGGAAATTGGGATCCACTTGCCATACAGCTGAAACATTCGAAAAATTTTGGACGAGAGTTCCATCAGAGTCTTTCCAAAGAGCCGCGTCAATCTGCTGTACACTGTTGGGCGCAGTTGGCCACCACTTACGAATTGGATCAGCCTCAAACGAAACACTGTACGTATTTAAATTCGGCGGAGGAGGAACCGGAGCAGATATCGTTGTGGCGGTCTGTGCATAAACAGTCTTCGCGCTCATGACAACCAAAACGATTAGAAAAAGAAGTGCTTTTCGCATACGTAAATTGTACACTAATAATTCATTATAAATTAAGTTCGCAGTGAGTTAGTCTGAAAACCACGTCTCTCGAGCTCTTGCCTATAGACTGAATAGAGCAGTTTATACACTTCGTCCCTAGTCAGATCTCTGAAACTTTCAGGGAAAAGATACACTTTCTCTTCTGGGGATTTAGTCCCTAAAAATCCTACGCTTTCTATCTTTGAAAGTTTTGCATGAAGCCGAAGAGGAGGATTACCAAAGTGAATCCGTAAATCCAAACAAATTTCCTCTAGGGTGTAACTATCAATTCTTTCGCTCATATTACTTCTCAAAAACTTTCAGTGCTTCACGCTCCTCGTGCGAGAGTTTCTCAGGGATTGTCACAACGTAGCGGATGTACTGGTCACCCTTGCCACGACCTTGCAATCTTGACACTCCATAATCACGAAGCCGCACCATCGTACCTGGTTGTGTACCTGGCCTAACCTTCAGACGCAGTGATCCATCAAGTGTCGGCACTTCTATTTCCCCGCCTAAAATAGCCTGATAGAAAGGCAAATTCACGTCTGTATAGATATCCTCGCCATCACGGCGAAATTTAGGATCTGGTCGGACGCGGAAACTCACATCAAAATCGGCAAAACGGACACGCGTACCATTATCAGCACCGGCCGGGACTTTGATAGTTTTTTTCTTCCCATCGATCTCGACATTTTTCTCCGCACCTTTGACCGCTTCCATGAAACTTACTTCTAATTCGTAGTGGGGTTTACGCGGGCCCCGGCGCATGCTGCCACCAAAGAAACTTTCGAAAATATCAAATGGATCGGAGAAACCACCAAAGTCCATGCCTTCCCAGCCCGAGGCTGGTCCGCCTTGGGCGGAAAACGGATTACCAGTATATGTGTAACTAAATGGTCCACCCTGTCCGCCAAATCCCCCAGCAAACGGATTGGGACCGGAGGCGCTATTAAATCCACCCTGCTGAAATGCCTGATGGCCAAATTGGTCGTAATTCTTGCGCTTTTCTTCGTTGCCTAAAACTTCGTAGGCTTCATTTATCTCTTTAAACTTGGTCTCCGCGCCCGGCTCTTTGTTCCTGTCTGGGTGAAATTTGAGCGCCGCCTTACGGTATGCAGACTTGATGTCCGCTGCCGTTGCAGTTTTTGGTATTCCTAATACTTCGTAGTAATCACGAGTGCTTGCCATTTTTGTCATTCCTGCAAAGGTGGGCTATTAGTCCCCTTGGGGAAATCCAGTCAATAGATAAATACAATATTGAATTACTTGTTGTCTGGATGCTTGCCTTCGCAAGCATGACAGATCATACGACTCATTATACTTTATGAGAAATTAATTCTTCACTTTCGCGCTAGCGGGTTGCTCTTGCACTTTGATCGCTTCAAATGTCGTGCCACCGACAACACTTGTGCCATCCATGAGTTGGATGGTAAAAATGCCAGTCTCTTTAATCGGGAAACCATCAAAGTTGACTGTCAGCGTGGACTTGCCATTGTCGCCAATCGTAAATTGTAGCTCGGTTTTGACTTCCTCGGACCCGGACGGTGCAAGGACGCGCAGAGAGAGCATCTTTTGTTCACCCGATTTGCCGACAAGTCCGACGGCCAACCACATTTGGCGGTGCACGGCCGGGAGTTCTCTGACAAATACTTTGTCAAACATGCCGATCACTGACATCTTTTTGTCTTCAGCGGTGATAATGTAGTCTGCCAGCGTGATGAACTGGAGCGTGAGCGATGATTGTATTGATTTTGTTGCCATACTTATCTTTGCGTAGGTCTACGATACTCGTAGAGTACGGGGATCCTTTCTTATTTTAACTGTTGTAATCCATCTGGGTTTTCTATCTGCTGTCTAATCTGCACAAGTCTTTGCTCATCTACAGGACGAACAATTGCGTCTGTTTTCGTTGGTGTTGACAAGTCTTTTTCTCGATAGCCTGGATTAAAGCGCAGCATTGCTAACAATGGCGCAAGCTTCTTTTTCCAATCAACACCTTTGTATTCATCTTTTACCTGTTCCACTGGAACAGGTTTTGGTGGTCTTCGATCTAGCGTAATTGGCTGCTCCATATTTACTCTTTTACAACCTCTCCTTCCTCGGCTTTATCGTCCTTTTTATCTTCCTTGCCTTGGCTCGACGTAGCCTCGGCGGAGTCGGCTTTCTCTTCTGGCTTGGCTGCATTTGCTTTTGCCATTGCTTCACCGATTTTTTGTGAAGCTTGCATCGTAGCATCAATTGCTTTTTTGAGCTCTTCTTCCGTGGCATCTTCTTTCTTAGCCAAAACCTCTAATTCGTTGACGTTCTTTTCAATGGCCTCGCGGTCAGCATCAGCTAAGTGTGCACCGTAATCCTTGAGCTGCTTGCGCATCTCAAACACGGTGTGTTCCGCTTGGTTCTTGGCATCGATGAGTTTTTTCTTGGCTTCATCTTCCTCGCGATGTTTCTCAGCTTCTGTCACCATCTTTTCTACTTCATCTTTTGAAAGATTTGTGGAGTTCTGAATAGAGATCTTCTGCTCTTTGCCACTGGTTTTATCTTTGGCCGTCACATGCAAAATACCATTGGTATCAATATCAAAGGTGACTTCTACTTGCGGCATGCCGCGTGGCGCGGGTGGGATACCATCCAAGATAAAGCGGCCAAGTGATTTATTATCAGCCGCCATCTCGCGCTCACCCTGCAACACATTGATTTCTACTTGTGTCTGACTGTCTGCCGCTGTCGAGAAGATTTGTGACTTACTTGTCGGCACCGTGGTGTTTCTACTGATAAGTGGTGTACGTACTCCACCCAAAGTCTCTAAACCTAAAGTCAGTGGTGTCACATCCAGGAGCACCACATCTTTGACATCTCCGGTAATTACACCTGCTTGCACAGCGGCGCCTACAGCCACGACTTCATCGGGATTAACACCTTTATGCGGTTCTTTACCAAAGAATTTTTGTACCTCTTCTTGGACCTTTGGCATGCGAGTCTGTCCACCTACCAGGACCACTTCACCGATCTCACTTGCTTTCACACCAGCATCTTTGAGCGCTTGCTCCACTGGCTTAAATGATCCCATGACCAGGTCATCGACCAATTCTTCAAGCTTGGCTCGCGTCAAATTCATGGTCAAGTGCAATGGACCATCACTGCTTTGCGTGATAAATGGCAAATTAATCTCTGTTGTCGTAGAAGACGATAATTCGATCTTGGCTTTCTCCGCCGCATCCTTGACGCGCTGGAGTGCTTGCTTATCTTTTTTCAAATCTACACTGTTCTCTTTCTTAAATTCACCGATGATCCAGTCAATGATGCGACCGTCAAAGTCATCACCACCAAGGAATGTGTTTCCGTTGGTTGATTTGACCTCAAAGACGCCATCACCTATTTCCAAAACGGAGATATCAAAGGTTCCACCACCCAAGTCATAGACGGCAATTAAGCCAGTTTTATTTTTATCCAAACCATATGCAAGTGCCGCGGCCGTTGGCTCATTTAAAATGCGCTCTACCTTGAGACCAGCGATATCACCTGCTTGCTTGGTTGCCTGACGTTGTGAGTCATCAAAGTACGCAGGAACCGTGATCACTGCTTGGGTGATCTTCTCGCCTAAAAAGGCCTCGGCATCTGCTTTGGCTTTGGACAAAATCATGGCGCTGATTTCTTGCGGCGTGTACTGTTTGCCATCTATTTCGACACATGCCATGCCATCTTTACCAGCCACGATCTTGTAGGCCACGTGCTCCATAGTCTTTTTGACTTCAGGATCAGTGAACTTTCGGCCCATCAAACGTTTGACGGAGTTGATAATCTTCTCAGACTTCAAGACCATCTGGCGCTTGGCCGTCGCACCCACTGTGCGTGTGGCTGGATCCACAATCGATGGATACGTATTGGTTCCCTCAGCAAGAGGGATGACTTTGGGTTTGCCACCCATCATGACAGCTACTGCGCTGTTTGTAGTCCCGAGGTCTATACCGATTATTTTTGACATACCTACCTCCAAATATTTTTATTTACCTTTACCTACTACTACTCTCGCGTGCTTGACGACAATACCGTTTAGCTCAAAACCAACACTCGCAACTTCCAATACTTCGTTCTCTTTACCTCCCTTTGTTTCGATCACTTCCATAGAGCCCGCATCAAAGGGTTTGCCCAACGGATTGATCTCTACTAATCCCTGTGATTCAAAGACCTGTTTAAACTGGTTGATCACCATCTCCAAACCTTTGTCCTGTAAATGCTTGGCCGCTAATTGCAAATGCTCATACGGCTGGAGCAACTCTTCCACAAACCCTTGGGTCGCGAGTTTTGCAAATCTGATCTGCCCCTCGTGCGTTTGCCGCTCCAGATTTTGATAATCTGCCAGTGCCCGCTTCCAGTTCATCTCGCACTCTTGAGCTTTCAGCTTCCATATCTCGACTTCGTCTCGATCTGGAGTGACTGGTATCTGGTCGCTGGTGTCTGGTTCTTGTGTTTGCGTCTGTTGTTTATCGTCTGACATATTTTTACTTTCCAGTTACTAGATACTAGCCACTAGCTACCAATTACGCTTTCATCATATCTGTTACGCAGTCCCGCACATACCTCATCATGGGCACCACATAGCGGTAATCAAAGCGGCTGGAGCCGATGAGCCCTAGCCAACAATGATGATCCGCTGCCATGAAATCCGTAAATACAAACCCGACGGGATCCAGATAATTATTCCCCAAGTCTTCACCAAATACCACGTGTACCGGCTGTTCGCCGCTACCGTGCTCAAAAATGTCCTGCAGCTGCGCTGCTTCGTCAATTAAGTTGAGGACTGCCCGCATGCGGTCAATGTTAAAAAATTCCGGCATGGATAGCAGTTGGGCCGAGCCACACATATAGAAGTGCTGATTATCATCAATTGCCACACTGACAGCGTGTCCGCGGGATGACAGCAACTTGGTGGTTTCCTGCAAAATCAGCGAAAGCTCCTTGCGCTTCTGCCACATACGCTCTTTGAGCGTGACTTCCTCTGCTACTGACAGATCTTTCTCATGCATGAGATCACGTACGTACATCTTCAAAGCTAAGGACGTCGGTATGCGGCCGGCGCTGGTATGGGGCTGTTTCAGGTAGCCGTGCTTGGTCAAATACACCATTTCGTTGCGGATGGTAGCTGGCGAGACACCGAGGTTGTATTTTTTATCTATCGTGTCCGAACCAATTGGCTCAGCCGAATTGATAAATTCCTCAATCACTGCTCGAAGGATTTGCACTTGACGTGCAGTTAAGTCAATCATTAGCAGTGAATATATCTGAGTGCTAACGGGATGTCAAGACCTGCCCGCAGACGCTACAGCGTCAGCTGTTGCAGGCGGGGATGGAAATCCTGTTGTATACTGCCGCAATGCCAAACACAGAAAACGATTTCATCACTCGCACAATTCCTCTTTTAGTCGAAAAAATAAAAGTTGAAACAGAGCAAACTAGAGTAAAACTTCAATCTATCCAAGATTGCCCCAGTGAGGTAGATCGGTTTGCCATGCTCGCTCTGCTGGCCAGTGAGACTGGATACGGCCACATAACGCTTTTCAAGCTCATACTTCCAGCCGATGAGCTGGGAGATCACCTCTCCACCTATCTCGATATCACAACTGCCCTGTGTGCCCTTGCTCCTGACTTATATGTTGAGTATATTTCTCTGACCGTCTCCAGAATGCAGCAGCTTGGTATCGCGTACATGTAGTTTCTGTCCTTGAGTCATCGTCACTGATGATCTCATTGACGACTTTCATGAAGGTTGTACACTATCTTCTCAAAAGGAGTACTTATGACAGCAGAAATGGCCATTTCAAAAACCGGTGTGTATCGACATGAAGATGAACCCACAGAAGTAGGCAAGAAATTTATGTCACTTGTGAGAGAGTGGAGAAAGAATCATCCCAACTGGACAACCGTTCCTGATATGGTCCAAGACAGATTATGGGCGGAAGCAGGTCTAGTAATAAGCGAAATAGGAATCCCTGCGCACGAACATCAAAACGACTCCCCATCAAAAGCCGTACGTGAATAGATTTGAAAAGAGACGGGTCCTTTGGTTTTAAGCCAAGAAAAATCATGCTTCATCGGGTCCAAAAGATGGACTTGGAGAGGGTGCCCCGTTTCTTGCAGTACCGCTAACACCGCTAGCCAATACATTGGCTATTGAAATTGAGTTGGGATACTCAATTTGAAATCCTTTTCTAGCTGAAGCCAGATGAGCACAGTAGATTGTTATATTATTTGGTGACTGTCGGCACACGCTTGAATATCTAAGTGCAGTCAATTCCGAAACGGATGCCACCATAATTATTACTATTTTTATTTGGTTTGAATTCATACTTTTTGTCTGGATTCCTGCCTACGCAGGAATGACAATTCTTATCTCTAATCTCTTACCTCTTATCTCTGTTTTTTATATCGGGCAGGCACCGCTGGCGCACTTCAAGGTCTCCAGATCAATATCTTCTTTGAGCTCATCATCGCTGGTGATCTCGTTGACGACCTTCATGAAATCAGAGATCGTCACTGACTGCTCTGGCTGATACTCATACGCACTTGCCTCTGTTTGTGGCATCACCGAGCAACACTTGATTTGTGACTGGTACTTACGCACCATCTCACTGAATTCCTTGAACTTCACTTTCTCCGGATCATACTTGAGCGTGTAACTTACCTGGTTGCCTGTGTCTTCGAGTGCATTGCCCTGTTCATCGACACCCACAATCCAGTACTTTTCAAGTAACATGAGCCACTTGTATTGCTCTTCTGGCGTGGCTTCGGCGGCCGTCAGTAGCGCTCCATCCATACCCAGCTTGCAAATCTCCGGCTGTGTCGGGAAGCCGATAACCGTCGTCCCCGAATAACTCTTCAGCTCCTTGGTCGGATACCCCATCTTTTGATACTTCTTCACTAGCGGATCATCGTTTCGAAACTGGACCCAGCGGATGTACTCACGCATGGATGGCAAGTGCGCACCCTCCGTCAGACCAAATAACTTACTGGTCGTCCCTGCTGGCTTTATCGTCGTGTTGGTGTGCGGTGTCACCATACCTAGGTGTTTACTATACTTTGCGCTCTCATCTACAACAGCGCGCTTAAACCGTGACAGCATCATCCAGAAATCTTTGGACTTCTCTTCGTCTACCAAGTCACGGAATCCATACCCAAACCGGTTCCACGCATACTCATGCAGACCCGTCATGGAGACACCAATACGGTTGGTGCGCTTGACCTCTTTGTTGTACAGACAATCCATGGTATTGACACGGATGAGTGCCCGGGCCATCGCGCGGAATGCCTCTTCTGCATCATCATCGGTCGGCGCAAAGTACGGCACCACATCGCCGATCACACAGTAACCACCGAGCATGTTCAAACTTATCTCACCGCATGGATTGGGAATTTGGGCGTAGTACTTGGCTCCAGCACGCCGGGCCAAGAGCGATAATAATTTATCAGTTCCTGCCAACATGTGATACTTATTGCCCTCGGCATACTTACCATCCAAGTACCCATCGTAGTTATCATCGTTTTGCACCAACCTATGTTGGTTTACAAATCCCGGTTCACCTGTTCCATCGTGATATGAGGCATCCAAAATTGCCTGTAATACTTTTTGACTGTGCTTCGTTTTTTGTTTCCAAAACTTTTCGTCCACGGCGACAGAGTTATTGGCACTCCATAAAAATCCGCCACGCTTGATATCAATAAAATCAAAGATCTCACTGTCAGTCCAAATCTTGGTCGCGATACGTGCGGCCCGGCGGGCTCCACCCACCAACACACATTCAGCCAAATAGTGATCGATAAACATTGCCTGCTTCCACGGACTCATGCCTGAATTCTTGATGGTTGCTACCTTCGCAATTGCATTCATGAGCGGCTTTGGTCCGGAGGCTGGGCGATTTTGCATACCACCGATCGGTTGACCCTTGGCGCGTACTTTGGAGAAATCTAAAATCAAGGTTTTATCTGCCCACTTCTTTTCAAATGCCATTGATTCCATTTTTTCAATTGCGTTAGCCCATCCCTCACGTGAATCCGGTACCTCAAACCACACAGCGTCCGCGTATTTGTGTTTGGCATCACGCGTGCTCTCATCCACTCCCCACTCAAAATCAGCATGCGTTTGATCGATTACACAGTGCACGATGGGCATGTTGTCCCAATTGACTACGATCATGTCATCGTCGTAGGCTCGGCCCACACCGGAACCATTCAAAAGTAAGTAGAAGAGAATAAAAGAACTCGAGCTCGTCGAACAGTTAGTAAACACCTCCATATTGCGAGTCTTCTGAGTCTCATCACCGTGTTGGAGGTGACGTCCGCTCATCAGCATCGAGGCATTGGCAATATGTTTGAACAAAATATCAAATTCTTTTTGCTCTTCTTTGGCAAATTTCTTTGGTAAAAGTCCTACATTCCCTCTAGCCACACGCCGGGCCACGTCTTCCCACGTCTCTACTTTGCCATTGGCTTTGGTACGAAGAATTGTGCGTTTGGCAACGGCTTCACCCATTCCGGGTGACAACTTACGGACTTCAAAGGACATTTTTTTCTTCATACCTTCCTTTACCCCTTCTATTTAAACTTAGCTATTTCTTTTTCAAAGTCTTCCAATGTCTGAAAGTCAAAGTAGACACTGGCAAACAAAATCGATGACAACGGATCTTTATCGCGCAATTTTTCGAGTACGAGCTTGCCTATGTCAAAACTCTTTACTTCGTTGCCTGCGCTCCCGCGGATACGGCGCTCCACATCATCAATGATCTCTTCCACCTCTTCCATCGTCAGCGGCCGGCGCCACGTGGCCTTCAAAATCCCTTTCTTTATCTTTTCTCTGTCAAAGCGCTCTTTCTCACCGCTCTTCTTTATGACGGTTGCGTCGATTCCTTCTGCACGCTCATATGTCGTAAAACGGCGTTCACATTTCTCACAACTCCGCCTCCTTCGCATACTTCTGCCGTTTTCAGCCACGCGTGACTCAAGGACAACTGTTTCACTGTAGTGGCAATATGGACATCGCATCGGTTTTAAAACACTAGATATAGACGTTTGGAGTGTTAGTCAAACACTAGCGAAGCTTCCGGTCAACTGCATCATTGATGATCTTTATATATCGTCCAGAGCTGATGAATTTAAGAGCAGTTTTTGCAAAAAATCGAAGAGTTATCGGCTGTCGTGAAGAGCTGACAGTTGCGCGATCAGCTGATCCACGTAAGCGCGCTGTCCATCCACTAAACCCGCCTGTATCAGCGAAAGGGCTTGTAAATGGGTATCGACCGTATAGTCAAAATACGGCCGATCTTCACTCCAAATTTTAGGCGAATTCACGTATACCGCATTAGCCGCAAAAATATATTTTTCGCCTTTTGAGAGGGTGGTGAGAGCCAGCGAAGTCCGCCCACGGGTGAATAAAATCTGCGCGGCTGTCAAACGGGCGTTGGCAAAAGTCAGCATGAGCGGTGGCCTATCCTCTTCTACTGTTGTCATTAGTTGTACCCGGTCACGCAGCATTTTGAGATTGTAGAGTGGATTATCTGGCAAAATAGGGCGGGAAAATAATTGGTCCAGGCGCACCCCGACGGGAACCGTAGATAGCTCTTGGCGCTCTTCCATGGATGCTTGCACCCCTGTCTGGCGCGCGTACGTCATCACTAGCACTGCGATAGCCAATAGCACCACCCCAAAAGAAAATAGTATTCGGATTCGACTCATAGGGAAGGAAGGGATAGTCTAGCGGATTGGTGTCCAAAAGGCAAATTTTTTCTTACCGTAGCGAGGAGACTAATATCGTCATGCCCCAGAAGGCATGGGACAAAATAATGGCGTTGATAC